>NZ_CM001974.1:3528485-3741009 GCF_000406105.1 Dickeya chrysanthemi NCPPB 402 | reverse complement strand
AGTCTTGCTCCTTGTTGTTGAACGGTTAGTGTGACTTCACCGTTTACAAAGCAATGACTGTGCCAGTTTTTATTCTATTGTTTTTAAAGAAAAAATAATATCGCCATTTTCCCTAAGTCAAACTTGAGCAAAAAATTGCGCAGACCTCCCGAAAAAACGGCATCCATTGCGCAAACAGGGATTTATGCTGGAAAGTGAGCAAGAAATTGCGCAGATTTTGCATTTATTCTGTTGGTGGTTGTTTTATGAGCGGGGTGTGTTTGGTTTTTTGTGATTTTTATCACGTTTTTGGTTTTTGCGACCGCTGTGGGTGGAGTGAAACAGAAAGCGGGGAGCAGGGCATTCCACGCCGTTACAGTTATCGGGTAACGGTGAAGTTTTGCTGCTGAGGTAGGAAGAGCGGCCGGTTAATCCTGAATAAACCGGTAGGGGGAAATGATGATGCCAGTGTGTTTAGCACATTGTTGTGCCGTGAGATATCCCGCCAATAGTTAGAGGAGGGCTAGCCGTCATGGGAAAACAGCACCTAACTAACGCTAGTAATCATCGAGGAGCGGGATTTCTTATTTCATTTTCTTACAAACAGAAAACCCCTGATGGTGATTCAGGGGTTGTCGGGAGAGACATGAAATGCACGTGCAGTTCACGTGCATAATTTAGTCCTTTTATAGTCCAGTCGCTGTCAGGCTTGTGTCTTTAACTGATTGTATTTAAAGACGCTGTCCTGCTGCTGTCCTATCAAATGTGGTGGAGCTGGGGGGATTTGAACCCCCGTCCGAAATTCCTACACCGTCGGTACTACATGCTTAGTCTGGTCTTTACATTCGCTTGTCAGCTGCGGACAGACACGCCACTAACAAACTAGCCTGATTGGATTTAACGCTTCAACCCCAGGCAGGGCATCCACGCGATCTCTTTTAGGTTTGACCTCTCTTGATCCCCGTCCTAAGAGCGGAGGCTAGGGAGAGAGGACACCTTCAGTTTCTTAGGCTGATTAAGCTGCTAAAGCAGCAGGTGCGAAGTTTTCGTCGTTTGCGACTATTTTTTTGCGGCTTTTTACGAGGCCAACCGCCCCTCGGCATGCACCTTGGGTTTCGCGAATCCCGTCGAATCCAGAATCAGCCCCAAGATATTGTGCCATTATAACAGAAAGAGGGTTCGCTATGCTAGCAACTGTTAGCGTGAGGCCTTTTTCATGATGCGCGCTTTATCCAGCTTCCATTCACGCTCTTTGATGTCTTCACGCTTGTCGTGTTCTTTTTTGCCTTTTGCTACGCCAATCTTGACCTTGCACCAGGCGTTTTTCCAGTACAACGATAGCGCAACTACCGTATAACCTTCACGGTTAACGCGACCGTAGAGTGAATCCAGCTCGCGCTGATTCAACAATAGTTTACGGGTTCGGGTCGGGTCACACACGACATGGCTGGAAGCACCGTGCAGAGGCGTGAATGTGGCACCGAACAGGTAGGCTTCACCGTCACGCATCAGGACATAGCAGTCACTGATGTTGGCTTTGCCCGCACGCAGTGATTTGACTTCCCACCCCTGAAGAGCCAGCCCTGCTTCAATCTCTTCTTCTATGAAGTATTCATGGCGGGCGCGCTTGTTGAGCGCAATGGTCGCTGAACCGGGTTTATGTGCTTTTTTCTTTGTCATAGTGTCGTCATTATACTGGTTGTTGCTGTGAATGAAATCCCTCGTTGGTGTTGATGCCGTTCTTTGTGAACGGGTGCGATGTTCCTCGCAGAATGGTTGTCTGACTGCTCATCGATGGTATGATTTTGCGCGTTTTATGAATCACGGAAAATTGTATGCCTAAAATCAGCCGGTCTGCGCTGGTCCCATTCAGTGTCGAGCAGATGTATAAATTAGTGAATGATGTTTCCTCTTATCCAGCTTTTTTGCCAGGGTGTACCGGTAGCCGGGTGCTGTCTTCCTCCGAAAATGAAATGACCGCCGCGGTTGATGTATCCAAAGCCGGTATTAGCAAGACATTCACTACCCGCAATACGCTCATTGATAACCAATGCATTTTAATGCAGTTGGTGGATGGCCCGTTCCGTAAACTGCGCGGGGACTGGCGTTTTACGCCGTTGAGCGATGATGCCTGCAAGGTGGAACTGAATCTGGATTTTGAGTTCAAGAATGCACTGATTGAACTGGCATTCGGTAAAATTTTCAAAGAGTTGGCCAACAACATGGTGCAGGCATTCACCCAACGCGCCAAAGAGGTCTACTGTGGCTGATATTCATGTTGAAGTGGTTTACGCATTGCCGGATCGGCAGTATTTACGACCACTAACGTTGGAAGCCGGGAGCACGGCAGAGCAGGCCATTCAGGCATCCGGCTTGCTAGCGTTGCGACCGGATATTGATCTGGGCGTCAATAAAATCGGTATTTTTAGCCGACCGGCGAAATTAAGCGATGTACTCAATGATGGCGACCGGGTGGAAATTTATCGGCCGTTGTTGGCTGATCCTAAAGAGCTGCGGCGTCAGCGAGCGGAGCGTTCAAAAAATAAGGCACGGTGACGTGCCTTATTTTTTGTGCCGATCATTTGGGAATAACAGTGGCGAGCTTATTCACTTACTGCGCTTGCAACGTGGGTTTGTTATCCACATTAGCCAGTACACCTTGACTGTTGAAAGTCAGTGTCAGCGTTTGTTGCTTCACGGCTTGATGGCCCGGTTGCTGACGGAAGACGTAATACCAGGTATCTGATCCAAACGGATCCTGCAGCATGGGGGTGCCCAGCGTGTAGATGACTTGCTGTTTGGTCATTCCGTTATGAATTTTGGCAACGTCAACGGAGGAAAGGTAATTCCCCTGGTTGATGTCAGGCCGATAGACGACTCGCTCCAGTGTGGAACAACCGGCAGTCAACATAACAACAACCACCGCAGCGACGACAGTCAGCGTTTTACAGCGCATAGTGATTACATTCCTTAAGGGCATAGGTTGCAGATGATAATAGACCTTGCCTGACTTGAAAACCTGCAAGACGTCTGTAAGACCGCGGGAATTCGAAAAAGTTGACCTCCACTAAGCTGCGAGCAATTCTCTGGCGTTTGCCAGGGTATTTTTGGTAACGGCTGAGCCGCCAAGCAGACGCGCCAGTTCCTGCAGTCGTTCACGTTTAGCTAATGGCTGCATCAGGGTTTCCGTGGCGGCGCCATCGGTGTGTTTGCTGACAAAGTAGTGGTGGTGACCACATCCGGCCACTTGCGGAAGGTGGGTCACGCACATGACCTGAGTCGATTGCCCAAGTTGGCGCAGCATTTTGCCGACAATCGCCGCCGTCGGGCCGCTGATACCCACGTCCACTTCGTCAAAAATAAGCGCTGGGGTATCCATCTTGCGGGCGGTGATCACCTGAATGATAAGTGCGATGCGTGACAGCTCGCCCCCCGAAGCCACTTTTACCAGTGGCTGGTGAGGTTGACCGGGGTTGGTGGTGACACAGAATTCAATGTGATCAGCACCGGTAGCGGTCAGTGAGTCTGGAGAGAAGGTCACCTCAATCGTGAAATGGCCGTGCGGCATCGCCAGTTCATGCATATTGGTGGTGATCAGTTGCGCCAGCTCGATGGCGTGCTGGCTGCGCCGGATGTGAAGCTGTTCGGCCACATGCAGCGCCTGTTGATGAAATTCCTGTACTGCGCGGCTCAGGGTTTCATGATCGCTTTCTTGCTGCTCCAGCAGTTGTTGTTCCTGTAATAACTGTTGATGAAACGCGGGAAGTTCTTCCGGAGTGACGTGATGTTTACGTGCCAGCGTTAATTGACGCGACAGGCGCTGTTCCAGTTCGTACAGTCGGATTGGGTCCAAATCCATACGGTCACAGTAATGACGCAACTCGTCGCCGGCTTCGCTGATGTGAATGCTGGCTTCTTCTAGCATGGAAAACACGCCGGAGAGTTTTTCATCCATGCTGACCAACTCCGATAACTGATGTTTGGCGTTGTGTAACATGCCAAGCACATTCTGGTCTTCGTTTTCGCTGAGAATCTGCAGCGTCTGCTGGCTGAGCGACATCAGTTGCCCGCTGTTGGCGAGCCGCTTGTATTCGACGTCGATTTGCTCGTATTCACCCGGCTGGGGGGCGAACTCGTTAAGCTCCTTGAGCTGATACTGCAGCAATTCCCGACGCGCTTCCCGCTCGATGGTCGCTTGCTGGTGTTGCGCCAGCTCACGGCAACTCTGGTGCCATTGCTGCCAAACCTGACGCATGGCGCAAAGCAGCTGAGATTCGTCGGCGTAGGCATCCAGCAGGTGGCGTTGATGTTCTGGTTTGAGCAACAACTGGTGAGCGTGCTGACCGTGGAGTTGAATCAGGTGCTGACCCAGTTCACGCAGTTGCGACAGCGGCACCGCCGTCCCATTGATGAATGCACGGGAGCGGCCGTCTGCACCGATGACGCGACGCAACAGGCATTCGTTGTTGTCATCAAGCTGATTGTGCTCCAGCCAGCGCAACGCGGCTGGCGTATCCGCTAGCGAGAAACGAGCGCAGATGTCGGCGCGACCGGCGCCGGGACGCACCATGCTGGCATCGGAGCGGTTGCCGAGACAAAGACCCAGAGCATCGATAGCAATGGATTTCCCCGCCCCGGTTTCACCGGTAATGACGCTCATCCCTGCCTGAAAATCAATTTCCAGTTCGCGCACTATGGCGAAATTACTGATTGTGAGTTGCGCCAGCATGATAATTTCCTGTATGTAATAACACCTGTTATTGCATACAGTATAGACTGGTTTTTTGTACAGTAAAGTAGCCAGCGCGACTTTCAGAATAATTTTTTAGACCAACCGAGCTTGCTGCTTAATGTATTGAAATAGCTATAATTTTCAGGATGAATGAGATTCAGGTGATACTGGCTGCGCTGAATACACACCTCTTCACCTTCCTGAACCGGCAGAGCAATCTGGCTGTCGCAGCTGATTTCCAGGTCCTGGGTGATATGGGAAAACTTCAGCCGGATGGAGCTGCTGCTGTTGATCACCAGCGGCCGTGCCGACAAGGTGTGCGGGAACATCGGTACCAGTGCGATCGCATCCAGCGATGGGGTCAGGATCGGGCCGCCGCCGGATAGCGAATAGGCCGTGGAGCCGGTGGGGGTGGAAATAATCAGGCCGTCGGAGCGCTGGGAGAAAGCGAACTTGTCATCAATATAGACTTCAAATTCAATCATGTGCGCCACTTTACCTGGGTGCAGCACCACTTCGTTGATGGCGGTGCTGCTGCTGTTGGGATGGTTGGCGCGGCACACTTGTGCTTCCAGCATGAAACGTTGTTCACGGATGTAGCGGCCGGCCAGCACTTCGCTCAGTTGCTGCTGGGTGTGATCCGGGTCGAGATCGGTGAGAAAGCCGAGATTACCGCGGTTGACGCCAATCACGTTGATATTGTATCGCGACAGGACGCGCGCGGCACCCAGCATGTTGCCGTCGCCGCCGACAACCACCGCCAGGTCGGCCTGTTGGCCGATTTCCGACAGGCTGCCGGTATCGGCCTCTGTCAACTGCAGTTCGCGGGCTACTTGTTGTTCAACCACCACGCGGTAACCCTGGGCGCGTAGCCAGTGATACAACATTTCATGGGTGGTCAATGCATGCGGGTGACGCGGATGGCCAACAATGCCAATGCAGTTAAACGGTCTGTTCATTTGGGTGCTTTATCCTCATGAGAACACCGGCCGCTCACGGTTTTCGGACCGAAAATCGGACCAACAATATGTGAGTGGTTCCCTTGAAACCCCGGTTTTGATCCCCATAATAAGCGAACTAGCGAGATGAATGCGAAAAACGCGGAGAATTTCATGAGTAGTAAAGAACAGAAGTCGCCTGACGAGCAAGTCTTGGATCAAAAGGAAACGGAGCAAGGTCAGCAAGCGGGTGCCGTGCCGGAGACGACGGATCTCGCTGACCCGCGTGAAGAACGTATCGCCGAATTGGAAGCGCAACTGAACGATCTCCAGCAGCGTGAACGTGAAAACGCATTGCGTGCCCGCGCCGAGATGGAAAACGTCCGTCGCCGTGCCGAACTGGATGTGGAAAAAGCGCATAAATTCGCCCTGGAGAAGTTTGCCGGTGAAATGCTGCCGGTGATTGATAACCTGGAGCGGGCGCTGGAAATGGCGGATAAATCCAACGAAGCGCTTTCCGGCATGATCGAAGGGGTTGAGCTGACGCTGAAGGCGATGCTTTCCGCGGTGAGCAAGTTTGGCATTGAGGTTGTGGCTGAGGTGAATGTGCCGTTTAATCCGGAGATTCACCAGGCGATGACGCTGATCGAATCAGCCGATCATGAACCGAACCATGTGATGATGGTAATGCAAAAAGGCTATACCCTGAACGGCCGCTTGCTGCGTCCTGCAATGGTTGCCGTTTCCAAAGCCAAAGAGTAATGCTTTGGATTACCTCGGGGAGTCGTCTGCGGACGCCTTCCCGGCGGATTCAGCGGCTCTTCTTTTTTCTGCTTTATTTTCGCCTCGTTACGCTCAATAAACAGTTATGCCTGCCGTGTAAGCCTTCTTTTCCCTGCGTCGTCCTGTAAAGCGGTGAGTTAGTCCGTTATTTATTGTTCGTTTTTATGTTTATATTTTGTTAATCTTTATGTGTCGAAACATGTGTCGCTTGTCAAGCAGATGCATCATTATCATTACCTATCAGAGCAATCATTTCTTTCACTCCAAATGCACTTGATAATCATTATCAACTTTGCGAGAGTAATAAAACAATAGCGTTAGAAGGGTTACTCATATGCCGGGGAGTCGTGTAGTGGAGTCAGTCAGCCGAACATCAAGAAAGCTCAAGCTTTCGCTGATGGGGCCGGCCTTTATCGCGGCGATCGGTTATATCGATCCCGGTAATTTCGCCACCAATATTCAGTCGGGCGCATCCTATGGCTACCAACTACTGTGGGTGG
Source organism: Dickeya chrysanthemi NCPPB 402 (assembly GCF_000406105.1). Taxonomy (NCBI): domain Bacteria; kingdom Pseudomonadati; phylum Pseudomonadota; class Gammaproteobacteria; order Enterobacterales; family Pectobacteriaceae; genus Dickeya; species Dickeya chrysanthemi. The sequence goes on along the minus strand of NZ_CM001974.1, from coordinate 3,734,077 downwards.
TGGTGTGGGCTAACCTGATGGCGATGTTGATCCAGTTACTTTCCGCCAAACTGGGGATTGCGACGGGTAAAAACCTGGCAGAGCATATTCGCGATCGCTTTCCTAAACCCGTTGTCTGGGCTTATTGGGTACAGGCTGAAATCATCGCCATGGCGACGGACCTGGCGGAGTTCATCGGCGCGGCGATCGGCTTTAAATTATTGCTGGGGGTATCGCTGCTGGAAGGGGCGATCCTCACCGGTATCGCTACATTCCTGATACTCATGTTGCAACAACGTGGGCAAAAACCGCTGGAAATGGTGATTGGCGGTTTGTTGTTGTTCGTGGCGGCGGCGTACATCGTCGAATTGATATTTTTGCGGCCTGAACTGGTTTCTCTGGCCAAAGGCATGGCGATGCCCAGTTTGCCGAATTCCGACGCCGTATTACTGGCGGCCGGCGTTTTGGGCGCCACCATCATGCCGCATGTGATTTATCTGCATTCGTCGCTGACGCAGCAGCAGAGCCACATAACCCGTGCCGAGCGCTATTCCGCCACCAAGGTGGATGTGGCGGTGGCGATGACCATTGCCGGGTTTGTCAATCTGGCGATGATGGCGACGGCAGCGGCGGCATTTCACTTTAGCGGCAACACTTCAGTTGCCGAACTGGACGAGGCGTATCTGACGCTGAAACCACTGCTGGGGCAGGCCGCGGCGACCATTTTTGGCCTGAGCCTGGTCGTGGCAGGGCTGTCTTCCACGGTGGTGGGGACGTTAGCCGGGCAGGTGGTGATGCAAGGTTTTGTGCGTTTCCATATTCCGCTGTGGGTTCGCCGAGTGGTGACCATGCTGCCGTCGTTTATCGTGATTTTGTCCGGCATGAATCCTACCCGCGTGCTGGTGTTAAGCCAGGTGCTGTTAAGCTTCGGTATCGCGCTGGCGCTGATCCCGCTACTGGTTTTTACCGGTAATCGTGAGTTGATGGGAAATCTGGTGAATAGTCGCCGGGTGCAGAATACGGGTAAGGTCATTGTTTGTCTGGTGATTGCTCTCAATTTGTATCTGGTGCTGGATACGCTGTTGGGATAAGTGCCGCCTGCTTTTCGTTGCGCCTCCGCTGGTCGGGGGCGTTTGTTTTTTTATGGTTTCGACTTGCCGCCTTCATCGTTTGATCACGTGCAATTCGACGGTGCCCGGCCTATTATCTGAAGCTGATTTTTGATACAGAGATGCAATTATGTCGGCGCCGATTACTATCGTTGAGAAAAAGCTGTTATCCGATCACTGGTTTGTCTTGCATAAATACGTGTTCGATTTGAAGCGGAAGAATGGCGGCACCGTGCGTCAGATGCGGGAAGTGTATGATCGTGGCAACGGTGCGACCATCTTGCTGTACAACCGGGTAAAAGGCACGGTTGTTCTGACGCGTCAGTTCCGGATGCCGACGTATCTGAACGGTAATGAAAGCGGGATGTTGCTGGAGGCTTGTGCCGGTCTGCTGGACGATCAATCGCCGGAACAGTGTATTCGTAATGAGGCGATTGAAGAAACCGGCTACCGGGTCGGCCAGGTGGAGAAGTTGTTCGAAGCCTATATGTCGCCGGGCGGAGTGACCGAACTGCTGCATTTCTTTGCGGCGGAATATGATGAGGCGCAAAAACGGACTTCCGGCGGTGGCGTGGAAGACGAAGATATCGAAGTGTTGGAATTGCCGTTTAGTGAAGCGATGGCGATGGTCAAAGATGGCCGTATCAAAGATGGTAAAACCATCATGTTGTTGCAGCATGCACAGATTAACGGCTGGTTTGCCGATGCACGCTAACCGCGTGATAAAACCGTAGATGACAAGGGGCCGACAGGCCCCTTTTTGCTGAGGGCGAAACCGTGGTTAAAGCTGAGCGGCTAACAGATCTTCCTGTTTCTGTTGGTCTGCCGCAAACAAGCGGATGCCCTCAGAGAGTTTTTCCACCGCCATCGGGTCCTGATTGTGCTGCCAGCGGAATTCGGTTTCCGACAGCGGCGTCGGCTGATGGAAGCCTTCGGTCGACGGGCTGAGAATGCGCTTCACCGGTGCGGTGCTGTTTTTCAACTGTTCCAGTAGCGGTGGGGCGATAGTCAGGCGATCGCACCCGGCCAGCGCCAGAATTTGTTCCACCTTGCGGAAGCTGGCGCCCATCACGATGGTGCGATAGCGATGCTGTTTGTAGTATTCGTAAATACGCTGCACCGACAGTACGCCGGGGTCCTGTTCGGCATCGTAGTTGGCGGAAGGTTGCCTGGCTTGATACCAGTCGTAGATGCGGCCGACAAACGGCGAAATCAGATAGACGCCGGCTTCCGCGCAGGCACGAGCCTGTGCAAACGAAAACAGCAACGTCAGATTGCAGTTGATCCCTTCTTTTTCCAGCTCTTCAGCGGCGCGAATTCCTTCCCAGGTGGCGGCCAGCTTAATCAGAATACGCGAGCGATGTACGTCTTTTTCCTCATACATCGCGATCAGTTTGCGGGCTTTTGCCACACACATGCCGCGATCAAACGACAAACGGGCATCCACTTCGGTGGAGACTCGCCCAGGAATGCTATTGAGTATTTCCGTACCGATGTTGACCGCTAGGCGGTCGCTGGCATTGATGAGCTGGGTTTCTCTGGAGCCGCCTTGTTGACGGGCATACGCCAGCGCATCGGTAAACAGCGGCTGATAAGCGGGCAGGCTGGCGGCTTTCAGAATGAGTGACGGGTTAGTAGTAGCATCCTGCGGTAAAAAGTGGCGAATCGACTCGATGTCGCCGCTGTCTGCCACTACCACGGTAAATTGTTTCAATGCGTCTAGCTGGTTCATGGCCTGGCTCCCTGAAGAGAAATTTAGCGGAATCACACTGCAGGATTTTGAGGTGGAATGACATGCGTTTTTTCTGATTGCGCAGTCATCAGCAGGTGTGATCCTCTATGCTGTCATAAAGGCTAAGCATAGCTAATTTGTCATAAGTCTGCCGTTAAGGCGGGATAAATAGAGACAGTCGTGCTTATTTCCCGGCATTTTTCTCTGCGTGCTGCTTTGTGTTTTTCCGGTGTTTTCGCCGGAAAGCGGGCGTTGCGGTGAGTGATTTTCACTCTCATTAATTAACTATATTAAGCGGTATTCCGTTGCGGATTTTGTAATGCTTCATGGTTTCGCAAATCACAGACACGATAAACTGGGTGGCCCGCTACCCTACTAACAAAGCGATAAGACAAGGTAATTAGCTATGGATGAACAACTGAAACAAAGCGCACTGGACTTCCATCAATATCCGGTGCCGGGAAAAATCCAGGTCTCCCCGACCAAGCCTCTGGCCACGCAGCGCGATCTGGCGCTGGCTTATTCTCCAGGCGTCGCCGCACCTTGTCTGGAAATTGCTGAAGATCCGCTGGCCGCTTACAAATATACCGCGCGCGGTAATCTGGTGGCCGTCATTTCCAACGGTACTGCGGTGCTGGGGCTGGGTAACATCGGCGCACTGGCCGGTAAACCGGTAATGGAAGGCAAAGGGGTACTGTTCAAGAAGTTTTCCGGCGTCGATGTGTTTGATATCGAAGTGGATGAACAGGATCCGGACAAACTGATCGACGTGATCGCGGCGCTGGAGCCGACTTTCGGCGGCATTAACCTGGAAGATATCAAAGCGCCGGAGTGCTTCTATATTGAGCAGAAGCTGCGTGAACGCATGAAGATTCCGGTCTTCCACGACGACCAACACGGCACCGCCATCATTTGTACCGCCGCGGTGCTAAACGGTCTGCGCGTGGTGGAAAAACAGATTTCCGACGTCCGGCTGGTGGTGTCGGGTGCGGGTGCCGCATCCATTGCCTGTCTGAACCTGCTGGTGGCGCTCGGTTTGAAGCATGAAAACATCGTGGTATGCGATTCCCGCGGCGTGATTTACAAAGGTCGTGAAGCCAACATGGCGGAAACCAAGGCGGCGTACGCTATTGATGATAACGGCAGCCGTTCGCTGGCCGATGTCATTCCGAACGCGGACATTTTCCTCGGCTGTTCCGGCCCCGGCGTGCTGACGCAGGATATGGTGAAAACCATGGCGCCGCGTCCGCTGATCATGGCGCTGGCTAACCCGGAGCCGGAAATTCTGCCGCCGCTGGTAAAAGAAGTGCGCCCGGACGCCATCGTGTGTACCGGTCGTTCCGACTACCCGAACCAGGTCAACAACGTACTGTGCTTCCCGTTCATTTTCCGCGGTGCGCTGGATGTAGGGGCGACGACCATCAATGAAGAGATGAAGCTGGCCTGCGTGCATGCGATTGCCGACCTGGCGCTGGCGGAGCAGAGTGAAGTGGTGGCGTCCGCCTATGGCGATCAGGATCTCTCCTTTGGGCCGGAGTACCTGATTCCGAAACCGTTTGATCCGCGTTTGATCATCAAGATCGCGCCGGCGGTAGCGAAAGCGGCGATGGAGTCCGGCGTGGCGACCCGCCCGATTGAAAACTTCGACGATTACATCGAGAAGCTGACGCAGTTCGTCTACAAAACCAACCTGTTCATGAAGCCGGTCTTCTCTCAGGCGCGCACCCAGCCGAAGCGTGTGGTGCTGGCGGAAGGGGAAGACCCGCGCGTGCTGCACGCAACGCAGGAACTGGTTTCGCTGGGGTTGGCGTTCCCGGTGCTGATCGGCCGTCCTGGAGTGATCGAGAAACGCATTCAGAAGCTGGGCTTGCAGATAGCCATCGGCAAGGATTTCGAGGTGGTTAATAACGAATCCGATCCGCGCTTCAAAGCCTACTGGACCGAATACTTCGAGATGATGAAACGCCGCGGCGTATCGCAGGAACAGGCGCAGCGCGACATGCGTGCCAACCCGACACTGATTGGTTCTATCATGGTGCATCGCGGTGAAGCGGATGCGATGATCTGCGGTACGGTCGGTAATTATGAAGAGCACTTCGGTGTGGTGGAGAAAGTGCTCGGCTACCGTGAAGGCGTACATGTCGCGGGGGCGATGAATGCACTGCTGCTGCCGAGCGGCAACACCTTTATCGCTGATACCTATGTCAACCCGGACCCGACGCCGGAACAATTGGCGGAAATTACCCTGATGGCAGCCAGCACCGTGCGCCGTTTTGGTATTGAGCCTAAAGTGGCGTTGCTGTCGCATTCCAGCTTCGGCACCTCCGATTCGCCGACAGCGAAGAAAATGCGCGCCACGCTGGCGCTGGTTAACAAGATGGCTCCGGATCTACAGATTGATGGCGAGATGCACGGCGATGCCGCGCTGGTGGAAGCCATTCGTCGTGAGCAGATGCCGAACAGCCCGCTGAAAGGGGCGGCTAACATCCTGATCATGCCGAACATGGAAGCAGCGCGTATCAGCTATAACCTGCTGCGCGTTTCGTCTTCCGAGGGGGTGACCGTCGGGCCGGTGCTGATGGGTGTGGCGAAACCGGTACACATTCTGACGCCGATCGCCTCTGTGCGCCGTATCGTCAACATGGTGGCGCTGGCCGTGGTGGAAGCACAGACAGCACCGCTGTAATGGCGTTGATTGTCGGCAAAATTGCGGGCAAAAAAACCAAACCGGCAGATCTCTCTGCCGGTTTTTTTACGCCTGTTGCTGGCGTAACCACTTTTCCAGTTCGTTGGCGAACTGCTGGCGGTCACGCTGGTTTAATGCGGCCGGGCCGCCGGTTTGCACGCCGCTGGCGCGCAGCGTATCCATGAAGTCCCGCATGGTCAGCCGCTCACGGATGGTATCCGGGGTGTAGCGCTCACCGCGCGGGTTGAGGGCGATGGCTTGTTTTGCCAGCACTTCTGCGGCGAGTGGAATATCGGCGGTGATCACCAGATCGCCCGGCTGAACACGGCGCACAATTTCGTTATCCGCCACATCAAACCCTGCTGCAACGCGCAGGCTGTGGATGTGTGGTGAAGGCGGCGTTCTGAGCGGCTGGTTGGCAACCAGCGTCAGGCGGGTTGCGGTACGGTCGGCGGCACGGTAAAGCACCTCTTTTATGACGTTGGGGCAGGCGTCGGCATCCACCCAGATGGCGGTCATTCGCGCGGCTCCGACGGCGTATTCAGGCCCAGCCAGTCTCGCGGCGGCAGGAAGTCGCGGTAGAGCGCCGCTTCCGGGCTATCGGGTTCCGGCTGGTACTGGTATTCCCAGCGCACCAGCGGCGGCATTGACATTAGAATCGATTCGGTACGCCCGCCGCTTTGCAAGCCGAACAGCGTGCCCCGGTCCCATACCAGATTGAATTCCACATAACGCCCCCGGCGGTAAAGCTGGAACTGGCGTTCCCGTTCGCCCCATGGAATGTCTTTGCGGCGATTGACGATTGGTAAATAGGCATGTTGGAACCCTTCGCCCACCGCACGCATGAAAGCGAAACTGGTGTCGAAATCCGGCGTGTTGAGATCATCGAAGAACAGGCCGCCGACGCCGCGTGCTTCATTGCGGTGTTTGAGGAAGAAGTAATCGTCGCACCATTGCTTGTAACGTGGGTAAACGTCATCGCCGAATGGCCGACATAAATCAAATGCGGTTTGATGCCAGTGAACGGCATCCTCTTCAAAACCATAAAACGGCGTGAGATCAAAACCACCGCCGAACCACCATACGGCCGGCTCACCCGGTTTTTCGGCGATGAAAAAGCGAATGTTGGCGTGGCTGGTCGGCACATATGGATTGAGCGGATGGATAACCAGCGATACGCCCATCGCCTGAAAACTGCGCCCTGCCAGTTCCGGGCGATGAGTACTGGCTGACGGCGGCAGCGAGGCGCCGGAAACGTGAGAAAAATTCACGCCTGCCTGTTCAAACACCCGTCCCTGACGCAGAACACGGCTGCGTCCGCCGCCGCCGGATGCGTGTTGCCAGGCATCTTCGATAAACGTTGCGCTACCGTCGGCCAGTTCCAACTGTCGGCACAGGGTGTCCTGTAGCTTGAGCAGGAAGTGCTTGATCGCGTTGATATCAGGTGAGCTCATAATGTCCCTTATGATGTTGAAAGGCGGTTGGGCTTATTTCTGCCCTAGTATATCGGAATTCGGCAGGTCGCCCATTGCCCGAAGATGTCGCGGGCGTGAATCGCCAGTCATTGCGGAAAAGTGTATGACGGAGATATTGCGTCTGCGATGAATCACGGGATAATCAGGGATGACCGATTGACTCTAGATGGCGAGCCGTGATGGAAATCCGCATATTCAGGCAAGATGACTTTGAAGAAGTGATCACCCTTTGGGAACGCTGCGATTTGTTGCGCCCCTGGAATGACCCGGAAATGGATATTGAACGCAAGCTCAACCATGATCCCGACCTGTTTCTGGTGGCGGAAGTGGGCGGTGAAGTCGTCGGCTCGGTGATGGGCGGATATGACGGACATCGCGGTTCCGCTTACTATCTGGGGGTTCACCCCGACTATCGCGGACGCGGCATCGCCAATGCGTTGATCAGCCGTCTGGAGAAAAAACTGATCGCGCGCGGTTGCCCGAAGATCCACCTGATGGTGCGCCAGAGCAATACCGCCGTTATCAGTATGTATGAAAAGATGAATTACGATATGGTCGATAGTATTACGCTGGGCAAGCGGTTGATTGAAGACCAGGAGTATTAAACCCTGCTGATACGCCGCCGGCTGATGACGGAGAGACCCCGCCTCGCCTCCGTCTGAACCCGGTGTCTTACTCCGGCCCATCGGCCATGTTTTTCCTTTCCGTTGCTGTATACGCATCGTTGCGACCTTTCCCAACAGTCGTTTTTCCACCTGTCCAAAAGATCAGGTTTGACTGACGCCATGTAAATATTTATTGATAATGGATATCATTTGTAAAATAATTCTCATTATCTGGAAAAGGATGTTTCCGCTTGTTTGGATGGGTAGGGGATTACGGCGGCTTTACCGTGGTCCCGTCCATGATTTGATACTTATTTTTATAAATAAAACATGGTATTACTTTGAAAGTTATGCATTCTTTCCTGTTGTCCGTCGTGGTGCATCTGTCGGTAATCTGGGCCTTATTGTGGGGGTTCTCACCTCGTGAGCAGATGCTGCTGCAGGCCGGACGTGCCGGGGAAAGTACGACGGGTATGCATGTCACGTCGTTTTCCGCCCATTCTGTGCGGCTGTTTTCCGCACACACTGAAACACCTTCTGTTGTTGAACCTGTTGCGGCTCCCAGAGAGACACCTGTTGCTGTGGCACCGACGGCGATGCCCGCGCTGCCTGTCAATGAGCGGGCGGTAGTGACGACGGCGTCTTCCGATTCAACGACGAAAACACGCCCGCCAAAACCCGCAGAAAAACCCCGTGAACTACCGCGTACGCCAAAAGAGCCCACGGCGGTGCGAACGAACGAAACAGCAGACGTCAGAAAAATATCAACCGCACCACGCAGCGAAACCCGTGATGCGCCGGCGGCAGACGAGGCTCGCCCGGCGGAGCAGGGAAATAGCGCGATGGCGTCGGCGTCCGCCAGTGCGTCGGCAGGCGGTCAGGCTGCACCGGCGGGTGAAAGCGTGCAAGGGCAGGCTAGCCGCGGCGCGGGAAGTAGCCAGAGTGATGTGCTCAAGGCGTTGCAACGGCGAGTGAATTATCCGGTTCGAGCACGTTCGATGGGTGTGGAAGGACAGGTGCGATTGCGCTTTGACGTCACGGCCAGCGGTACGGTGACCAACATTCGGGTACTCGCGGAAAATCCCGACGGCATGTTCAGCAGCGACGTTCTCAAAGACATGGCGCGCTGGCGTTATCAGGCAGGATCACCTGCCGTCGATCAGACCGTGTCCGTCATTTTTCGGCTGAATGGCCATATTGAACTTCAAAATTGATTGAACTTCAAAATTGATTGTTTTCTTTTCAATATCTCAGGGATACAGGAAATAACTGCATGAATAAGCATCTCTATTTGATGATGATACTTAGCGTATCATCAACGGCTACGGTTGCCGGGCAGACAGATCAAACAGAAAATACTGCTACCGATAAACCGGCGACGGCAGAAAAGAAACACGCCGATGAAGATACCATTCTGGTCCGTTCTACCCCCACCAGCCAGAGTATGGGTACGCAGATTATTAACAGCGAGCAGATTCAGCGTCGGCCGACCCGTAACGGCAGCGTTACTGAATTATTGCGCTCCAACCCAAACGTCCGTTTCTCAAATGATCTTGACAGCAGTATGACGCCGGGTGAATTAGCGCCGGAAAATGTGTCTTTTCATGGTGAAAAGTTTTACCAGAATAACTACATGATTGACGGGCTATCCAATAATAATGTGATTAACCCCGGAGCCAATAACGGCCAATTGACTAATACGCCGGACGGTTATTCCCCAACAGACCTGCCCGCCGGCGGTGCGCAATCATTCTGGATTAACTCAGAGTTGATCGAGCAGTTACAGGTATTCGACAGCAATATCTCCGCGAAATATGGCGATTTTACCGGCGGCGTGGTTGACGCCAAATTAAAAGACCCAAAATTGGATCGCGCTTCCGGCAAGATTTCTTACCGCACCACCCGCGACAGCTGGGCCCGTTATCATATTGACGACGATATTGAAGGCGATTTTTATTCCGCCAGCCAGCTCTATTATCAGCCGAAATTCCGTAAGAATTTTTATTCCGCAACCTTTAATCAGCCATTAAGCGACAAGGCCGGATTTATTTTTGCCTATAACCGTCAGCAGTCGACCATTCCGTTTTACAACAGTGTGATGGATGAATGGGTAAAACAGACCCGTGAAGCGGAAACCTACTTGCTTAAAGGGACTTATCTGGCCGATAACGGCGATATTTTTCGCCTGACCGGGATGTACGCACCGCATGAATCCGGCTATTACAAAAAAGACATTAAAAACGGCGGTTATACCAATACCGGCGGCGGCTATCGCGGCAATATCGAATGGGAACACAACGCAGACTGGGGGAAAGTCAGCAGTCTGGCGGGGTATCAGTTTGAGGAAAACCGCATTGAACACGAATCGGATACTTATCAGTCCTGGTATCGCTATAACCGGACATCCCGGTTTGTGTCCAATGTGGTGGATTGGGGAACCGGCGTGGCGGGAAATACCTCGCAGCTATCGGGGATTGGCGGCTATGGCAAGTATGCCACCGAGAAACGGACCTTCACCTTCAAACAGGATTATGAATTAAACCCGTTGGCTTTATGGGGAACCAGCCATCAGTTCGATATGGGCTGGCAGGTGGATTCTTACCACGCCCAATACCGCCGTTTTAGCGATGTGTATACCAGCCGCAACACGCCGACCATCAGCACCAGCGTCGTGTGCCAGACCGGCGATGCCTTCTGTATCAACCGTGAACAGTATTTCCGCAGCCGCACGCTGTATCCAGCGCGTCAGGTGGAAGGCAACTACGTGAATTATGCGGTGTATTTGCAGGATAGCGTCAGTTACAAGAATCTGGAGGTGACGCCGGGTGTGCGCCTGCAATATGACGACTACCTGAAAAACCTGAATCTCGCCCCGCGTCTGGCGGCTTCTTACGATGTGTTTGGCGATCGCGCTACCCGTGTTTTCGGTGGAGCCAATCGTTACTACGCCCAGAATATGCTGGCGTACAAACTGCGTTCCGGAATCAACGAGTCGGTGGTGCAGAATCGAACCAACGCCGGCAGCGCCTGGACTAGCAGCGCGACCAGCTATGGCAGTAATGACTACGATATTTCCGACCTGAAAACGCCGTACAGTGACGAGTTGTCGCTGGGGCTGTCGCAGCGGGTGTATGACACCGTCTGGACGCTGAAATGGGTGAACCGTCAGGGTCGCGACCAGTTTGGCCGCGCCAACAGAACCGATGACAGCGGTCAGCGTTATTACTACCTGACCAACGACGCCCGCACCGAAGGCAACACAGTGTCGCTGACGGTAGAGCCCATCAGCCCGTATAAACTGAAATACGCCGACATTCGCTGGGGTCTCAGCGCCAGCATGGCGGATAACAAGACCAGCTCACAGACTTATTACGACCAGAGCAACATGGACGACAACAAGGTGATCTTTAAAGGACGCCTGACCGATCGCCGGGACATGGACGCACTTGACTACAATACGCCGTGGTCGGTTGCGCTGAACATCAACACCTATTTCCCGGCCGTTCGTCTGAACTGGGATCATAACCTCACCTATACCTCGGGCTACAAAGGCTACCGCACCACCAGCGTGACCTGCTCCGGCAGTACCAGCAGCGTCAGCGCCTGTGGCGATTACAGTGGCAGCGCTACGTTGTATACCGAGCGCAAATATCAGGACTACCTCTCCTATGACTGGCGTTTCAACTACTCGCTGCCGACTTACAAAAACCAGTCGCTGGACCTGACGCTGGATGTGATCAACGTGCTCGACAACGTGATCGCCACCTCGCAGGAGTCTACCGGCAATACGGTGACCTACAAGCTGGGTCGTCAGTTCTGGCTGGGCGTGGCTTACAACTGGTAATGGCCTGAAGCCGGGAGCGGGCAGGTCTCGCTCCCGGCAATAACGCCATGTTTTCCTGAGATATCCCGTCTGTTTTATGTATCCATGATTGAGTGATTAATGAGAAAAATGACTTCCCGCTGGATAGGCATAATCGGTTTTTGTCTATTCAGTACGCTGGCATCAGCGCAAACCGTCACCAGCCCGTTACCGGTGATCACTGAAGGGCAACTGGACAACGGTCTGCGTTACACCATTGTGCCGCTGTCCGGGCAACAGCAACGGCTGGACATCCGGCTGCTGGTCGAATCGGGTTCGCTGGATGAGCAGGACGGCGAATCCGGCGTGGCGCATATGGTAGAGCACATGGTGTTTCGCGCGACCCGAGATTATCCGGCTGGATTAGCGAAAACGCTGGGTCAACAGGGCTGGATTCGTGGTCAACACTACAATGCCATGACCAATTACGAGCGCACGGTGTACATGTTGAGTCCGCCGGCCGGCAAGCCATCGTTGGGACTGGCTCTGAATGTTTTGGCGCAGATTGCCGGACACGCGCGTTTCGAACCGGAAGACTGGCAGCGCGAGCGTCAGGTGATTCTGGAGGAGTGGCGCGGTAAGCTCGGGGTGGCGGAGCGCATGAATCAGCAGCGGGTCGCCGCCATCAGGCATGGTTCCCGTTATCCCGATCGCCCGGTCATCGGCACTGAAGCCTCGATTCAGAACACGCCGGTGACGGTGCTGCACCGTTTTTATGACCGCTGGTATCACCCCCGCAATATGCGCTTGATGGTGATAGGCGACCTGCAGCCCGAACAGGTAAAACAGGCGATTTCGCAGGCGATGGGGAACCTGCCGGATACGCCGATCCCTGCGCGGGAGTCGTATGAGCCGGCGTTGCGCCAGCAATTGCACGTGGTGCGCTTGCAAGACAGCCAGAGCAGCGTCAGCCAGATATCGTTTGTGTTTCGCTTTGATGACGCAGCGGCCAAAGCGACGGGAGAGGAGGGCATGCGCCGTCGCCTGATTAACCAGGTAACGCTGGATGCCCTGAGCAAGCAGGTGCAGCGTCAGCCGCTCTCTTCGTCCCCGGCAGTCAGCAGTCTGGTGGTACGCAAGTCCGATATCGGTAACACCACGGTAGCGCTGGGGCTGTTTGCTTCGGTGCTGCCGGACGGCCATCAGCAAGGGGTCAACGCCGTGCTGCAGGAAATTGCCCGTCTGCAGCGCTATCCGCTCCATGAGCCGGATATCATCGCCATCAAGGAGACGCTGCGCCAATCGGCAGAGAAGCTGGCGGCGACGCCGGAACAGCGCGAGTTCTCTGATTGGGTGCGACAATGGGTGACATCCTGGGAACAAGATCGTCCTTACATCGGCAAGCAGCAGGTGGCGCAACAGGCGCTGGCCGTACTGAAAACCATCACGACCGATGATATTAACGCTTGCCTGCAGCGCTGGTTGTCGTCGCCGGATCAACTGGTTCAGTTCAGTGTTCCCGGTAGCCTGCCGTTCACGCTGCCGTCAGCGGCGGCGATTGAGCAGCAGCGCCAGTTGGCCGCGCAAAGCGAGCTGGCGCCGCTACAGCCGCCGGTGGCGCTGGTCACGCCGGTACTGCCGCCGGCCGAAGGCCACGGCGAAGTCACCGCTGTGCGTCCGTTCCCGCAACAGAAGGTAGAAGAGTGGCAACTGGCGAACGGTGATCGTCTGGTGTGGCTGCGTACGCATCAGGCCGGCAAAACGGTATCGCTGACCGTGCTGTCGCCTGCCGGTTTTATGGCGCCGGGGCGCGAGCCGTGGCTGTCTCAGCTTGCCGCCCAGTTGTTCAGCAAAAGCGGGCCGGCAGGCTGGAAAGGCCGCGATTTGAACGAGTGGGAAAAAGCACGCAAATTGGCCCTCAGTCTGGATTATCAGCCGGATGAGCTGCGCTGGAGCGGGAGCGTCAGTCCGGACAAGCTGGAAGCGTTGCTGCATTTGTATCACGTGATGAACCGCTCGGCGGGGATCGACGAAGGCGATCTGCGTGAGAGCCTGGCGGAACTGAAACGTCAGCAGGTCACTCGCGAGCAGAGCATTAGTGAGCTGCGGGAGCGGGAGAGTGCCGAATTGCAGTTTGGCAAAACCGGTATGCCTTTCCCGACCCCGGAACAACTGGATGCCGTGACCAGAGAACAGCTGACGCAACAGTGGCGGCAGACGGTGGCGGCACCGGTAACCTATTACCTGCTGGCGGACTTACCGGCAGACCAATTGCGGCCGCTGGTGGAGCGCTATCTGGCTTCGCTGCCTCGTCAGGCCGGCGGGGAAAGCCCCCAGCATCTGGCGTTGGAAGGGAAACGCGAGCGTATTTCCGCCATCAATCTGGAACCGAGGGCGGATGTTTATCTGTGGAGTTTCTCGCCGCAGACATGGACGCCGCAGCAGGCGGTGCAGGTGAATATCGCTTCCCGGCTGGCGGCGCGTTATCTCAAGGCCAGCCTGCGGGATGATGCGCAGGGAATTTATAACCTGAAAATGGAAAGCCGCCTGAATGATAAGAGCCAGCGTATCGAAACCGTGCTGCGTTTTACCACCTCGCCGCAGCGTGTGCAGGAGTTGAGACGCAATGCCCAGCAGGTGCTGGAAACGCTGGCGACACGCATCATGCCGCAGGATGTCGAACAGGAACGTAAGCAGTTTATTCACAGCGAACGTGCCCGTCAGCAGGACAGCACCACCCTGATGTCCCGGCTGATACTGAGTTACCGCCATTATCACGATCCCCGCTATCTGACCCAACTGGACAGCCTGGTGCCGGCGATCACCTTTGATGCGGTGCGCGATGCGGCGTCGCGGTTGTGGCATCCGCAAAATCAGATGTTGTATATCACGCTGCCGCAGGAGAAAAAATCGTGAGAACGTTCCTGCAGGCGTTTGCCCTGTTATGCCGTCCATTCTGGCTTGACCGGCGTTACTGGCAATGCTGGTTGTTGCTGGCGGCAATCGTGGCGATGGGCGGCGGTATTGTGTACCTCAACGTCCGCATCAATGACTGGAGCAAAACCTTTTATGATGCGCTGGGAGCATTCGATAGCGGCCTGCTTTACCGCCTGATCAAAGAATATTGCCTCTATATCCTGATTTATATCGGCATCTTTGTGTATCAGGAGTGGCTGACCAAATTGTTGATTATTCGCTGGCGTGAGCAGATGACGGCGGCGTTTATCGACGGTTGGCTAGCGAAGCGTGCCTTTTATCGCCTGTCGTTAAGCGGCCGGGTGGATAACCCGGATCAGCGTATCGCGCAGGATGTCGACCTGTTCGTCACCCAAACGGTGCGGTTGTCGGTGTCGTTTATCATCACCTTCGCCCAGTTGTGCTCGTTCCTGTTAATCCTGTGGGATTTGTCCGGGGTGCAGCAGTTTACGCTGTGGGGGCACAGCATCACCGTCAGCGGCTATCTGGTATGGGTCGCCGTGCTCTACACCCTGCTGGGAAGTTTGATTACCCAGTGGATCGGCAAACGGCTACACGGCATCAATTACCATAAACAGCAGGCGGAAGCGGATTTCCGCGCCTCGTTGCTGCGTAAGCACGATAGTGCGGAGCAGATTGCACTGTACGGCGGCGAGCGGCAGGAGAAACGCCAGCTCGGCAGCTATTTCTCTTCGATTGTCAGCAACTGGCGCTCATTGATGAACGCCGAGCGTAATCTGGGCCTGTTCACCGTCGGTTATACCCGCGTTAGCCTGATTGTACCGGTGTTTGCCGCGCTGCCGGCGTTTCTCAGCAAGACGGTCACGCTGGGCGGGTTGATGCAGATTCGCAGCGCGTTCGGGCAGGTACATAGCGCACTGAGCTGGTTTATTCGGGTGTACTACTCGTTGGTGGAGCTGTCTGCCAGTATGACGCGTCTGGATCAGTTCCGGCGGGAAATCGAGGCGCATCAGGATACGGCGATGCCGCAGGTGAGAGGAGAACGGCTACATGTCGAGCAGCTCAGTTTCTCCACGCCGCAGGGGCAACCGCTGTTGCGTAACGTCACCTTCCAGTGCGCTCCCGGCAGTTGGAACCGCCTTTCCGGTCACAGCGGGCTGGGAAAATCGACCCTGTTGCGTACGCTGGCCGGGTTGTGGCCCTATTACGAAGGCGGCTGGCAGGTTGGACGCGGTACGCCGCTGTTGTTGCCGCAGCAGAGCTATCTGGGACAGGGGACGCTGGCGGAGGTGATTTGTTATCCGCGCGCGCCGCTGGATGATGAAGCGGCGTTGCGTCAGGTGTTGGATCAGGTTGGATTAAGCGACTGGGGCGACCGGTTGCAGCAGCAGATGAACTGGGATCGGGTATTTTCCGGCGGCGAGCGTCAACGGCTGGCGCTGGCGCGGGCACTGATCAATCGCCCGGACCATCTGTATCTGGATGAGGCCACCAGTCATCTCGATCAGCAGGCTGCACGGCATTTGCTGGGAGTCATCCGTCAGGCATTGCCGGATTGCACCGTGATTGCGGTCACTCACCAACAGGAACTGGCCGATTTGTTTCACTACCACATTGATCTGGCGGCGTTTCGCTGATCGTTCACCCACTGGCCGGCGGCGTTTTTATCTGACGAACGTTTTATTCAGGAACGTTTTATTCAGGCGGAAATGGTCCCCGGCCAGCCTGAACAATGGTAATCTTGGCGCCCATCTGTGCGCCGTGGCGTAACCCGCGCAAATTTTCACGGCACTTTCTGCCTGAGGCGGACTCAAACAGCCGGCGTGATGATCGCGCCGGCCCAGGGTGAGTCGGCACCGTTTTATGTTGAGGAGTCGAGAGTGACAAAAGTGCGTCCGTTGTTTCTGGTTTTCCCGCTGTTGCTGGCAGGGTGCAGCACCCTTTCCAGTTTTTCCTGGTCCAGTTTGTCGCCGTTCAACTGGTTCGGTCATCGGTTGACGGTGTCGGATGCGGGCGTCGGCGAGATTAATGCCGCAACACCGATGCTGGAGTCGGCATTGGAGCAGGCGCTGGACGGCGATTATCGCCTGCGCGGCGGCATGGAAACCCGCAACGGCAAACTGGTCTCGATCTATGAAGCGCTGAAGGATGACAGCGTTCGGCTGGAAATCAGCGGCGCGCCGAAGGGCCAGGTAAAACAGGTGGCGGTGATGGACAAGGCAATCGCCAGCGAGTGGGGCGTAAAAATCGGCGATGAGTTCAGTTCGCTTTACAGTAAGGCGTTTGGCGTTTGCCAGCCGGGGCAAGGGTTAGCCGATGCCCGCAGCGTAGAATGCGTGGCGCCGCAAGGGAAACACGTCAGTTACCTGTTCTCCGGCGACTGGAACGGCCCGGAAGGATTGATGCCGCCTGATGACATTCTCAAGAGCTGGAAGGTCAGCAAGATTGTCTGGCACGCGCAGGGACGGGAATAATTCATAAGAATCATTTTTAAATTCAGGAGCCGGTGTGAGGCTATCCCGGCTCCCGTTACCATTCTGTTCTGCTTGCAATGCAATGTTCATCAGATTTATTGTTGAATTTTGTTAAAGAATTTGGTGCTTTATCTGTGCTGGGTTACTGAAAAATTTCCTGATCATTCACTGCTTTTATGACTTATCGTCATCGTTTTATCCACTCTTCCCCTGCTGATTTTTCATTTCTTCTGAATATGATCCGGATCGTATCCGGTACTGTATCTGTGCCCGCCTGACGCTAACATAGCAATATGCATACAGATTTGTGTGTGGCAGGCAGCCGATGGCGGCGCTGTTGGCTGCGAATATCATTTGTACAGGAAGTTTGGTGTGTACATCCGTAGGGGGTTTGGGTCCACGCCGAGATGATCTATAAGGAGTTTTAATGTCCCATATTCTGATGGCCGCGGTGGCAACGCCGGGGCATGTTTATCCTATGCTGACCATCGCTCGTCATCTGCTAACCAAAGGGCACCGGGTAACCCTGTTCAGCGGCGCGCTGTTTCGCGAGCAGGCGCAGGCCGCGGGTGTTGGTTTTATCGCCTTCGACGAAGAGATCGATTTTGACTACCGTTATCTGGAACGCCATTTTCCCAAACGCGCTACCCTGCCGCCCGGCAACGCGCAGATGGCGTTGGCATTGCGTGAATTCTTCTCTGCGCCTATCCCGTTAATCGACCGCCAGTTACGTCAGGTGCTGGCGCAAACTCAGGCGGACGTGGTGATGGCGGAAAACTGTTTCTACGGCATTCTGCCGTTGTTGGCCAGTGAAGATCGCCCACCGGTGATCGGCATCGGCGTGACGCCGCTGTCCTTCTCTTCCCGCGATTCGATCTTTTACGGGCCGCGTATTCCGCCGGCGTTGTTGCCGCCGGATTTGACCCGCGAGCAACTGATCGATAAGGAAACCCGCGAGCTGATCGCCGGCGTGAAAGAGGCGTTTGATACAGTGATGGTGCAGTCGGGGAAACCGCCGCTAACCGTCCCCTTTGCCGACGCGCTGATCAGCGGCTGTGACCGTTTCCTGCAACTGTCTACCACCGAACTGGAATATCACCGTGATGATTTGCCGTCGTGTGTACGCTTTGTGGGGCCGTTACCGCTGAAAGTGACCGAAGAGGAGGCGGAACAAGCGTGGTGGCCACCTCAGGATACCCGGCCGTTGGTTATTGTGTCGCAGGGAACGCTGGCGAATGTGGACCTACAACAGTTGATTGGCCCGACGTTGCGCGCGCTGGCCGACCTGCCCGTTCGGGTGCTGGCGACCACCGGCGGCCGGCCGGTAGAAGAGCTGGCCGCTTCGGCACCGGAAAACGCACGGGTGTGCCGTTTTGTTTCGCTGGAGCACTGGTTACCGCGGGCGGCGCTGCTGATCACCAATGGGGGATACGGTTCACTTAACGCGGCCTTGTCTCACGGTGTGCCGTTGATTGTGGCCGGTACGGGAGAAGACAAGCTGGAAACTGCGGCAAGAGTGGTGTTTGCCGGCTGTGGGCTCAATCTCGGCACCAGCACGCCGGGCGAGCAACTGATTGCCGACGCGGTGATGCGCATCCTCGAACAACCCGGCTATACCCAGCGGGCAGGTTGGGTTCAGGCGGATTGCGCGCGTCATGATGCGCTGGAGGCGATCGCAGAGGAGGTTGGGGCCATTAAGTAAGCGTTTTTACACTGCAATGTATACCCGTCATACCTGCAACGTGAAGTATGACGGGGATAGCGAATTATCGAGTCGGCATTGACGAATATTCAGGCGGGTACTCGGGATTTGCCGGCTGAATTGCGCATCAGTTTTTTACGGTCAACCAACGTATTAGTTTGAGGGTCATAATAACGGCTTGGCCATATTTCTTCCGCATTAACGCCTAATGCAGCGGCGATCAGCAATTCTCCTTTCGGCCAGGGGCGATATAAGGCGTTTGCCAATGTACTGGAACTTAATCCGGCTTCTCGCGAAACCGCTGAGAGTGATGTCCCTTTCTTCCTTAATGCAGCGATAATGTCGGCTGAGTGCCAGTCTGTTCTCCTTACGCGCATTTTCTATCCTCGGTAGTTGTGACTGATTGCTATTTTTTGTGACAGATACTTACTATTACATATTTATATAGGTAAAAAATACTCTTGAATTAAAAATTATTTTATAAATTTTCGTTATCATGTGGTTTTCTATGATAAGTGAAGGGATTGGGTTTCTTAATAACCGATCTTATTAATAGTTTTTGATGTTATTATTTTTGTGTTTTATTTTATTTTGTGAAATTACAATATGAATTTAATTCCCTTGTTGATTTTTATATTTAATTGAGTGTTTTATATACAGGATGTTTTTGTAATGAATAATACGCAGGATTATCTTCGCTCGTTAATTCCCGTTCTGGATGGGCTCAATGAACCGTGGGGAATCAAGGATCTGGCGTCTCGTCATGTGTATATGAACATGCCCGCGTACAGTTACACCAATACGCCGGTGCGTTTTGATATTGAAGGCAAAGCCGATGAGGAGTTTCCGCTCGCCTGGGCGGAATTGTCCGGTGATTTTATTGAGCACGATCGTCGAACGGAGACCTGTGCCGAGCGGGTTACCGTCATTGAAACCCATTACTGGTTTGGCAAAACAGAACTGTCGCCGTATATCAGTGAAAAAATTCCGCTGTTTAATCCAGAAAAAGAGTGCGTGGGCATTTTATGGAATGCCCGGCCGATGACCACATTGTCGCCGCTGGTTCATATTGACCGGCGTAAACCCACGGTACTGAAAACCGACATAACGACCGAACTGTTCACCCGCGCTGAACTGGATACGCTCTTTCTGGTGTTGCGGCGTTTTTCCAGCAAGGAAATAGCGAAGAAGTTCAACCTGTCCAACCGGACGATCGAAAACAGGATCCAAAATATGTATCAAAAAGCTGGCGTACATTCGTTCAATCAGTTTGAAGAGTTTTGCTATCAACAAGGACTGGATGGCTTTATACCTCACTCATTGCTGACCAAGGGCATCTTATTCATCTAGCAAGAGACGGGTATATGGAAAACCTTGAGGATTATCCGGTAAGCCGGGTGCCGACATCGGTTCGGTTGCCGTTTTTCACTGTTGCGTTGGTGCATATTGGTATGTTGACCGCGCTGGACCAGTTCATGCTGGGAGCGGTGCTGGGGCATTCGATGACGCTCGGCGACGCGTTTCTGGCGATTACCATCGGCAGTGCGATTTTTGGCGTGGTGACGCTGGGGCTGGGTTATGCGGGCATGAAGGAAGGGCTATCCGGTAGTTTGCTGGCGCGCTGGTGTGGTTTTGGCCGGCTCGGCGCGGTATTTATCGGTGCCATTATCGCCGTCAGCCTGCTGGGGTGGTTCGGCGTACAAAACGCGGTGTTTGCCAAGTCACTGAATTTTGCGTTGGGCGATCGCCTGGGGTTCGGCTGGTCCGCGGCCCTTTCCGGTTGTGCGTTGACGCTTCTGGTCACCTTTGGCTTTAGCGCCTTGCGTTATACCGCCAGAATTGCGGTGCCGCTGTTTATCATGGTCGTAGGCTATATTTCGACCATGACGCTCACCGGGCACAATATTACCGACTTACTGCAAACCGGGGGAGCGGGCGAGGCGATTTCGGTGAGCGCCGGGGCGACTATGGTGGTAGGGGGATGTATTGTAGCCAGCCTGATCACGCCTGATATGACGCGTTATTCCCGTCGCGGACGGCATGTTTTTTGGGTAACGATGCTGTCGATAATTATCGGCGAGTTCGTCGTTAATGGGCTGGCGATTTTGATTGCCAGAGCGCTGAATACGGCGGATATCGTCACCATCATGTCGCAGACGGCAGGGGGAATCGGGCTGGTTACCGTGATTTTTTCCACCTTGCGCATCAATGACATTAATCTGTACTCCTCGTCATTAGGTATCGCCAATGCCGTAGAAGGCGTCACCGGCAGAAAACTCAGCTACAAAGCCATCACGTTGTTGATCGGGCTTATCGGTACCTTTTTATCGGTGATCGGCATTCTGGATCGGTTTGTGGATTTTCTGACTTTACTGGGCGTGTTTTTCCCGCCGATCATCGGGGTGATGCTGGTGGATTACTATATCTTGCGTACCAGCCGGGCGCAGTTGGACGAAAGTCGCCGACGTGGCGAACTGCCGGATGCAGATAGCACGCCGGATGTCGGGTGGTCTGCGATATTGGCAAGTCTGGTGGGAAGTGCGGTCGGATTATTCACCGCATGGGGGATCCCGGCATTGAATTCGCTGCTGGCGGCCAGTGTGCTGTACGGGCTAATCATGGTGACATTCCCGGCCATGAAAGCGAATCGCGGCGAGTGATGTGCTGCAGGTAAGCTTGTATCCGGTTACTCAGGCGTTGCCAAAACAGTCGCCTGCGCTTTCCACCTTTATTGGTAAGGTTATCCTGTTATCGTCAACATCGTTTGATATCATGTGAATCCAATTGGGGCGTGGTGACCACGCCTCGCGTTTTTATTGATATCGCAGCATTGAGATAGCAGCCCGGCATCATTGCCGGGGTGGAAAAAACTGCACCGAGTGAGGAAGCAACAGATGACACAAATTCAAAGCGGTATTTTGCTGGAGCATCGCCGTTTTGCCATTTTCATGGAGGCTATGGTACAGGGTGAATTTGATGCCATCCGCCAGGGGTGCAAGAAGTTTTGCCAGGCGCTGAGCGAGTTGCAGCAACGTTTCCCCGATGCGGGGCTCGGTGCGGTGATTGCTTTTGGCTATGACGTTTGGTGCGAGCTGGATTGCGACCACAGCGCGCAGGAGCTCAAACCCTTCACACCGCTGGGTAACGGGTTGGCGCCGGCAACGCAGCGCGACATGCTGATTCATATCCAGTCGCTGCGCCATGACGTCAACTTTTCGCTGGCGCAGGCGGTGTTGGCGTCGTTCGGCAATACCATCAACATCGAAGAGGAAACCCACGGTTTTCGTTGGGTTGAAGATCGCGATTTGAGCGGTTTTGTCGATGGCACTGAAAATCCGCAGGGCGATGCCCGACATGGTGTCGCCATCATCCCGGATGGCGAGGCGGGAGAAGGCGGCAGTTACGTGTTTGTTCAGCGCTGGGAGCACAATCTGCGCCAGTTGAATCGCATCAGTGTGGAACAGCAAGAGCAGATGATCGGCCGCACCAAGCAAGACAATGAAGAGCTGTCGTCTGAGTCGCGGCCGGTGACCTCGCATTTGAGTCGGGTTGATCTTAAAGAAGACGGCAAAGGCTTGAAAATCCTGCGTCAGAGCCTGCCTTACGGCACCGCCAGCGGTAAACACGGTTTGTATTTCGCGGCGTATTGCGCCCGTCTTTACAACATTGAACAGCAATTGCTAAGTATGTTCGGCGATCGTGACGGCAAACGCGACGATATGCTGCGCTTTACCCGCGCCGTCAGCGGCAGTTACTTCTTCGCGCCGTCGCTTGATCGTTTGCTATCGCTATAACAGAATCCGGTTTAGCTACAGACAGACAGGCACTGCACCGCGGTGCCTGTTTTTTTGGTGACGCCCGGCGTCGTGCGGAGAGAAGAATGTGACCTCGCTTGAACACTGCATCGGCAATACGCCGCTGATTAAATTACAACGTCTGGCTGCGCATACCGGCAGCGAAATCTGGCTGAAGCTGGAGGGCAATAACCCGGCCGGTTCGGTGAAGGATCGGGCGGCGTTGTCGATGATCCGGCAGGCGGAGCGTCGGGGCGAGATTGCGCCGGGCGATACGTTAATTGAAGCCACCAGCGGTAATACCGGTATTGCGCTGGCGATGGTCGCCGCCATGAAAGGATACCGTTTGAAGCTGCTGATGCCGGAAAATATGAGTCTGGAACGGCAAGCCTCAATGCGTGCCTACGGTGCGCAGCTGCTGCTGGTCAACCAACAACAAGGGATGGAGGGCGCGCGTGATCTGGCCCGGCAGATGGCGCAGGCGGGCGAGGGCAAACTGCTCGACCAGTTCAACAACCCGGACAATCCGCTGGCGCACTTCACCACCACCGGCCCGGAAATCTGGCGACAAACGCAGGGCCGGCTCACCCATTTTGTCTCCTGCATGGGCACCACCGGCACTATCACCGGTGTGAGCCGCTACCTGAAAAGCCAGAGCGATACGGTCTGTACCGTTGGCCTGCAACCGCAAGACGGTAGCCAGATACCGGGGATCCGCCGCTGGTCGCCGGATTATCTGCCGGGTATCTTTCAGCCGCAACTGGTGGACCGGATTATGGATATGTCGCAGCAGGAGGCGGAAACGACCATGCAGCAACTGGCGCGGATGGAAGGGGTATTCTGCGGCGTCAGCTCCGGCGGTGCGGTAGCGGGGGCGTTGCGCGTTGCCGCCGAACAGCCCGGCAGTCTGATCGTTACCGTAGTGTGCGACCGCGGCGATCGTTATCTGTCTACCGGCGTGTTTGGCTGACGCGCCCGCCAGCGGCGCGCCGACGGCCATACGCACGCCGATCTCCCACGTACGGTCAGTTACCGACACCAGCATGATGTTCATGACGCCGAAGCCGAACTATTTACGGGTGGCGACGCCGATGATGATCCCCTGCATGGTCAGAGAAGGTACGTATCCGCTGGGCGCTCATGGCGTGCAGCACCGCCTGATAACACTTATTCGGGGCGCCGAGAATAGTAAACCACACCGGCATGCCGGTTCTGACGTTGATAACGTCGGCTTTCGAGATTTTGGCTTCAATGGTCATAGTATCGAAAGTGGCGACTTTAGCTTTAGCGATAGTCGGCGTGCTCTGCACCGCGTTAACGGTTTGCCCCTGTTCGACCGGCAGAGCGACCACCGTTCCCGCTATCGGCGAGATCGAAAGCGGAATTTCATCAAAACGAAAGCATCCTTGACTGAATAAATCACCAAAACAAACATGCGGCGTAGAGCGAAGAGTGAAACAGGGGCCGCGTATATTTATACCCGTCATCCGGCTTTGCATGAGTTATGTTTTGAACAGTAAAAGGTAAGGATTCCGTAAATGGTGCTGCGCAGATTGCTACCAGCCCTGACAATAGGAGTGGTAACAATGTATGGGAATGAAAGTATGAAAATTTTACTGGTAGACGATGACGCTGAACTGGGGCACATGCTGTGTGAATACCTCACGGCGGAAGGGTTCAGCACTTCACAGGTAATGACCGGTAAGGAGGGGGTAGACGGCGCCATGTCCGATCAGTACACCGCGATGATTTTGGACATTATGTTGCCCGACATGAGCGGGATTGACGTTCTGCGACAGGTACGCCGCAACCGCTCGATTCCCATCATTATGTTGACGGCCAAGGGCGACAATATTGATCGCGTGATCGGGCTGGAAATGGGGGCAGACGATTATGTGCCGAAGCCCTGCTATCCACGTGAGTTGGTGGCGCGCCTGCGCGCGGTGTTGCGTCGTTATGAAGACAAGGTGGAAAAAAGCGAGGATGCCGGGACGATAAACTATGGTGAGCTGGCGATCAGCCCTTCCGCCCGCAGCAGCGAGTGGCGCGGCAAGGCGTTTGATCTTACTGCGTCGGAGTTCAATCTTCTGGAGCTGTTGATGCGCTCGTCCGAACGGGTGGTGACCAAGGATGAACTGTCGGAGAAATGCCTGGGACGTCGCCGTGAAGCGTATGACCGCAGCGTGGATGTGCACATCAGCAATATTCGTCAAAAACTGGCGGCGCTGGATGGATGTAGCCTGACCATCGAGACGGTGCGCAGCGTCGGATACCGGATCCGTTAATTATGCATGGACGGTTGTTCTGGAAGATCCTGCTCGGTTTGTGGCTGACATTCTTC
This sequence comes from Dickeya chrysanthemi NCPPB 402, assembly GCF_000406105.1. NCBI lineage: Bacteria > Pseudomonadati > Pseudomonadota > Gammaproteobacteria > Enterobacterales > Pectobacteriaceae > Dickeya > Dickeya chrysanthemi. The sequence continues at coordinate 3,709,441 of NZ_CM001974.1, read as the reverse complement.
GTTATTTCACAACTATTGTGGGTAGGGTTCTCATTTTACGGCGAACACCCCGAGCCGCCGGAAGTGCGTCAGGGAAAACATACTATGTCGTTGCAAATGGCGCTGGCGGCACAGGCGCTGCGTCAGGGGGGAATGGCTGAGCTGGGGCGTACCCTGGGTGAATGGCCGAAGAACGAACGTGTTTATATCAACGTTTCGATTATCGGCGATAACGACGATATGGCTGGGAATACCTCGCTACCGGGAATCGGGATGCCGGGTGGACCGCCTGAGCGGCCAGAACCGCCGGGGATTGGGCCGGGTGGATTACCGGATCAACTGGAGCAGGCACCGAAGCAGGTAGTGGAAGGCCCCGACGGGCAGCGCTACCGGATTAGCTTCGATACCACTCGCTGGCGGCATGATGTCATACCGAAGGATGTCCCGGTACCGCTGCCGTTTTTCCTGCATTTGCCACCGCCGATGATCTGGATCGGCGCACTGGGCGGCTTGTTGTTCAGCGGTATGCTGGCCTGGAATCTGGCGCGCCCATTGAGCCGGTTGCGGGCCAGTTTCGAGCGGGTTGCGCAGGGCGACCTGTCGGTACGGCTTTATCCGTCGATGCGTCGCCGCCATGATGAGATAGGCGACGTGGCGCGCGATTTTGACGCCATGGTTGGTCGTTTGTCGATATTGGTCAGTGCGCGCGAGCAACTGCTGCACGACGTTTCCCACGAATTGCGATCGCCGTTGGCCCGGCTGCAACTGGCGATAGGGCTGGCGCGGCAGAACCCAGACAACGTGGAAAACGCGTTGCAACGCATCGAGCGTGAAGCGGAGCGGATGGATAAGATGATCGGCGAAGTGCTCACGCTGTCCCGTGCCGAAAACAACGCAGTCAACAACGAAGAGTATTTCGACTTGCTCGGGCTGGTGAACGCGGTCGTTAACGATGCACGTTACGAAGCGCAGGTGCCGGGGGTGGAGATCGCGCTGAGTAGTGGCGATTACGACGATTACACCGTCAAAGGCTCAGCGGAGCTGATGCGACATGCGCTGGATAACATCGTTCGCAATGCGTTGCGTTTCTCTTCGCGTGGTCAGCAGGTGCTGGTTACGCTGTCCCGGGATGAAAAAGAGTGGTGCATCGGCGTGGCGGATCGCGGGCCGGGCGTGGAGGAAAGCAAGCTTTCCAGTATTTTCGACCCTTTCATGCGCATTGATTCGCCGCAGTCGGGCAAAGGCTATGGTCTGGGGCTGGCGATTGCTCGCAAGGCGGTAGTGGCGCATGGCGGCCGTATTGAAGCGGAAAACCGCGAGCAGGGCGGGTTGCAGATCGATATCTGCATTCCTCGCTGGCAGTAGCCTGGCTTACTGATTCCTGTAGCGAGTTGACGCCAAAACAGCCGCTGCCCTGTGGCGATTTGGCGTCCTGAATCATTAATCAGGCGGTGATACTCACCGCCTGATTAATGGCCATGAAATAGGGGGGGACGGCCTTCGGCTTGTGCAGCCATGCCTTCGATAAAATCCTTGGTGCGATAAAGCGCGCTGTACTGTGCGCCGAGTTGGGCGAAGGCTATGGCCTCACTGGAATCAATGGCCAGATGCGCCGATGCCAGCGTGGTTTGTATGCCGATTGGGCCGCATGCCGCGATTTTGTTGGCGATAGCTATGGCTCTGTCTAGCGTTGCCTGGGGCGTTTCGGCGATCTCTTGCAATATTCCCATGCGATAGGCATCCTCCGCTCCCCAATGGTCCCCTGTCAGCATGAATCGCATGGCATTGCCCCAGCCGGCCTCGCGTACGAATCGAACGGTTGAGCCTCCTCCGGGGAAACGTCCGTGGGAGTTTTCATCCTGACCAAACTTGGTATTGGCTGCTGCAACCCGGATATCTGCTGACAAGAAGAGCTCGTGAGCCATATTCCATGTGTCGCCGTGCACGGCGGCGATGAGCGGTTTGGAACGCCGGATCGGGCCATAATTAAGCGGACTGATGACGTGAGTCAGGCCCGCCAGAATATTTCCGTTGTTATTGACGGTTGCTTTATAGGCATCCACATCAATACCCCGAGAAAAATTGTCGCCGTGACCGAATAAGATAGCCGCTCGCAGAGAGGGATCATGATCGTAGTCGTATATGGCTCTTGCCAGTGCCTGAAATGTTTCAGGATCGATGCGGTTTTGGATGGCAGGGCGATTGAGCCCCAATAACACCACTTGCCCCCGGCGTTCGATCGATAATTTTGTGTTTGGCCCAGGCGGAACTTCAGCGAGGGTTGTTGGTTGCGTCGCTGTTTCTGTCGCGGGGGAGGGTGTCTGTTCTGCACCAAGTGCTGCGGATGTCGCCATCGCTATTGTCGGTACGGCGGCGGCGAGGGTAGCGGTTGCCTTAATCAATGTACGGCGCGTTAAATCAAGTTTTTCTTCCACTTATGACGCTCCAGTTTGGGTTGCCTGCCGTGCCCGCTCAACATCACACTGACAACGCCACCGAATGCCCGGGTTCAGCCTATCCACTCAGTGACATGCTGACGGTGACCCGGTGAACAGCATCAGACGGTCGACGCGTCGTATGACGCTGACAGGTAAACCCGAATATTAAAAAGCCCTGGCGTATGGCAAACAATCACCAGGTAGTCCTGAGACTGGGAATGACGTTGGTCGTCTTGTGCGACAGCAAGTGTGAACGCCTCTGTCTGGGGCGTTGCCGTGATCATGGTGAGACAGGATCACTTTATGACTTCAACCTGCCGAAGCATCAGTGCGCATAGTCAATCTTATAATAAGAGTGAGTGGCCGCGCAAGCACCTGCCCGAATGCTGGATCTGCGGTGATCACACCTGCAACTTGAAGTATGACGGGTATATAATTAATGGTTTATGCAAGGTGCCGGATTGGGGATAGGGCTTATGCGATCGAAAAGTTTTGATGGGATGGTGTGTTCAATTGCCGGCGTTATGGCCGCAATTGGCGATCGTTGGGGGCTGTTGATCCTGCGTGATCTTGTCTTCGGCATCAGCCGATATGACGAGCTACGTCAATCATCCGGCGTCACCAATGCGACACTGAGCAACCGACTCAAACACCTCGAGGCCAATGGTCTGGTTGAGCGGCGGCGCTATCAAGTCAATCCTGAACGATTTGAATACCTCTTAACTCCGCATGGTCGGCAACTTGCACCGATCATGGTGATGCTCTCTCAGATTGGGGATCGCTTGGGTCTATCCGGCGCTTCAGCGCCGCCGTTAAAATTCGTGAATCGAAAAACCGGTGCCGATGTGCGGTGGAGCTTCATCGATCAGAACACCGGTGAGCTGCTAAGCGGTGAGGATATTGCCTTTGAAGAAGGGCCAGGTGCGGATGATTTGGTGCGCTGGCGACTTTCTCACACCAATCGCCGATATGAGGGCGATACTACGACGCGTTTGGAGGACGACTCAGTCTCCGAACCTAAGAGCCTATCTCATTAGGGCTTCCCGAGTCCAAACTGGCTGCGCCAATAACGCCTACTGGGATAGTCTCTAGGACTAAATGAGCAAGATACAGCTATAAAACAAGCCGCAAAAAAGAAGCCGCAACATTTATTTGTCGCGGCGTTCTTAAAGGATTAATGCGTTACGCATTGCACCTACAGGTGCATGAGATTCGCTTACTTCTTGATGCGGATAACCGGGGTTTCCCCAACGACTACGGTGCCGTTCAGTTTGATCAGCTCTTTGATCTCATCCATGTTAGAGATCACGACCGGAGTCAGAGTGGACTTGGCTTTCTCTTCCAGCAACGGCAAATCAAACTCGATCACCACATCGCCTTTTTTGACGCGTTGCCCTTCTTCGGCGATACGCTTAAAGCCTTCGCCTTTCAGTTCAACGGTATCAATACCGAAGTGAACGAACAGCTCAATGCCCGTGTCTGATTCGATAGAAAACGCATGGTTGGTTTCGAAGATTTTACCAATGGTGCCGTCTACGGGTGCAACCATCTTGTTACCGCTAGGTTTGATAGCGATACCATCGCCAACGATCTTCTCAGCAAAGACGACATCAGGCACGTCTTCGATATTGACGATTTCGCCAGATAACGGGGCAATGATTTCGATGCTGCCGGTTTCTTTCTTGTCGTCAGAAACCAGAGATTTCAGTTTATCGAACAAACCCATGATTTTCTCCTAAGCATTAATATTGGGTCAGCACAGCGGTATCAGCAAAGCGTCTTTTCTTTAATGAACCGGCTTACCAGACTGCTTAACTCTTCTGCTGTCGGCTTGGCTAATGCCTGCTCCGCCAGCGCTTTCGCATCTTCGTAGTTGGCATTGCGAATAATTTTCTTGATGCGAGGAATCGAGATGGCACTCATGCTGAACTCATCCAGACCCATTCCCAGCAGCAGTAGTGTAGCACGTTCATCACCTGCCAGTTCACCGCACATGCCGGTCCATTTGCCTTCGGCATGGGAAGCGTCGATTACCTGCTTAATCAAGGTCAACACGGCCGGAGACATCGGGTTATAGAGATGAGAAATCAGCTCGTTCCCACGATCTACCGCCAGAGTATACTGGGTTAAGTCATTTGTCCCAATACTAAAGAAGTCAACTTCCTTCGCCAGGTGATGGGCGATGGCCGCCGCGGCCGGGGTTTCCACCATCACGCCGACTTCGATGGTTTCATCAAATGTTTTGTTTTCGGCACGCAACTGGGCTTTGAGCATCTCCAGTTCGGCTTTCAGCGTACGCACTTCTTCTACCGAGATGATCATCGGGAACATGATGCGCAGTTTGCCGAACGCGGAGGCACGCAGAATAGCGCGCAACTGCGAATGCAGAATCTCTTTGCGATCGAGGCAGATACGAATCGCGCGCCAGCCGAGGAACGGGTTCTCTTCTTTCGGCAAATTCATGTACGGCAGGTCTTTGTCGCCGCCGATGTCCATGGTACGCACGATCACGGCCTGAGCGCCCATCGCTTCGGCGACGGCTTTGTACGCCTGGAACTGCTCTTCTTCGGTCGGCAGGGCATCGCGGTCCATGAACAGGAACTCGGTGCGATACAGACCCACGCCTTCGGCACCGTTACGTTCAGCCCCTGCGATATCGCGCACGGTACCGATGTTGGCGCACACTTCAACCTGATGACCATCCAGCGAGATGGCAGGCAGATCTTTGAGTTTGGCGAGCTCGTATTTTTCGGTGTTGTACTGCTCCTGAACGGCTTTGAGCTGGTCAATCGTCGCCTGATCAGGATTTTGATAAATCTTGTTGTTCACCCCATCCAGAATGATGAAATCGCCATTCTTGATTTTTTGGGTGGCGTCGGTAGTACCCACGATGGCGGGCAGTTCCAGCGAGCGCGCCATGATCGAGGTATGGGAGGTACGGCCGCCGATATCGGTAATGAAACCCAGCACTTTTTTCAGGTTTAACTGTGCGGTTTCAGACGGGGTCAGATCTTTGGCTATCAGGATCGCTTCGTCCTGAATGTCGCCCAGATCAACGATATGCAGGCCCAGGATGTTCTTCAGCAGGCGCTTGCCGATATCGCGCATGTCTGCGGCGCGCTCTTTCAGGTATTCATCATCCAGTTCTTCCAGCGCTTTCGCCTGGGTCTCGATGACGGAAAACGCCGCCGCGTCCGCAGACGCATGCTCGTCTTTAATCAGGGAGATGATTTCCTGCTCGAATTCCTCATCTTCCAACAGCATGATGTGCCCTTCGAAGATGGCTTCTTTCTCTGGCCCCAGCGTTTCAGCGGCTTTTTGCTTGATGGCTTCCAGTTGCTGTGACGCTTTGGCGCGGCCGGTCAGGAAAAGCTCGATTTCCTTCTCGACCTGGTCTGCAGAGATTTTTTTCCGGTTGACGACAATTTCGTCATCTTTCAGTAGCAGCGCCTTACCAAAAGCAATACCCGGTGATACTAATATGCCTGAAATCATAACCCTACCTTACTTGATTCTGATGTTCACTAAAGATAGCGGGCCGTTTACTCAAGCTCAGCCATCAGTTTAACCAGATGTTCAACGGCTTGCTGCTCGTCTTCACCTTCGGCAGAAATCGTTACGACAGTCCCTTGAGTCAGACCCAGAGTCTGCAGTTTGAACAGGCTTTTCGCGCTGGCGCTTTTACCGTTGGAGGTGACGGTGATTTCAGAGGTAAAGCCTTTAGCTTCTTTCACGAACTGTGCGGCAGGACGAGTGTGCAGACCATTTGGCGCGGTAATCGTTACTTCTTGCTTGAACATTCTGTTTTCCCCAACTTGTTGGATTAGGTTCATGTTGTGGAACTAAAGTTTAGTGTATGTGCTGAACTTTAGCTTGCTTGGTTGCCCTGACTGGTTCAGGACAGGCCGGGATGCGGTAAGGGAAACGGAGTGCGTTTACCCCTGGTTAAGTCGGTAATGCCCCTTGCTCGTTGTTCCTGCGGTAATAAAGCGTCCGGCCCTGCAGCTTCATGTCGCAAGAATGATATCCGTATGTGGGGGCTCTGCCGGATATTAATTTCACGCATCAAAATAATTGTCCGGTTAAATACTAAACCTGGCGCGGAAAAGCAATGTGCAAGTAACAGAAAGTTTGAACTCTGCCACAAAAAAGCACCCGGAAGGGTGCTTTTTTAACTTTTGAATCACACTCGCGAGAAGGATGACTTACTGCTGTAATTCCTGCTCGGTGAACAGATCGGCAAAGAGTGCGGTACTGAGGTAACGCTCACCGGAAGAAGGCAGGATTACGACGATGGTTTTGTTGGCAAATTCCTCTTCTTTCAACAGGTTAATCGCTGCTGCTACCGCTGCGCCGGAGGAAATCCCTGCCAGAATACCTTCTTCTTCCATCAGGCGACGAGCCGTGTTGATCGCCTCTTCGTTGGTGATACGCTCGACACGATCGACCAATTTCAGGTCCAGGTTGGCTGGAATAAACCCTGCGCCGATCCCCTGGATCTTGTGCGGACCGGGTTTGATTTCTTCGCCGGCCAGCGCCTGGGTGATGACCGGCGAGTCGGTCGGCTCAACGGCCACGGAGATAATCGCCCTGCCTTTGGTCTGCTTGATATAGCGGCTAACGCCGGTCAATGTGCCGCCGGTGCCGACACCTGCGATAAACACATCGACTTCACCGTCGGTGTCTTCCCAGATTTCCGGACCGGTGGTTTTTTCATGAATTTCCGGGTTGGCCGGGTTGCTGAACTGCTGCAGCAACAGATAATGCTGCGGGTCGCCGGCCACGATTTCTTCGGCTTTGGCGATAGCGCCTTTCATGCCTTTGGCGCCTTCAGTCAGCACCAGATTGGCGCCCAGCGCTTTAAGTAACTTACGGCGCTCAAGGCTCATGGTTTCCGGCATGGTCAGCGTCAGTTTGTAACCGCGCGCCGCCGCTACATACGCCAGCGCAATACCGGTATTACCGCTGGTCGGCTCTACGAGTTCGACGCCGGGCTTCAACACACCGCGTTTTTCGGCATCCCAAATCAGGTTGGCACCGATGCGGCATTTGACGCTGAAGCTCGGGTTACGTGACTCCACCTTAGCCAGAATACGCCCATTGCCGATGCGATTCAGACGAACCAGCGGCGTATGGCCGATAGTGAAAGAATTGTCTTCGTAGATCTTACTCATAGCCCGTCCTTAATAACTGTATGAAATTTTTGCGAACCACAGAGAGAATACCTGTTCGGGAAAACCAGTGAAGGAAAGAATCGCTATATCGATATGTTCTGAGGAAATATGTTTTTCCCAACATCCAGTTATAGAACATCGATACTCCGACATTTTTCCCGCTCAAGGTTCCCGGTTACGCCCGTGGCTGCGTACCGGAAAGATGACGGTAACGATCGACCCATAAGGCCGTCGCGCCGCAGACGGCGACCGGCATGATTAACAGATTCAGCACCGGCACCATCGTGCACAGGCTGACCAGCGCGCCAAATTGCAGATTGGTCAGTTTGTTCTGCCGTAATGCCTCTCGCATGGTGACGAAACCGACCTTGTGATTGTCGAACGGATAATCGCAGTATTGGATTGCCAGCATCCAGGCGCCAAACAGAAACCATACCACCGGTATGATCGTCTGGCCGACGCCGGGCACGAAATACAGCAGCAGTAGCACCAGTACACGGGGTAAATAATAGGCCAGTTTTTGCACTTCGCGCCGCATAATGCGCGGGACGTCTTTGGCGATATCAAGTATTCCGCTGGCCGGCAGCGGCTGACCGGTTAGCCGGGCTTCCAGTTGCTCTGCCAGTAACCCATTAAACGGTGCGGCAATCAGATTGGTAAGGGTGCTGAAGAAATAGCTGAACACCAGCAATACGGAGAGGGTCACCAGCGGCCAGAGCAGGTAACTCAGCCACTGTAGCCATTCCGGTACATGGGTCATAAGTTGCGGAACCCAGTTTCCCAACTGGCGAAATAGCCACCAAAAAGCGCCGCCCATCAGCAGGATATTCATCAGCATAGGAAGAATGACAAAACGGCGAATGCCGGGTAACGACAGCAGTTGCCAGCCTTTCAGAAAATAATGCAGGCCGCTGTGTTTGGGATCAAGGTGTTGCGTGTAAGACATGGTGCGGTTTCTCACCTTAGGATATGCAGGTTACGGCATCATATCGGGATGGTTTTCGACTGGCTAGTTGCGATTTGCATGAAAAAACGGCAAAAAAATGCCCGCAGTCGATCTTTATTATCATAAACTAGTGCATGGACTTGCACTTGGGTACACAGGCAAATACAGTTAGAGGTATGTGTATTTGCCGTAGTGGCAATGTATTGGAATAACTGGGATAGCAATGATGCAGGACCTGCGTCTGATCTTGATTGTCGTTGGCGCGATCGCAATTATAGCACTGTTACTGCATGGTCTTTGGACAAGCCGTAAGGAGCGCTCGTCCCTTTTCCGCGATCGTCCGGTAAAACGCCTGAAGCCAAAGCGTGATGACGCCCCGCTGGAGGAGCTTGACGACGGGGTTGGTGAAGTGCGGGTAACCTCTTCCCGCAGCCAGAAAAATACGCCGTCCGGCGATTATGCGCCTTCAGGCGAGCGTCCAGAGCCCGCCTTCAGGCAGGAATCGCCGGTGTATGACCCGTTACTGGACGATGTTGAACCACCAGCGCCGTTGCGCCAGCCTGTTACGCCACATGCAGAACCGCAGCCTCGCTATCAGCAGCCGCCATCCCAGTCGGCAGAGCCTGTACAAGCGGTTAATGAGCCGGTGCCGGAAACCTATCACCGGCAACCTGATCCTGTGCCTGACGCGCCGGCAACGGTACAACATGAGCCACAGGTGCAACATGAACCACCGCAAGAAGCGGTGCTGGTCTTGCACGTAGCGGCTCATCAGGGCGGCGTGATTGGCGGCGAGTTGCTGTTGCAAAGCGTGTTGCAGGCGGGGTTCCAGTTCGGTGAAATGAACATCTTCCACCGCCATGTTAATCCGGCCGGCAGTGGGCCGGTGTTGTTCAGTCTGGCTAACATGGTTAAACCCGGTTCTTTCAACGTGGAAGCCATGTCGGAATTTACCACGCCGGGCGTGTCGATTTTCATGATGGTGCCTTCGTATGGCGATGCGAGTCAGAATTTCAAGCTGATGCTGCAATCCGCTCAACGTATCGCCGATGATGTCGGCGGCGTGGTGCTGGATGACGAGCGTCGCCTGATGACGCCGCAGAAGGTGGAAGCGTATAAAGCCCGTATTCGCGATGTGCTCAAGGCGAACAGCGCTCAGGGCGAATAACGCTCGGGGCGAATAACGGTAGCGTATCGTTAATGCTCTCTCTTTTCACAAGCCTCCGTTCTCGGGGGCTTTTTACTTTCACCGCAATCGTTCATGCAGCGATCGCGTTCAGTATGTCGGTGTCGGGCAGTAAACCTGTCGGCTGGCGGCAAGGTGCAGACAGTGAGCGGTAAGAATACCTTAAGACAGGAGTTGGGGCTGGTTCAGGGCATCGGGTTATTGTCGACCTCGTTGTTGGGAACCGGCGTGTTTGCTGTGCCCGCATTGGTGGCGGAGCAGTCGCGGGGCGATAGCCTGTGGGCCTGGCCGCTGCTGATTGGCCTGGTGTTTCCGATTGCGATTGCTTTTGCTTCGTTGGGCCGACACTTTCCGAATGCCGGCGGCGCGGCGCATTTTGTCCGGCTGGCGTTCGGCCCCCGTTTAGCCAGAGTGACCGGCTGGTTATTCTTATCCGTAATCCCGGTTGGCTTGCCCGCGGCAATGCAGATTGCGTCTGGTTTCTGGCAGGCGGCCTTTGGGTTGAGTGCCGGTGGCTTACTGTTGGTGCAATTGTTGACGCTGGCGGTGATTTGGCTGCTGGGAATGCGTAGCGCCGGTTCCAGCGCGACGGTGCAGACGCTGATTGCGCTGCTGGTGGTGTTGCTGGTGGCGGCGATCTGGTGGAAGGGACAGATAACGTTGTCTCAGATACCGTGGCCCGCACTCGCGGAGATTAACGGTGTGAAGATGCTGGATGCGCTGGCGGTGATGTTCTGGTGCTTTGTCGGACTGGAGGCTTTTGCGCATCTGGCGACTGAATTCAGGTCACCCGAGCGTGATTTTCCACGCGCGTTGCTGATCGGTATGTTGCTGGCCGGCGCCGTCTATTGGGGATGTACCGTCGCAGTACTGCATTTCGGCGCTTACGGCCCCCGTCAGGCGGCCACCGCATCGCTGCCCGGCGTGGTGGTGCGGCTATTCGGCGACCATGCATTGTGGCTGGCCTGCATCGTGGGTTATCTCGCCTGTTTCGCCAGCGTGAATATCTATACTCAGGGTTTTGCCCGGCTGGTGTGGTCGCAAGCACCGGAAGGGAGCCGTCTGGCACGTTTATCCGCATCGCGTGCGCCGGTGAATGCGTTATCGCTGGTAGTGGCCTGCTGCCTGATCTGCTGTCTGCTTATCTATTGGCTGCAACTGCCGTTGTCTGAACTGATCGTTTACGCCAACGGCATTTTTATTTTGATTTATCTGCTGTGCATGTTGGCGGGATGGCGGCTGCTGCATGGCCGTTCGCGGGTGATGGCGGGCGTTGGAAGTGTATTGTGCGTAGCGTTGTTGCTGACGCTGGGCTGGAAGTCGCTGTATGCGTTAGGCATGCTGGCGGTGCTGTGGCTGATGCTGCCTGCAAAACACGAGGCTGTTGCGACCGGTTAGCGCCGGACAACCAGACAGGGGCCGAGGCCCTGTCTGGCGTAGCGCCGCCGTGGGGATTACTGCGGGTCGGCGGGCGGTTGCTGCCCGGCTTCGCTGCCGGCGGCTTTTGCTTCCAGTGCGCTCACGCGCTGTTCCAGCAACGCCAGTTTCTCACGAGTACGCAGCAGCACCTGGGTTTGTACATCGAATTCCTCACGGCTGACCACGTCCAGCTTGCCCAACTGCGACTGTAAAATCTGACGGATTTTCTTCTCCATATCTTCGCCAAATTCCCGGATGCCTTTCGGCATGGATTCTTGCACCTGACGAGCAATTTGCTCTAACTTTTTCGGGTCAATCATGACGCTTTCCTGAACTGTTTGACGAAACGGTGGATATGTTCTCAGTGTAATGCCAGACCTGCTCGGTATAAACAAAAAGTGATTTGTATCTTATGAATTTTGCGATCTATCAGTAGGGTTAGCGATTGCCCCTCTCTTCGGTTAGCGTTATAGTAACTCTGCTTATTCTCAGGGCGGGGTGCAATTCCCCACCGGCGGTAAACCAGTTTGCGCCTAAGGCCGACTGAAAGCCCGCGAGCGCTCAAGCGGTATCGTTTGAGGTCAGCAGATCCGGTGTAATTCCGGGGCCGACGGTAATAGTCCGGATGGGAGAGAGTAACGGTTTCTGACAGGTTAGCGCCTGCCCGCGTTATTTTTGCGCTTTTGCCGCTGTTTTTCAGCTTGCATCAGCGACTCCTCAAGTTCGCCCTGGTTCTGGTAATCCATATTAACAATGAGGTTTTTTTACCATGAATCAGACTTTACTTTCCGAATTCGGTACCCCTGTTGAACGCGTTGAACGTGCGCTGGATGCGTTGCGTCAAGGCCGCGGCGTGATGGTGCTGGACGATGAAGACAGGGAAAACGAAGGTGACATGATTTTCCCGGCCGAAACCATGACCGTTGAACAAATGGCGCTGACCATTCGCCATGGCAGCGGCATCGTGTGTCTGTGTCTCACCGAAGAACGTCGCCAGAAGCTGGAACTGCCGATGATGGTGGAAAACAATTCCAGCCATTATCAGACCGCGTTCACCGTCACGATTGAAGCCGCTGAAGGCGTCACTACCGGCGTCTCCGCCGCCGATCGCCTGACGACGATTCGCACGGCGATTGCCGATGATGCCCGTGCGAGCGATCTGAATCGCCCTGGTCATGTGTTCCCGCTGCGTGCGCAACCGGGCGGCGTGCTGGCGCGTGGTGGTCATACCGAAGCGACGGTGGATTTGATGCGTCTGGCGGGGTTCAAACCGTTCGGCGTGTTGTGCGAACTGACGAATGACGATGGTTCTATGGCGCATGCGCCGGAAGTGATCACCTTTGCGAAACAGCACAATATGCCGGTGCTGACTATCGAAGATCTGGTGGCTTACCGTCAGGCGGCTGAGTGTAAAGCCAACTGATTGTCGCCAGACAACATCGCATCGCCACAGGGCCGGTTTTCCGGCCCTGTGTTTTTTCAGGCATGGTGTTTTTGGGGTGTCAGGTTCAGGCGGGTTTGCGAGCCAGCAGCGTGGCAAAGCGCAGTTTGATGCGGTTGCCGTCGGCGTCGGTTTTGTGCAATTCCCCGACATCTTCGTTGTATTTTACGATCTCCCAGTCTCGGTAATAGTCGTGTAATTCGTTGTGCCCAAAGGTAAACGAGAACGGCAGTGGGCAGGGGAAATCGTCGGTGGACATGGCGGCGACAATCAGATTATAGCCACCGGCAACCGTGTGCTCCTGCATGTTGCTGACGATAGCCGGGATGCAGGCCCGCTCCAGAAACATGAATACTACCGTCGACAGGATAAAATCGTACTGATGACGAACATCGGCCTGATTGATGTCGTGGACGAACGCCTCAATCCGGCTGAGTGATTCATCGGCAATGATGTGATTGAGCTTATCAATACTCATGGCGTTCTTGTCACAGGCGGTGACGTCAAACCCTTTCAGGTTCAGGTAGAGCGCGTTACGCCCGCCGCCACAGCCCAGATCCAGCGCTTTCCCCGGTTGCACATAACGCAGGGCGTTGATGACTTCCGAGTGGGTGCGCGTCAGCTCATATTTTTTGTGGTAATAGTCTTCCGCCGTGCAGTAAAAGCCCAATTGACATTCCAGATCGTCTGAAAACGAGACAATGCGGTGCCAGCACTGCGGTTCGATATAGGGGGGTTGTTGTTGCGGCGAGAACTGGAAACGCTCTGTGGTTTCACCTTGTTCCGTCAGCAGGTCGAACGTCATCTCGCCTTTTATAATATCTAGCTTCGCCCAGGTGCCTTCTTTGGTGTTGTGTTTTTCCTGGAATGCCGCAGGCAGCGTACTGCTGTTCCATACCGGCATCTGTTTATAGCACAGCAAGTCTTGTGTTTCTTGCATAGTGGTTTCGTGCATAGTGGCCTCGTTGATTCAGTTTCTGACGCCATTTTATGCGTTGTTTAGCGGGATATCTATAAGTTGCATTTATAATGCATTAAATTATCGTGATAATGCGCCATCGGTGTGCCGGGCGCAATAGGACTGAATAGAGCCGAAGCGATGTGATAAAAAAGGGGATGGCATCAGCCATCCCCTTGGTCAGCATCCGATAGGCGATAATCTTAGCCGCAGCGGGTGCATTTCTGCGACTGGATCACCTGGAAGAAGTCGTTGCCTTTGTCATCCACCAGGATAAAGGCCGGGAAGTCTTCCACTTCGATTTTCCAAATAGCTTCCATACCCAGTTCCGGGTATTCCACGCATTCCAGGCTCTTGATGCTGTTCTGCGCCAGAATCGCCGCCGGGCCGCCGATGCTGCCGAGATAGAAACCGCCGTGTTTCTTACAGGCGTCGGTGACCTGCTGGCTACGGTTGCCCTTGGCCAGCATGATCATGCTGCCGCCGTGGGATTGCAGCAGGTCAACATAGGAGTCCATTCGGCCAGCGGTCGTCGGACCGAGCGAACCAGAGGCATAGCCTTCCGGCGTTTTGGCGGGGCCGGCGTAATAGATCGGATGATCTTTCACGTATTGCGGCAGTTCGCCGCCGTTGTCCAGCAGTTCCTTCAGCTTGGCGTGCGCAATGTCGCGCGCCACGATGATGGTGCCGTTCAGCGACAGGCGAGTGGAAACCGGGTACTGCGACAGCGTTTTGAGAATGTCGGCCATCGGGCGGTTCAGGTCGATACGCACCACTTCGCCTTCGCCGGCCTGACGCAGGTGTTCCGGGATGTATTTGCCGGGGTTGGTTTCCAACTGTTCCAGCCAGATGCCCTGACGGTTGATCTTGGCTTTGATGTTGCGGTCTGCCGAGCAGGACACGCCCATGCCGACCGGGCAGGAAGCACCGTGACGCGGCAGGCGGATCACCCGCACGTCGTGGGCGAAGTATTTACCGCCGAACTGGGCGCCGAGCCCCAGATTACGGGCTTCTTCCAGCAGTTCCTGTTCCAGCGCTACGTCGCGGAACGCCTGACCATGCTCGTTGCCTTCGGTCGGCAGTTCGTCGTAGTAGTGGGTGGAAGCCAGTTTCACGGTTTTCAGGTTGGTTTCCGCCGAGGTGCCGCCGATGACGAAGGCAATGTGGTACGGCGGGCAAGCTGCGGTGCCCAGCGTACGCATTTTTTCCACCAGATAATTGGTCAGCTTGCCCGGTGACAACAGCGCTTTGGTTTCCTGATACAGATAGGTTTTGTTGGCGGAACCGCCGCCTTTGGTGACGAACAGGAATTTATACTCATCGCCTTCGGTGCTGTAGAGGTCTATCTGCGCCGGCAGGTTGGTGCCGGTGTTGACCTCTTTGTACATATCCAGCGCCGCGTTCTGGGAATAGCGCAGGTTGTCTTCGATAAAGGTGTTGTAAACCCCGTGCGACAGCGCTTCGGCATCGTTGCCGTTGGTCCACACGCGCTGGCCTTTTTTACCGACGATAATGGCGGTGCCGGTATCCTGACAGGTCGGCAGGATGCCTTTGGCGGCGATTTCGGAGTTACGCAGGAACTGCAGGGCGACATAACGGTCGTTTTCGCTGGCTTCCGGGTCGTGCAGAATATCGGCGACTTGTTGCTGGTGTGACGGGCGCAACAGGAAAGAGGCGTCGTGGAATGCCTGCTGAGCCAGCAAGGTTAGCCCCTGTGGGTCGACTTTGAGAATATCCTGGCCTTCAAACTGGCTGACGGAAACAAAGTCGCTGCTGATTAAACGGTATTCGGTTTTATCTTTCGCTAATGGAAACGGATCTTGATAATAAAACGGTTTATTCGACATTTTCTTCTCACTTGCAGCCGCATAATTGAGTGATGTATCGGGTCTTATTTCCGCCTAAGGCTTTTGTGCCGGTCTTATTGTTGTGTCCATCGTTGTGGTGTCAATCGCCTCTGGCACGACGACAAAAGCAATAAACGTGGGTGATATTCCTTAACGTGCGCCGGTTGCGCCCCTTGAGGGATACCGCCTCACATACTATGGCTTTATGACAAGGAGTACCACGCTGACAAGTCACATTATTTTTATCTTCGTCATGTTTTCGTTGAAAATATATCTCAGATAGAAACAGGATGTTGATATTGATAAACGTGACATGACGGGCGCCATATTAAGTTATTTATTTAAATTAATTAAGCACAATGTGCATCAGCGATTAATGCCCATTAAATAAATAAGGTTTAACCCGCCATACTCCACGTTGCCGGTGCGTTGGTTTTATTATTCACGCTGTTCCAGCAGAGTATCGATAAGCCATAGCCCTGCCGGGCCGGGAGGCGACGGGCGCGACCAGGCGATATCCACTTCAATTTGTCGCGGCCAGCCCGACAGCGGCAGTTCCACCAGCCGGTTTTGGGCGTATTCGTCTACCAGCCAGCGCGGCAGGATGCTCCAGCCAAAACCCTGCTCCGCCATTTCCAGCAACATCAGATACGACGGCGTTGACCAACCGGTGCCTTCGGCAGGTGGGCGCTCCCGTTGACTGTAGGTATGCAGGCAGAGCTGACGCACTGTGGCGAGTTGTTCCTGCGTCACCTGTTTCTGTTGCGCCAGCGGGTGCGTGCGGGCGACATACACCGCCATTTCGGTTTTCACCTGCAACCGGGATACCGCAATGTCGATGGGGTAATGTACCTGCGCCTGCAACACGCCGACGTGGGCGCGCTGCGACTGCAACAACTCCACCACGTCTTCGTCTTCCGCAATCAGGCACTCGAACTCGACATCGGGAAAGCGCCCGGCGAAGCGCTGCAATACCGGGTAATAGTGGCGGCACTGCCAGGTGTCCGACAGCACAAAGGTCAGCCGCGGTTCGACTTTATCCGCCAGACGGATCGCCAGTTCGTCCAGCGCTTCGCTGGCGGAAAGAATCGCTTTGACATGGCTGAGCACCTTACGCCCTTCCTCCGTCAGCACCGGCTGATGACCACCTCTGTCGAACAACTGCAATCCCAGGTCAGCTTCCAGATTCGCCACCGCCGTGCTGACGGTGGATTGGCTCTTTTGCAGGTGGCGTGCCGCCGCGGAAAACGAGCCGGTATTCACGGTGGCGAGAAATGCCAGCAGGGATTCAGGAGAATAGCGCATCGCTGCCTCTATCGATTTTCTAGATGGATTCTAATTTAGAACTATTGATTATTTAGATGAAAATGGCAACCCGTTAGCGTCGCTGCATCATCAGAAGGAGGAAAGCATGCAACAGAAAACCCGGCAGACAGTGCATCATCAGCAAAAAACATTCCGTGAGCGGATAGCACATGCTATCGGCTTCGAGGTGATGGCATTGCTGATTTGCGCCCCGATCGGCGCCTGGGTGCTTGAGCGCTCGATCTTGCAGGTGGGGGCGCTGTCGGTCATGTTATCCAGCGTGGCGATGGTCTGGAACGTGGTGTACAACAGCCTGTTTGATCGCTTGTGGCCGGTCAGCCGCATGAAACGCGGTTGGTGGGTACGAGCTGGACACGCTCTGGGCTTCGAAGGCGGTTTTATTCTGATCGGTTTGCCGCTGGCCGCCTGGATGCTGAATATCACGTTGTGGCAGGCGCTGATGGTGGAGATCGGTTTCTTCCTGTTCTTCCTGCCGTACACCATGGCTTATAACTGGCTATACGATGTGCTGCGCGAACGGCTGCTGACCACCGTTATACAGGGGCGTTAGCCCGGCATCCGAAGCAAGAGCGTGAACGATTGCCTGCTCCTGGCTTCGGGCTTGTTTTCATACGCCGTTTACTGACGTAACGATGCCCGGTATTCGGCGTAATCCGGCATATGGGGAATGCGCCACAAATACCAGGCCGCCAACGTGCGGTAGGGGCGACAGGGTTCGCTCAGCGCCAACATCGCTTTACGCGTCGGGTCCTGCGGCAGACGATACAGGTAACGAAACCCTTGTTTGATGCCGAGATCGTCCACCGGCATGATGTCCATCCGCTCCAGCGTGGAGATCAACAGCATTTCTACCGTCCAGCGACCGATGCCTTTCAAGGTGCAAAGCCGTTCGATCAGCGTGTCGTCATCCAGATGTTCGGCTGCCGCTCTATCAGGTACCAATCCGCTCAGTACGCCCTGTGCAATGCCTTTCACCGTGTCGATTTTACGGGCGGAAAAACCACACTGGCGTAGGATCTCCGCTTCACATGTCGCGAGTTGTTCGGCGGCGGGAAAACCGTTTTCCCCTACGGCAAAACGTTGCTGTAGCTTGCTGATGATCGCGGCGGCGGCGCGGTTGCTGAGCTGCTGGCTGGCGACTGCCCGGATCAGCGCCTCGTAAGGTTCCCGCGCCGGGCGGCTCTCAAAGCGAATATGACCGACGCCGTCGATCAACCGCGCCCAGTGCGCATCAATCGCGGACAAATGGGCGAGAGCCTGAGGTTCGTCGAACGGGAGGGAAGATGGCGTCATTGATTGGCATCCTTAATGATTGGCGATTGATTTCAGCAGGCAATGCTCTGTGAAGAGATATATACTCAATTCTACTGGTTATTTGAACAGGTTTGTGCATGAATTTCGAACTGTTTACCGATGAGCCGCCGGAACGCCGCAATGAAACGCTGGCACCCGGTGCGATGTGGTTGCGCGGCTTTGCCTGGTCACAGGCCGACGAGCTGCTGGCCGCGCTGGAAACGGTGACGCAACAAGCCCCTTTCCGGCAGATGGTGACGCCGGGCGGGTACACCATGTCGGTGGCGATGAGTAATTGCGGGCCGCTAGGCTGGGTGAGCGACGAGCTGGGGTATCGCTACAGTGCGCAGGATCCGCTGACCGGCGAACCGTGGCCTGCCATACCGGCGTGCTTTTTGCGCTTGTCGCAGGCGGCGGCGCACGAGGCCGGGTATGACGGGTTTGCGCCCGATGCCTGCCTGATTAACCGTTACGCCGTTGGTGCCAAGCTGTCGTTGCATCAGGACAGGGATGAGCGGGATTTGCGCCAGCCGATCGTCTCTGTTTCGCTGGGGTTAGGCGCGGTGTTTCTGTTCGGTGGGAGGAAACGCAGCGATTCGTGCCGGCGCTTGGCGCTGATGCACGGCGATGTGGTGGTGTGGGGCGGTGCGTCCCGGCTGAATTATCACGCGATTTTGCCGCTAAAACGCGGGCCGCTGCCGATGGGAATGTCCGATGAGGTGCGCCTGAATCTGACGTTTCGTAAAGTGTGAAGACGTTTCGTAAAGTGTGAAAGTCCCCCACGGCGTGGGGGACGACAGGTAGG
Organism: Dickeya chrysanthemi NCPPB 402; assembly: GCF_000406105.1. NCBI lineage: Bacteria > Pseudomonadati > Pseudomonadota > Gammaproteobacteria > Enterobacterales > Pectobacteriaceae > Dickeya > Dickeya chrysanthemi. The sequence goes on along the minus strand of NZ_CM001974.1, from coordinate 3,690,629 downwards.
ATTTCAGGCGTTACTTCGCGCTGAAATGAATGTAATCGAGAGCGTTTTCGCCGGCCATGCGACCAGAGTTGAGCGCAAAGCCGAACGTTCCGCCGCCCAACAGCAAGTCATAGGTGTCGCCGTACATACCGGCGGCATCGTTACCGGTGACGTACAGGCCAGGCACCGCGCTGCCAGTCGGGCTGACGGCTTCCATTTTCTCGTTAATCTTCACGCCGCCGAGCGTACCGAGCGCGGCCGGCATCATCTTCACGGCATAGAACGGACCGGTTTTCACCGGGCGCAGATAGTCCATGTTTTTGTTGAAGACTTCGTCGCGTTTCTGCGCCGCATAGCGGTTGTTGTCTTCAATGGTGCGTTTCAGCACGGCCGGGTCGACGGCCATCTGTTTGGCCAGGTCTTCAATACTGTTGCTTTTGAAGACAAAGCCCCGGTTTTTCTGGCTCTCTTTGGCGAACTCGTCGTCAAATTTCACCAGCTTGGTATTGGCGATGACCCATTCGCCGATCGGCACATCGATACCGTCGTTGACCACGTGCTTGCGGGTTTCCTCGTCAAAGACGGAATACATCACGCCGCCCGCTTTCGCCAGCGCGTTACCGGCGTGCGGCCAAATGATGACGATGGATTCATCGGTGAAGCGGCGTCCGGTTTTGTCTACCCACAGGTACGGCTGGCGAGCCGCGGCCAGCATCTGGGAGTTAGGGGCATACTCCGGCAGACCAGGGCGATAAGACTGCACCACGCCCATGCCTTCTTCTTTTGCACCGGCTTTCCACGCCATTTTGATGCCGTCGCCGTCTTTACCAATGTTGCCCACCATGATGGTGTCGGGCATGGCGACGTATTTTTGCAGCATCTCTTTGTTGTTGGCATAGCCGCCGGTGGCGACGATCACCGCTTTGGTGTCGATCTGGAACGGTTTACCGTCGCTGCCTTCAGCGATCACGCCGGTAATTTTGCCGTCTTTCATCACCAGGTCTTTACCCGCGGTTTTCACCAACGTCGTAACCTTCATGTTTTTAAACTGCTCATGGAAGGTTTTGATCAGGTAACGACCGTGGCCGGGGCCGTCGATAACGTGCCAGGTCAGCATTCCGCCCGGCCCGCCGGGGCCGATGTATTCAAACTTGATGCCTTTGGATTTCACCCATTCGATGGTGTCGGCGGAGCGATTGACGAAGGTGCGAACCACATACGGGTTCGCCATCCAGTGGCTGTATTCCATGATGGTCTTAAAGGCCATATCAGGCGTAACCACGATACCCTGGCGTTTCTGCATCGAACTGTTGGCCGCGAAGATACCTTCCGCGAAATTGCCGGTACCGCCGACGGCGGGCTGTTTCTCCAGCAACACCACGCTGGCGCCTTTCTCGGCCGCCGCCATAGTGGCCGCCGTACCCGCAGCGCCTGCACCGATCACGACCACGTCGGCGCTCTTGGGGATCTCGACCGGTTTGGCCGATTCGGCGTTTTTAGCCGGCTCGGCGGCAGGCTCGGGTTGCCCTGATGCCTGAGCGGACGTGATTCCCAGTACCGAGAGGCACAGAGCCGCAAGGAGTTTTTTTCGGTATTGAACCATATTATTTTCCTTTTATTTTACGCGTGGAATGACGCGTCGGTGTTCGGCGCGTCGTCCGGTATTCAGTTCGCTTTGGCTTTGGCGTAGGCCGCCTGTGAGGCCTCATGCACCGCGCCGCTGGTCATGGTGGCGCCGGAGACGCCATCGACGCTGATGGTCTTTTTCTCCGTCATGGTTTTCTCCAGTTCTTTGGCCGCTTCCCCGCCGACTTCCGGGGTTTCGTTCGGTGCATCGATAGTGGCTTTTTGCACCACGCCTTTGGCATCGATATCCAGAGTGACCGTCACGTCACCGCCGATGCCTTGTCCGGTCGCAGAGTAGGTTCCGGCTTTAAACTGGTCTTCGGCGACGGCCGCCCCGGCGATCAGCAACAGGCAACCCAATAATTTGATGGAACTTTTCTTCATAACGTGCATTCACTCTGTTTGGTTGACATCATCAATAAACAGGAACCCGCAGCAGGCTAGCGCGCCAGCAACGTTTTCCCTTCTTCATGGCTGAGGTGGCGAAACAACAGGCAACTCAGCGGTAATCCGGTTCCGAGCAGTAACAGCAGCAGGCTAAAGTGGTTGATGTTCAGCAGCGGTTCCCATTGAGAAAACAGGCGTAGCGCCGGGAAAGTCAGCGCCATGCTGAGCATGACGGCAATCAACTGGCTGAGAATCATGATGTTATTGCCGCTGTTGTAGGTGTCGCTGTTCAGGTGGCAACAGGCCAGCGTGCTTTCCGCCGAGTGCAACAACGCGGTCATCAGGCCAATAGCGACGGCGCAGAGGCCAATCACCGGCAGTAAGCGGTGCTGGATGGCCAGACCCAGCAGCAGGACCAGTGCGGAGGCCAGCAACGTGCCGTACATCAGCACGTTACGGTAACCCAGCCAGCGAATCAGCGGTTCGAACATCAGTTTGGCCAGCAGCGCGCCAGCCGAAAACATCAGCATGATCAGCCCGGCGGTCGCGGGCGGCAGGCCCAGCGACGTCTGGATTACCAGCGACATCACCACCGGCAGCGAAGCCAGCAGTAACCGGGTCAGCACGCCGCCCCAGACGCCGACATAAAAGGAACGAATGCCGAACAGCGAAACCGGCAGCAACGCTTCACGCCCCGGCGGATCGCTACGCAGGTAGCACAAGGTGCACAGGATGCCGGCCAGACCCAGCAGCACCATGACCGGCAGCGACAACAAATGGCGCGGCGCCGCCGCCAGCAGCAGGGTGACCGTGAGCAGAATGCCGACCAGCGGCAGCAGGTTGCCCATCGAAACCCGGCAGCGACTGGCGTGGGTATCCGCCGGCAGGATGCGCCACGCCAGCCACAGGCACAGCAGCGCCAGCGGAACCGGCGCGATAAAAATGGCGCGCCAGGATAATCCGTCGGTCAGCAGGCTACCCAGCAGCGGCCCGGTCAGCGTGCCGAACATGCCGAGCAAGGTCATACGGTTGAGGAACGACAGCCGGGTGTCGGCGGGGGTGTATCGCAGAACTTGCGTGCGAATCACCGGCAGCAGCAACGCGCCGCCGGCGCCCTGAATAAAACGGCCCAAACCCAGTTGAAACGCGGTGTCGGCATGGAAGCACAGCAGCGCGCCGCCGGTGAAGACAGTCAGGGCGGCGAGACAAGTGCGGCGCTCTCCCAGATGCTGGCTCAGCCAACTGTTGATGGGGGTAAAGGCCACGACGGTGATGACATACGCCATGACGATCGGCTCCATACGCAGGACCGGCTGGTGTAACGAGCGTGCTATCGCCGGTACGGCGACGTACAGCATGGTGGTGTCCAGCGCTTGCATGAAGAACGCCACCGAAGCCAGCCAGAAGAGTGCGCGTGGGCCGGTCATGGTCAGGCTACCGTCATCTGGCCGGCATACAGCACGAACAACCGCAGCAGGAACACGCCCAGCAGCGTCAGGCCGGCGGCGATGCGCGGCAGGGCGGTGATACGGCGTTGCATTGCAGGCAGGCTGCCCGCCGCCAGCGGCGCCAGCATGCCGAGGCCGATAATACCGATCCAGAATACACCACCCCAGAATCCGCTCAGCGCAACCTGCGCCGCCACCGCTTTCTGGCCGCCGCCCAGCATCAGGCCGATGAAGAAAGCAAACAGCAGGAACAGCTCGATCAAGGCGACCGGTTTTTCCAGGTGGTGCAACAGGTGCAGAGTCTGCGGGCAATCACGTCGGCTACGCGCCGAGGTGCCGACCATCATCAACACCGCGATGCCGGACGTGACGCCGGACACCAGAAACAGCACCGGCAACACCGGGTTATTCAGCAACGGGAACGATTTCAACGCCGAGAGCAAAAAGCCGGTGTAGCAGCCGAGCAGCAACGCCAGCACCAGCAGCACATTTTCCACCGGACGTATGCCGCGGGTGACCAGGGCGACCACCCGGTTTAGCAACGCGTGCAATGCTGCCGGCAACCGGTGTTCGCTCCAGGCCAGCAGCGGTTGGCGATACAGGCTGGCAAGCCACAGGAACATCACCAGCATGTACACCTGAAACAGCATTACCCCCAGCGACATGATGGAATGGGGATTATAGAAAATCATCAAATACCAGAAGGTGATGGGGCGGGCGAGGTGGAAAATCAGGATAACCAGCCCGACTACCACCGACAGCGGCGCGACGATCGCCGTGGCGGTAATCAACGGGTTGGCGTGTTGATTTTCCGCAGGCAGGTAGCGGCGAAACAGCAACGTCAACACCATCATCCCGGATGAGATCCCCACCAACAGCAGGTAAACGGCGATCGGCCAGTCCCACACCAGCGAATGAAAATGAAAGGCATCATGCATGATCGCTCTCTCCGTATTTACCCGGTATGCGGTAAAGGTTGGGGCCGGTGCCCAGGTAGACTTTGCTGCGGTAGATAGGATTGCTTTTGATCATTTTCGAGATATCGCTGTCCGGATCGTTGAGGTCGCCGAATACCAGCGCCTTGGTCGGGCAGATCTCGACGCAAGCCGGTCTTTTGCCGGCCGCCAGATTGGTTTCCCGACAAAAATTGCACTTATCCGCGGTATTGGTTACCGGGTTGATAAAGCGTACGTGGTACGGGCAGGCGGCGATGCAGTAGCGGCAGCCGACGCAGCGTTTGTCGTTGACGTCGACAATGCCGGTCAGTGCGTCTTTGAACGACGCGCCGGTCGGGCAAACGGACACACAGGGCGGGTTATCGCAGTGCTGACAAGACTGACGAAAGAACTGTTTGACGGGTTTACTGGTGTCGGTGGCGGGGATATCGACGGTTTGTATGATATCCAGCCGGGTGACGCCCTCCGGCACCTGGTTGGTTTTACGGCAGGCGGTCATACAGGCTTTGCAGCCGATGCAGCGCAGCTCGTTGTGCAGTATGCCGTATTTGACGGGGCGCGGGCCGACGGAAGGCGCCGTGGTTTCCTGCGCGGCGGCCGGCAAACCACTGCCGGAAACGGCCAGCGCACTGCCCATAATGGCAATAAAACGGCGTCGGGTGTAATTTTCCATAAAATAACCTTTCAGAAATCGAATATCGGTTTGCAGCAACGACTCTCTGCTCTGCAATAAATCTCTTTTTATTTTCTTATTCACCCGTCATGAGTGCGCACAGTGAATAACAACAATTCTCATATATTAAAAATAAGAGGTGTTTGAAAATAACGCGTGTCGGAAAATAAAATATCTTGATGGGAATAATTGGAACACGCGCACCAGACGGGATATGTGGCGCGCTTCACATTTAACTTTTTGTATATCCGGATAAAAATAATTGCAAAATACGATAACTGGCCAAAATAATGTTATTATTGTCGTGAGTTTTATTATTAATGTTATTTTTGTTGTTTGTTTTTGTTGTTAATATGTCTTTTTGATTTGTATAATAAAACCCTTTTCTGGCCAAAATGAATAAAAATGATGTGGCGCAATAGTTCAATCGCGCGGTACGTTATTTTTGTCTATACCCTTCATACTTCAAGTTACAGGTGCGTTGGCTGCCCTCACTCACCCCAGTCACTTACTTGTGTAAGCTCCTGGGGATTCGCTCGATTGCCGCCTTACTGCAACTCGAATTATTTAGGGTATATACCCGTCATACTTCAAGTTGCAGGTGCGTTGGCTGCGTTCGTTCACCCGAATCACTTACCTGAGTAAGCTCATCGGGATTCACTCACTTGCCGCCTTCCTGCAACTCGAATTATTTTGTGTATATACATAAAAAGCGAAGAATAAAAAAACGCCTCTAACGAGGCGTTTCAGCGAAATGGCGATCAACTGATTAATGACTATCAGCCATTAATGACGATCAGCCGGTTATGGCTTCAACTGACGGTCCAGAAACTGAATCACTTTCTGCATGATTTCCGGTTGCATCCAGTAAACGCCGCCATGCTCCGCACCTTTCACCACGTAATAGGTGCTGTTAATACCTTGGGCTACCAGCGCCCGGTGCAGGATTTCGGTTTGACGCGGGGAAACCAGCGTATCGGCGCTGCCGTGCATGATTAAAAAGGGCGGCGTGTTCTTGCTGATATAGTTGATGGGGTTGGCGGCGGCGGCTTTCTCCGGGAAGCGGGTAATCGGGCCGCCCTCGTTGAATACCGCGGTGCCGTTGACCCAAATCGCTTCGGTGGCGGACGGCGAGGTGTGTTTCTGCACTACCTCGTCCGGGAAGCCTTCGCCGACGCGGGTCAGGTCCGACAGGCCGTAGAAGTCGATCACCGCTTGAACCTGGCTGCTTTGATCGAGGTGTTCGCCACGGTCAAATTGCTTGTTGCCGCTGGTCGTGCCGGCGAATGCCGCCAGATAGCCGCCGGCGGAAGCGCCGAACACCGCCACATGACCGGCATCGATGCCGAATTTACCGGCGTTGGCGCGCAGATAGCGAATGGCGGATTTCACGTCTTCCAGCGGTGCCGGGAATAGCACGGTGGGTGCGACGCGGTATTCCATGCTGGCGACCACGTAGCCGGCTTCCGCCAGTTTCAGCCGTTGCTGGATGTAGTTGTCTTTATTGGCGTTAACGAAGCCGCCGCCGGTAATAAACAGCACGGCGGGCTGTGGTGATTTGGCTTCCGGCTGCAGGATATCCATCTTCAACGCGACGTTGGGGTAGCCACGAATCGGCACCTGGGCGTAAACCACGTCGGAAATCAGTTTAACCGACGGCTGGCGCGGGGTCAGGGTCAGTTCATGGATGTTGTCTGCTGCCATCGTACTGGTAACCTGAGCGGCTCCGGCGATCATAACGGAAGATAACAGTATCATCTTGAGTGGCGGGGTACGCATGAATTATTCCTTAAAAAATTATTATCCAAGAATTGTTTTTTGAATCAATATGCAAGTAGGTAGACGAACGCAGGAAAAGTCATCATGCAGGCTATCATAGCTGGGATTAATGCAAATGTGCTTAATCTCACATTAGTATTTTTGCAAGTTAATATAATTAGTATTCGGTAAGGTTATAAATAAATATAATCATGATAAGTATAAAACGAGCACTCTATTACCATGAGCTGGTACGGAAAGGGAGTTTTACCCGTGCGGCTAAATCACTCAATATCTCACAGGCTTTTCTTTCTCAGGAAATATCCCGACTGGAGCAGGAGCTGGAACGAAAACTGATTAATCGCACCACCCGGCAATTTGCGTTAACGCCATTCGGCGAGGCGTTTGACGAAAAAATCAAGCCGTTGATTCGCGAGTATTATGATGTAGAACAATTTGTGCAATCGTACGAAGAAAGTCAGGATGGCGCCCTGATGGTCGGGGTGATTCCTATCTTCAACCGGTTGACATACTACGATGTGTTTACGCTATTTCAGAAACAGCACCCGAATATCGAGTTGTCTTTTATTGATGGCGTGAGCAGCGACCTGTTGGAAAAGGTTCGAAACGCCGAGATTCACGTGTCGCTCTCTACGCCGTTTGATGATTATTTGCAGGATCCGCTGTTTAATCACACCATTTTCCAGGATGACAATCTGGTGGCGGTGATGGCGGCCGGCCATCCGCTGGCGGAGCACCCCAGCCTGACGCTGGAGCAATTGGCGCTGGAGCGGCCGATTGTGCCGCAGAAAGGCACCGGCGAACATGCGGCGGTGTCGGCGGCGTTCAGCCGTGCCGGGCTGGCGGATACCTGCTTTCGCGAGTGCAGCAATCTCGACATCATTATGGATTTGGTGATGCATCACGGTGGGGTGGTGTTTCTGTGCACCTCGGTGGCAAACAGCCTGAAGGGGTACGATATCGCCATTCGTCCGGTCGCTACGCCGATCACCCGTACCTTTGCCGTAAGCTACCTTAAACGCAGCGCCAGCATTCCGATGGTGCGCCGTTTTCTGGATTTTATGGAACACAATCATCCGATACGGCGTGAATAATGGCTGATGGAAAAGGAGCACGGTTCTCGGGCGACGATGCGTGCCCGATAACCGCGAGTCTAACGGACGGTAAGCGTTGGTTGAATACGAACGGTTTCCCCGCGTTGCGCTTCGCCGCTCAGCACCCGTTGCAGATGGCTTATCACCTGTGCCACCAGTTGCTCCACCGGTTGGCGTACCGTGGTTAACCGGTAGCCTTCCCAGGCAGCTTGCGGTGTATCATCGCATCCCACCACCGTGCAGGCCGGGCCGCCGTTTAGCCTGAGCGCATCCAGCGCGCCGAAGGCTAACGCGTCGCAGGCGCAGAATACGCCTTCCACCGTCGGGTGCCGTTGCAGCAGGCGGCACATAGCACGGTAGCCGCTGTGGTAAGCGTAATCCGGGTTATCGGCTACCATCGGTTCCGGCCGACCACGGCTGACCAGACGCTGACGAAAACCCGCCAGCCGTTCCAGCGAAGCCTGCCCATCCTGACGACCGGCGATATAGGCCAGCCGGGTCAGCCCCAGCGAAATCAGATGGTCGGCCGCCAGTTCGCCGGCCAGCCGGTTATCGGACAGCACCGCGGTAACGGTTTCCCGCTGGTCTTCCCGGCCCATCAACACCATCGGCAGCGACAGCTCCAGACAGCGCTCGGTGGTTTCCCGCGACAGGCTACCGGCAGAAATGATCGCCGCTTCCACCTGCCATGACAGCGCTTGCTGCAACCGGGCGCGGATATCGCACTGTTCGGTGACGCTGACCAGCATCGGCACCAGACCGTGTTGTTGTAGCGCCTGCGTCAGCAGATTAAACAGCCAGGGCTGGAACGGATTATCGAATTCGCCCATCACCACCGCCACGATGCCGGAGCCGTGTCGCCCGGAATTGACCAGCGCCCGCGCCAGCGCATTGGGACGATAGCCCAGCGCATCCGCCGCCGCCAGCACCCTTGCACGGGTCGCCTGGCTGACCTTGCCCGGCGCAGAATACGTGCGCGACACTGCCGATGGCGAAACACCGGCGCAGCGAGCGACATCAATCGAGGTGATGCGTTTTTTATTCATGTCCGGCTTCCTTGATGATGTGCCAGCTACCGTTGCGGCAGTGCGCCCGGTCGCCCTGTTCCGGCAGAAATACGCCGGACGAGGCCGCGATAACCTGTTGCAGCGCCGCTTTTTGCGACTGTTGTACGTGGTACAGGCCCAGCCGCGCACCCGGTTTGCGCGCCAGCGTCTGTACCTGCGGCCAGTTACCGTGCCCGGTGTTGTTCATGGCTTGCAGTGAAAAACATTCCACCAGCGCCAGATCCGCCTGCGCCAGCAGTGCGGCACCGGCCGTGGTGACCTGACCGTCGCCGCTATAGAACAGCGACCCCTGTTCGCCACTGAGATACAGCGAACGGTTGGGCACCGAGTGGCGGGTCGGTGCGGTCTGGCAGCGCCACGGCCCCAGTTCGCTCAGGCTTTCGCTGTCCTGCCAGTCAAGGGTAAACAGCGGCCGACCGGCGGGCCAGAAGGCGAAATCCGCCAGACGCTGCAACTGCGGCCGTTGCTGACGCGGCGCGATAAGGGTCAGCGGCGCGGTGCGCCCGCAGGATTCGCACCAGTTAAGCCAGGTGGTCAGGCCGAGTACGTGGTCGGGGTGGGCGTGAGTCATGTAGATGGCGTGAATGTCGTCCGGCGCGGTCTGGCGCTGCCACAGCGCCTGCGGTACCGTCGGGCCGCAATCTACCAGCAGTTGGAATCCGCCTTCGCTGACCTGTATCGCGGCGTTGACCCGCTGGCTGTCGTAGGCTTCGCCGCTGCCGAGGATGTCAAGCTCCATGCCTGTGCTCCTGTTGCCCGGCGTGAGGCGACGACGGTAAACGCCGGCCGTCGGCATCAAACCAGTGGCAGTGTTCCGCTACGACCTGTAGCGCCAGCTCCTGACCGAGGCGCGCCGGGGTGCGGCTTTCCACCACCAGTTTCATACCGGGTTCATGGATGAAGTGACCATGCAGGTGATACTGCGCGCCCAGATTTTCCACCAGATCGACCTGAAAGGTTGGGGTACCCTCGGCAATCTCGAAGGCGTCCGGGCGAATGCCGAGGGTCACGGCACGCTCATCATGTACCAGCCGTTGCAGCCACGGCGACAGTGTTTGATTGGGCGACGGCATTTGGCCGGGCGACAGCGGAAAAAAGTTCATTTCCGGCGTGCCGATAAACCCGGCGACAAAGGTCGTGGCAGGCTGGTGGTACAGCTCTTCCGGCGTTCCTACCTGCGCGATGCGGCCTTCGTGCAGCACGACGATGCGGTCGGCCAGCGTCATCGCCTCCACCTGATCATGGGTGACGTAAATCATGGTGGCGGCCAGTTGCTGATGCAGCGCCTTCAACTGCACCCGGGTGTGGGTGCGCAGTTTGGCGTCCAGATTGGACAGCGGTTCGTCGAACAGAAACAGGCGCGGTTTACGCACGATGGCGCGGCCAATCGCCACCCGCTGGCGCTGGCCGCCGGAAAGTGCGCCGGGTTTACGGTGCAGCAACGGCGTCAGTTGTAGCCTCTCCGCCACCTGTGCCACTTTTTCGTCAATCACCTGACGTCGTTCTCCCGCCATCTTCAGCGCGAAGCCCATGTTTTCCGCCACGGTCATGTGCGGGTACAGCGCGTAGGATTGGAAGACCATCGCCATTTCCCGTTGGCCCGGCGGCTGGCGCGAAATATCCTCGCCGCCCAGCAGGATCTGCCCGCTGTCTTGTTGTTCCAGCCCGGCGATAGTGCGCAGCAGCGTTGATTTACCGCAGCCGGACGGGCCGACGAACACCACCAGTTCGCCCTGTCGGATATGCAGGTCGATGCCGTGCAGCACCGGTTGACGACCGTAGCGTTTGGCGATTTGATGTAAGCGTAATTCACTCATCCGCGAGTCCTATTTCTGGCTGACGGCAAAGCCGCGCAGCAAATAACGTTGAACAAAGCCCGCCACCAGCAGCACCGGCAGTGAAGACAGCAACCCGATGCTCATCAGTTCTCCCCAGTAGATCTGGTTTTCGGTCATAAAGTTGGCGATAAATAGCGGCAGCGTGAACTGCTGCGGGGTTTGCAGGTACAGCAAGGCGAACAGAAATTCGTTCCACGCCATGATCAGGGTGAAAATCGTGGTGGCGACCAGACCGGGAGCGCACACCGGCAGCACGATGTAGCGCAGCCGCCGCCACAGCCCGGCACCGTCCATCGCGGCGGCTTCTTCCAGCGACAGCGGCACATCGCGGATAAAGCTGAGCAGCATCCAGATACAAAACGGCAGGGTATAGACCTGATACGCCAGCATCAGCCCGGTCAGGCTGTTAAGCAGATGCAGCGACTTGAGCAACGAATACAGCGGGATAGCTACCACCATCGGCGGCATCATTTTGACAAGCAGCACCAACAGCAGGAACAGGCTGTCCAGCCGTGCCGGGAAGCGGTGGCGCGCCAGCGTATAGGCGGCCAAAAAACCGGTCAGCAGCGAGAGCGCCGTGGCGCCGGCGGCGACCCACAGGGTATTGAACAGCCGTGCGCCAACGCCGTTGTCCAGCAGGCTTTTGAGGTGAGTGAGCGTCCACTGTTGTGGCCAGAACGGGCTACTCAGACTGGAAAATTCCGCGGTAGATTTAAACGCCGTCGCCGCCATCCACAGGATCGGCAGGGTGAAAAACAGCAACGCGACGGCCAGCGCAAACGCACGCAGCGCCATCAGCCAGTAGGGGAGTCTCATGCGTTTTTCCCTCCGCGCAGCAACTGCCAGGCGTAGACCAGGCTCATGGCGGCGGCGAACAGCAGCATGATCACCGCGCCGGCGCTGGCGAGCCCCAGATTGAAGAACTTGAAGCCCTGCTGATAGATATACAGCGACAGCGTTTCGGTGGCATAACCGGGACCGCCGCCGGTCAGGGCGTACACTTTGTCGAACAGCTTGAAGGTGTCGATGGAGCGCAGCAGCAGCGCCAGCATAATCGGCTGGCGAACCAGCGGCAGCGTGACGTACCACAGCCGTTTCCAGCCGCTGGCGCCGTCGCTCTCGGCGGCTTCCAGCAGGTCTTTGGGGATGCCCTGCAACCCGGCGAGAATGATCAGACAAGCCATCGGCGTCCATTGCCAGATATCCACCAGCATCAGCGACCACAGCGCCAGATGCGGGCTGGACAACCACGGTTGCGGCATCAACCCCAGCGCGCTCAGGCAATTATTCAGCAGGCCGACATCGTAATGAAACCACAGGCGCCAGATAGCCGAGCACACCAGCGTGGAGATCATCATCGGGTAAATCAGCAGGCTCAGCACCCACTGGCGACCGGGAAAATGGCGGTACAGCAATAACGCCAGCGCCAGCCCCAGCAGCACTTGCAACAGCGAACTGCCGAACGAGAACAGCAGGGTGTTTTTCAGGCTGGTGGTGAAAAACCAGTCGGCGAACAACTGGCGGTAGTTTTCCAGCCCGACCCAACTGCGGCTGGCGGCGGCGTAATCCACCTTGCTGAACGAGTAGAGCAGCATCTGGCCGATGGGATAGAGCGTCAGCAGTAGCAGCAGCGTGGCGGCGGGCATCAGCAGCAGCCAGCGTTGCCAGCGGGAATCAAAATGCATGGGATGTCCTTGCATGGGCAGGCCGTAGCCCGCCCGACAACAGTGATTTCAGTGCGGGTTACTTCAGTACTTGCGCGATCTTCTGATTGGCCTGCTGCAACGCGACTTGCGCCGGCATTTGATCCATCAGCGCCAGTTGCAGGTAGTCGCCGAGGAGGCTTTCCACTTCCTGCCAGTTGCGGATACGCGGGCGCGCCTTGCCTGCTTCCAGCGCCGCCAGTTGCGCCGGATACCAGCGGTATTTCTGCACCACCTGCGCATCCTGATAGACGCTGCGGCGAGTCGGCGGTAACCCCAGTTCCAGCGCCAGCGCTTTCTGGTTTTCCGCGCTGGTGAGGTAGCTCAGGAATTGTTGCGCCAGTTCGTTGTGCCGGCTGTTTTTGGCGATCGCCATCTGCCAGATGCCCAGCATCGGCGACGGGCCGGCGTTCTGTCCCGGTGCCGGTTGCAGCGTCATGTTGCCGACCACTTTGGATTTGGCGGCGTCGTCCAGCGTTGCGGCCCAGGCCGGCCAGACTTCGATTGCCATCGCCGCTTTGCCCTGTTCCATCGCCTGGCGCACATCGGCGGCGTTGTACACTTCAACCCCGGTAGGGGCGAAGGCTTTCAGCGCTTTCAGGGTATTGAGCGCCTGTAGCGCTTGCGGGGAATCCAGCGACGCTTTGCCGTTGGTGACAACATTGCCGCCGTAGGCCCATAACATCGGCATAAAGCCGGAAACGATCGGGTTGCCTTTCATGCCGCGGAACACTACACCGGAGACGCCCGGCTCCTGCTGTTGCAGGGTGTTGGCATCGTTCAGCACCGCGTCCCAACTGGCGGGCGCCTTGAGCTGGTGTTTATCGAACAGATCCTGGCGATAAGCAAACATCGCCACGTTACCGACCACCGGCAGGCTGTACGCCGGGCCGCTGTTCTCCGGCACGCGCGAGACGTTCAGTACCGCCGGAATGAAGTCACTGCTTTGCAGGTTGTCTGGCAACGGTTGTAGCCAGCCGTTACCGGCGAATTCCGGGCTCCAGCTGTCGTCCATCAACATCAGGTCGTAGGCCGAGGCGTTTTCCCGCAGGGAAATCACCAGCTTTTCATACAGATTGGCGTAGGGCAGTTTCAGCAGTTCGATCTGCTTGCCGGGGTGCTGCTGCTGAAAGCGAGCCAGTGTGCTGTCGAGCGCTTTGCCGTAAACGTCGTCGCGCCCGGCGATGATCAAATCAGCGGCCTGCGATGCCATGCTGCACGCCAGACCCACGGCGAGCAACAGACGGGAAAGGGAAGTCTTACTGTGTGAGTGAGTGGTGTTGCCAGATGTTTTTTGTTCAGACTCGTTTTTGCCAAACATATTCTTGCCAAACATAGTGAGCGCCTTTTGTCAGGAGTGCATACGTTTGCACCGGCGCTATCTTTGGCGACGAGGATGACAGAAACATGAAAGCAGGATGAACAATCCGAGATGGGGTGACGACAACGGGAAGCCGTTATCGGGCTTCCCTGATCCCGTCAGGCTTTCTTGGGCTGACGGGCGAAACTCACCATCAACTGAATGCCGTTAATCAGCACCAGCAACGCAGTAACCAGAAATACCCAACGGTAACCCAACGTGGCGGAAACGGTGGAGCCGAGCAGCGGCCCGACCACGTTACCCAGATACATACAGGATTGGTTATAACCGAAAATGCGTCCGGTGACTTGCTGGCTGCTGTATTTCACCAGCAGAGCCTGTACCGCCGGCATCAATGCACCATCGGCGAACCCCAGCGCAAAGCGTAAAATCCCGAGCTGGACTGAGCTTTGTACCGCCGACATCAGGAAGAACAGCAACGCACACGCGAATAACGCCACGATCAGTATCCGCTGGGAGCCGATGCGATCACCCAGCCGGCCAAGGTGCGATGCGGATAAAAGCGCGGATACCCCCGGCACGGCGGCGATAACGCCGCTGACGAAGGCGATGTTATCAATATTGGGCGAGAGGTCGCGGATAAACAGCGTCAGGATTGGGCTGATGGAGCCGTTCGCCATCTGAATCATCATGGTGGTGAAACACAGGCTGATAATCAGCAACGGATAAGGCAGTGAGGCGAACACCGCCCGGCCGCTGAGCTGTGCTTTTTTGCCGACGCTAATCGCGTTTTCACGAATGGCGAACAACGTAATCAGAAAGCAGATAAACAGCAGGGCGGAGGTGATGAAAAATACCATGCGCAGGCCGATGGTATCGGCCATGAAACCGCCAAGCAGCGGGCCAATCAACACGCCGGCGACCTGCCCGGTAGAGAGTGTGCCGAGCGCCCAACCGCTGCGGCTGCGCGGCACCTGCGAGGCAATCAGCGCCATGGCATTGGGAATGTAGCCGGAAGTGAGCCCCATCAGCGTGCGCAGAATAAACAGTTGCCAGACGTTGGTGGCCAGGCCTTGCAGCGCCATGACGATAGACATGCCGAGCGCGGCGCGCAGCAACATCAGCTTGCGCCCCTTGCGGTCGGCCAGACTGCCCCACAACGGCGCGACAATCGCGGAAACCAGAAACGAGGAACTGAACACCAGACCCGACCACAGATTGAGGGCGGTATGATCGCTGACCCCCAGATGTTCGATATAGAGCGGCAGAAACGGCAGTATCTGACTCATGGCCATGCCGGTAAAAAAGCATCCCAGCCAGGCGGAGAAAAGGTTGAGTTTCCAGGTTTCCATAGGGCAGGTTTTACGTCGTCAGTGAAAGGCCGGGGCGCCCCGCGCCAGTGTCGCGCTGAATTGCGCGGCACCGCCTAGTATGGCCGCTTTTGTCTTAGCCGGGAAATAATTTTATAGATCAAAGTATCATGCATTGCCGACAATGGATCGGCTTTTGGGGCAGGCGTACTGATTACGCGGCTTGATTTTGGATTTATAGGAATTTAACAAAAAAAGCCGCCCTGAAGGACGGCTATAAACTTTGCAGTTTTACCTGTTCAAGCTTGCGCCTTCGCAGGTTCCAGCCCTATTAAAGGAACCAGTTGATCAATTGCAATATTTCAGCAATCAAGTTCAGAATCGCAATAATAAGCTTCATCATCCCCCGCACCTCCATCTCTGTGGCGCGTAGGTTACTAAGCGGTCCCCATACCTCTATTCCGCCCTTCCGGTTACGCTATTCACTTTGCTAAAAGAATAATTTCACCACGCTGCCGCCCAGGCTTCCGGGTGCGAATCCGGGAGAGGGCTATACTTTTACCACCTGCTTGCCGATGGTTCAGGTATTCTGTTTATATCCAAATTCGGTTTGAAGAGCTTGATCTGGCTACGCTCAGGAGCGGTTTCACGGTTTAGCTGAGGAGCATTATATACCCGTCGTACTTCAAGTTGCAGGTGCGTTGGCTGCGTTCGTTCACCCGAATCACTTACCTGAGTAAGCTCATCGGGATTCTCTCTCTTGCCGCCTTCCTGCAACTCGAATTATTTTGGGTATAGACAGTAAACTAGGCTAATCAAACGTCGGTTTGATAGAATATTCAACATGTCGTATAATCAATTTGCTAAAAGAAGAATTTCACCATACTGTAAGCCTGACGCCCGCGAAGCTGCTGGCTACAGAGCAAATAACCCGCCACTGCGCGGGTTATTTGCTTTATGAGGGCAGTATTCCTGATTCTGGCTTATGGGGAAAAACACTATGTGTCAGCCACATAGCATGTTGCGGCGTAAAACTGGTGAACCTCAAACCCTCTTTTTTGTGATTTGAGTCACAAAAGTATTGCATCAGGATTCAACAAAACGTACAATCTTTTACCAGAAAGTTCACAAATCATTCATGAGTCAAGGTGATCGACGTGCGTAAATTACTGAAAAAACTTCTGGTCGCTTATGTTAATGCTTACAAAGACATCCCGCCGGGTGCCATGCATTAATTGCCCAGAGCAAACCAGTATTAAACAAGAAGGCCGCTATAACAGCGGCCTTCTTGTTTTCGTCGGTTATGAACGACTCGTTTCGTGGGCATAATCCTGGGGTATTGTGTTAGGGCCGGAGTAAGAGTTAACACGTACAGAGTCAGTGACGGCAAACCGGTATTATCGCCTAAATACTATCGCTTAAATGGCTGATAGGTACGCATGATGTTTGATATTATCAATTCCAACAAAGTACAACAGGCTATGCTTACAATGTCACCAGTCCTCAACGATAGCGGGAGTTTTGATATGGCGATTCTTCCAATGTCATATAGCCCTGCCACTATGGCGCGGGAATACCGGAAAATTGGCGAAACGAGTGTAAACGGTCGTGCTGTTGATATTTATATTCACAATGATCAACACCATGCGGTTGCCATCTATGGTGAACCCGATGACGTTGCTGGTGATTTACGGCATGTTGTAGTAGCAAAGATTGACCTGAAATCCCGTAATAGCGACGACGAAACCGAAACTATTCTGGCTGTCATCGGTTATTACGAGAATCTGCAACCGATGAATGCACATTCTGTGCAGGTTGAAGGTGTGATTGTCACCAAACGCGAACGAAACGCCAATGTCGCCAGCGCCATGTATAAGGCACTCATTCATGACGGTATTGTGCTGGTGAGTGATAACCTTCAATTCCCTGGCGGGAAGGCACTGTGGGCGCGTATGGCACGTAAAGAGATGGGTATTGATGTGTTTGTATTCGACTCAGAACGGCGTACTTTCTGGCCGTATGACGGTGAACGGATCCGATACGATGGCCGAAGTATCCCAGAGAGCGACATCTGGAGTCTTGCGCCGAATGAATCGCGAAAAGGGGTAGTGCTGGTAGCTGAACGCAAACGAGACGAATCAGCCGCTTAATGTCACTTCAACCTGCGCAAAAACTTGCCGTGTCTGTGGGATGTGCGCCCCTGGCTGGCGGTGATCTGGTGGCGCTGTTGCCGGATTACACCATGCCGGAAGCGGATATTTACGCGGTTTACCAGCAGCGTCGGCATGTGCCGGCGCGTATTTCGGCGTTGATCGCCTGGCTGAAACAGTATTTACCGCAAGGTGAGGGGCGGTGCCTCCCCGACGACGGAGAGGCGCCAGGTCTTACTGACGAACCAGACGGCCGGTAGCGGCTTCGGTTTCGAAGTCGCTGCGGAACGGGTTGATGTCCAGACCGCCGCGACGGGTATAACGGGCGAACACGGTCAATTTTTCCGGCTGGCAGTAATGTTTGAGGTCATTGAAGATGCGCTCGACGCACTGCTCGTGGAACTCATTGTGCTGGCGGAACGAGATCAGGTAACGCAGTAAGGCTTCCCGGTCGATCTGCCGGCCTTCGTATTTGATGACCACGCTGCCCCAGTCCGGCTGGTAAGTCACCAGACAGTTGGATTTCAGCAGGTTGGAACACAGCGTTTCGGTGACAAGCGGCGCATTATCGCGCACGGCGTGCTGCAAATAATCGGGATTGAAGCCGTAATCGTTCACTTCGATGTCCAGCTCGTCGATGTTGATGCCGGGCAGGGTATCGATCTGCGACGGGTAACCGGTCAACCCCGGGTACAACGTGACCTTGACGTCACCGTTGGCGGCGGCGGACAAATCCTTGATAAGCGTGGCGTGTACTTCGCCGATATCCTGAAAACGGGTCTGGTTGAAGCTGTTAAGGTACAGTTTGAACGATTTGGATTCGATCAGGTTTTCCGAGCTGGCCGGGATGATGAATTCGGCGATCCCCACCAGTGGTTTTCCTTTGCGGTTAAGCCACGACAATTCGAAGGCCGTCCACAGATCGTAGCCGTCAAACGGCAGGGTTGAGCCGGTCAGGCCGATCAGATCGCGGCCACGGGCGCGCGGCAGCGCTTCCAGCAGCGTCGGATCGTATTTGTCCGGGTAGCTGGAGCGCACCCCCAGATGGGTAATGCTATCGTTTTCTGTAATATGCATATCGCTCAGTTCCTTGCTGGTACGGCATGAATGTATTTTCTGAACAGTCTGCGGGTTCCGTAAATCGGGCCGACGCCCAACACCGCATACACGACTTTGATCAGAAATTGCGACAGGATCATCGTGCGGATCACGTCAAAGCTCAGCACATTATAAAACGCGATGGTGCAGAAAATCACACTGTCGACGGCGGAAGCGGTGACTGTACTGGTGATCACGCGGATGAACAAGTAGCGGGACTTGGTCATGATCTTGATCTTATGCAGTACCCAGGCGTTGATGTTTTCGGAAATCAGGTAAGCCAGCGATGAAGCCACCAGCACTGCCATCATGCTTTCCACGATGCCGCTGTAAGTGTTGCTGTATTCCCATTCCGGCAGGCCGGGGATCAGGCTGGTAACCCACAGCCCGAGCACAAACGCCAGATGGAAGAAAAACGCGATGAGGATGGTACGGCGCGCCAGCCGTAGCCCATAAAATTCATTGAGGATATCCACCAAAATAAAGGTCAACGGGTAGACAAAAACGGCAGGCGGCACGACCAGATTCAGTGCCGGAATAAATATCGGCTTTACGCCGCTGACGGTGGAAAAAATATAAATAACGCAGAGTGCGGCGGTAATCATCAGGTAGGCCAGCCAGGAGCGTTCGTTCCTGTCGCTGATGTCGTAAGCGGTAGTGATGTCTTTGCCGGCGTAGAGTTTTTTGTACAATGCATTGAGTTCGTGCCGGCTCAGGTCATCAGAGATTTCGCTATCGACCAGTTCCTTGAGATCCATGTGGATCATTTTGCCGGTCGACAACACCATGATATTGGCTGATAACTCGCCGCTGTGGTTGAACCCCAGCAGCTTGAATTTCTTGTTTGCATCCATTTATATCCTTTCCTCTATGATATATCCCAACAGGACGACGTCCTCCGGGCGTTTTTTATCCGCTGCGTCCGGCGCATCGGGGATGTCGACGAAAAATCCCGAGGCAGGAGAGTGGTAGAGCATCGGCGTATTCGGCATCAGTGCCGGCGGCCGACGGATAAGCAGCAACGCGCCGGGGTAGAAGGCATCGCCGATTTGCGATTCCACCTTCACCGCCACCATGTTGGCTTCTTCTCCAAAGAACCAGGTCAATGGGCATTGCACGGCTAACTGCCCAATCTTGTGCTGCCGTACCGACAGCAGTTGCGACTGCGGGATAATCGGGATTGCCGCTGGATTTTTATTGCCGTCGAACGAGACGGTATTGTTCAGGCGTTCAACCTTTTCCAGATCGTAATCTTCGATTTCTTCACAGGAAACGCCGAAGAAATCGGAAATGCGATTGATGGTGGATTGCTGAACTTTATTTACCCTACCTTCAAGAATTTTGTAGATAGTGGTACGCGTTACCCCGGTACGATTGGAAAATGAGGCTTTGGTTTCACCTCGGGTACGCATCAGATATTCAATATTTTTAATGATATTAGTTTTGCGCTGAGCATTCGTTGTTTTCATGGTCATCCCTTCTCAGGTCAGTTCTCAGACTGGTTCATCTTACGATAACGCGTTACTTTCACCTATCCCCATTGTGTAGAAAAATCTCAGGTAATTCGGCTTTTTTCGGAGGATTAAAACGGAAAAACCGCATGAAACAGTGTGGATTTATTCAATGGATTGGAGGGGGTTGTAACATCATCATTAAAAATGAACATTAAAGATCATAAAGTGTCTATTAATGTGTTGACTTAAGTGTTTTTATTGCTATAACGTTTAGATAAATTAATTAATCTGTGCTAAGCAGATAATCCATTATAAGTAGATTTTATAGTTGAACTGCTAATTGATTGTCGCCGTCGTTATTGACGCAGACAATCATGCATCCGACACCAGGGAACCGAGAACGGATGCGATCACGGTGAGGTTACAGGATTATACCGTCGCTCACCTTCATGACGCTGCGCTATTATGGTGCAGCGTTTTTGTTTTTATCAGCCTGCGGTCGGGCTGAGTGCCATGGTTATTTTCCGCCGGCCAGATCGATAAAGCTACCGGTGACATAGCTGGCTTCATCCGACAGTAGCCAGGCTATCGCGTTTGCGACTTCTTCCGGCTGGCCGCCGCGCTGCATCGGGATCGCCTGGCTGAGCCTGTCGACCCGGCCCGGTTCACCGCCATCGGCGTGAATATCGGTATAAATAAAGCCGGGACGCACGGCATTGACCCGGATCCCTTCTGCGGCCACTTCCAGCGATAAACCTTTGGTCATCGAATCGAGTGCGCCTTTAGACGCGGCGTAGTCCACATACTCATGAGGGGCACCCAGTCGCGAAGCGGCGGATGAGACGTTCACGATTGCGCCACCACGTCCGCCATGACGATGAGACATACGTTTAATGGCCTCACGGGCGCATAAAAAGCAACCGGTGATATTGGCGGCAAACATCGCGTTGAGGCGGGCTGCATCCAGTTCTTCAAACCGGGCTTGCGGGTGCAGAATACCCGCGTTGTTGACCAGACCGGAGAGAGGACCTAACTCGCGATCAATATTGGCAAACAGCGCGACGATTTGTTGTTCGTCTGCGACGTCGGCCTGGATAGCGATGGCTTTACCGCCGAGCGCGGTAATCTCTTCAACCACACGTTGCGCCTGATGGTATTGGCGCAGATAACTGATGGCTATCCAATGCCCTTGCCGGGCCAGACGTAATGCGGTCGCCCGACCGATACCTCGTGAACCGCCGGTGATGAGGGTGATGTTCTGCATAGGCTGGTACTCTGGTGTGTGCGGAAAACCGACAGAGTAAGCGATGGTCCAAACAGAGTCCACTTGATGCCCATACCGGCATCCATCCGGAACAGGCATAAAGTGAGGGACATCTGTAGTGACGTTTCAGGGTTGCGTGCGTGACGGCGTTTCCGTCAGCGTGATGGCATCGTACATCACCATCCCGCCCTGCAACTCCAGCGTAATGCGGTTGCTGCCTGGTTGCAGTATGCCGGCTGGCAATGGAATATGCGCTTCATGGTAACGGCCGCTTTGCATGGCTCCCCGATAAATCGCTTTGTCGTTGTCGTACTTCAGCGTCGTCAGCAACTGATCGTTGAGCTTCACCGCCAACTGTGGCGAGCTGGCGGGTGTCGTCATACCGCTGTTGCTGGCGGCGGCGAGCGCAATATTCAGGGTGTAAGGCTGCTCAGGCGTGCGGGTAGTAAACTGGATATGCCAGCTACCCGGTTGAGTCTGGGCGTAGTACCAGTCTTGGCGTTCGCGGCTTTTACCGATGTCGAACGTCAGGTTGGCCGGTACTTCGGTTTGCCAGTGATATTGGCGTAGTTTATCGCCGAAGCGGAACTCTTCAGCGCGTCGGTCAGCCTGGCCGATGGCCCATACCAGCGGGGCGGGGCGTTGGGCGTCAATCTGGCCGAGCCGGGTTTTCTTGCCTTCCACCCTGACGGTTTGCTGCGCCAGCAGGCCGATTTGCGTGCCGCCATCGGCGTAAGCCGACAACCGGTACTCACCCGGCGGCACGTTGTCCAGGTTAAAGCGGCCATCCCGATGGGTTCGCGTGGTGTACAGATAACCGGTCGTCTGGACGTCGAAGTCTTCCTTGCTGCTGTTCAACACCACGGTAGCGTGCGGCGCTTCGGTGCGCAGGCGGCCGCTGACGGTAGCGCGTGCGCGGGGATAGCGCGAATCATCCAGCCAGCGGTAAGGCCAACTGGCGCGCTCATGTTCAGCCCGGCGGCTGACATCCGCCACCAGTTCCCGGTCGTTGCCCTGATTGATGTACAGCAGCCACGGGCCGTAGAGTTTTTCAAAGCCCGGCTGCGCCACCATATCCGGCGTGCCGAAGTGCGAGCCGGTAAGGTAGTTCAGGATAATCGCATCCTGATGCACCAGCAGTTCCTGTTTTAAGGCATCGCCCGAGAAGTACTCACCGCTGGCGGGCACCATCCAGGCGCCGTAACCGTTACCCATCACCCCCCAGTAGCGGCTTTCGCGCTGATAACCGGCAAAGTCGTATTTGGAGTAGACATTGCCGTCAGGCAGCCGCCAGGTTTCATCCTGCACTTTGGGTAACTGCTCCAGTTCTTCATACAGCAACGGCGTGCCGCGCCGGATGCTATTGAACAAGGTATCCAGCCGGGTGGCGTCAAAGCGATAAACGTTGCGCAGTTCGCTGATGGTTACCGGCGCAGCGCCGGTATTGGCGGCCACCACGTAGCTGTAAAGTCCGCTGACGCCGCTGGTCATGATCAGGTGATATTCCAGCCGCAGCTTGCCGTTCTGGTCATCGATATAGGCCAGATGCACCATGTCCGGCGTCTGTTTAATGACGTTCAGCTGTTCCGGTACGAATTCGTTGACGCCGCCGGAGTAGTAATCGAGATAAAAGCTGCGATTTTTATCCGGGTCGCGCGCCGCGCCGGAGAGGCGAGAAATCAGGTTGGTACCGCCTTTCCATACTTCTTTTGCGCTGCCGTCTGCGCCAAAGCGCACTTTCAGCAACCCGTTATCCAACGTGCTGTTCATACCGTCCAGCGTTAGCTGTACGGCGCCTGTCGCCGTCAGCGGCAACACAAATGCCAACGTCAACAACGGGGTACGCCATGTCTGTAGAGGTTTCATCATGATGCATCGTCCATTTGTCTTGTGATGAGTGGTGCGTTGTAGGGAAAGCTATACCGAAATACACAGACTGGCACAGCGGCGGACGATACTCCTTTGCCGGATGGTCATGTGTGACGCAACAGTGGCAACCGCGTGAAGATTGGCGCGATCAGGATCATAGTTGTTGATTCTGCTACGACGTGCGCCGGCGTCGGCTATTGGCGATATAATGCAGTGAAATAGGGTGAAATTTTTTTAAAATCAATATGCTATATCGAAAAACAATTCAATAACACTCCGGTACGGTTTTTCGCTATCATGCACCTCTCTGAAACCTGTACTGATGGGCGCTATGGAACGTTTTCTGGAAAATACGATGTACGCTGCGCGGTGGCTGTTGGCTCCGGTTTATCTGGGGCTATCGTTGGGGTTACTGGCGTTGGCCATCAAGTTCTTTGAAGAAATTTGGCATGTCCTGCCGAACATTTTCTCCATCGCGGAATCCGATTTGATCCTGACCTTGCTGTCGCTGGTGGATATGACGCTGGTGGGCGGGTTGCTGGTGATGGTGATGTTCTCCGGTTATGAAAACTTTGTGTCGGCGCTGGATATCGGCGAGGACAAGGAGAAACTGAACTGGCTGGGGAAAATGGATGCCAGCTCGCTGAAAAATAAAGTGGCGGCATCGATCGTGGCGATTTCGTCCATCCACCTGCTGCGGGTATTCATGGATGCCAAAAACGTGCCGGACAACAAGCTGATGTGGTATGTGATCATCCACCTGACGTTTGTGTTGTCCGCTTTTGTGATGGGGTATCTGGATTGGTTGTCTCGTCACGACCACCACGCTCATCATGACAATGAGAAACCGCACCCGAAACCGTAATCCATAATACGGCGCCGGCGTAAACGATGCCCCCGCTTGCCGGGGGCGTTTTTTTGTCTACAGTTCAGCCAGGCGTCAGAGCGCCAGCACGTCCACCAGGCAACTCATTGCGTTGGGGCCTTGCGTCAGCGGCGAAGTACCCATATCCCGCGTCAACACGTTGGCATTGCCGGATTGTTCCACCGCGTGCCATTGCGCCTGACCAAAGCCGGGATCAAACCAGGCGCCGGTCGCCATCATCACCACACCCGGCGTAACGCCATCGGTGATTGCGGCTCCGGCGTAGATACGCCCGCGATCGTTGCGAACTTCCACCCGTTCACCATGGCGGATGCCGCGTGCGGCCGCATCTTGCGGGTGCATGTACAGGGTTTCGTGTCCGGCGGTTTGGTTGGCGATGACTTGCGGTGTACTGCCGAGCTGGCTGTGCAGCCGATCGGCCGGTTGGATCGAGATAAAGTGCAGCGGCCAGCGTTGTGTGGCTTCAGCGCCCAGCCATTCCACCGGCGGTTGCCATTGCGGATGCGGCGCGAAATCCGGGTAACGGTAATCGGCAATGGTGCGGCTGAATAGCTCGATTTTGCCGCTCGGCGTGTTCAACGGGTGACGCTGCGGGTCGTGGCGAAATTCTTCGAAAAACACGAACGGCTGCTCATCCATCGGAACATCCACGAATCCTTGCTGCCAGAAACCGTCGAAATCAGGCCAGCTTTCACCGGCGCTGCCCTGACGCTCCCGACAGGCGAGGTACATCGATTCCAGCCACTGGCGCTCGGTACGGCCGCCGTGCGTGAAGGCGTCGCCGTAACCCAGGCGTTGGGCCAGCTCGCTGAAGATGTCGTAGTCGTGACGGGCCTGATGCTGCGGCGCAATCGCCTGATGCATGGCGAACACGAAGCGGTCGCGCGAGGAGCCGCCGATATCGTTTCTTTCCAGCGAGGTGGTGGCGGGCAGCACGATATCCGCCATCTGCGCCGCGGCGGTCCAGACGATATCCTGCACGATAACCGTATCCGGACGCTGCCAGCCTTCCACCAGCCGGTTGAGCTGCTGGTGATGGTGGAACGGATTGCCGCCGGCCCAATGAATCAGATGGATATCGGGGTAAGTTCGCTGCTCGCCGCAAAACGTATAGGGCTCGCCGGGGTGCAGTAACATATCGGCGATGCGCGCCACCGGAATCGACTGGCCGGGATTGGGCACCGACGGTGAGGCGGGGGCCGGCGAAGTGATGCGTTCGTTGCCGACGCTGTTCATCGAGCCGTGACCAAACGAGAAGCCGCCGCCCGGCAGACCTATTTGCCCGAGCATCGCAGACAGCGCGATCATCATCCAGTAAGGCTGTTCGCCGCGGTGAGCGCGTTGCACCGAATAAGAACAGGTCATAAAGCTGCGTACGCCGATCAACTGCCGAGCCAGCTTTTCGATACGTTCAGCCGGAATGCCGGTGATGGCGCTGGCCCACGCCGGGGTTTTGGCGATGCCATCGCTGCGGCCGTTGAGATAGTCGCGCAGCGACGGGTAACCGACGCAGTGGCTGTCGAGAAAATCACGGTCTTCCGCTTCCCGGCGCTGGATCTCGTAGCCCAGCGCCAGCATCAGCGCTACGTCGGTGTTGGGGCGGATAGGGATCCACTCCGCGTTAACG
Source organism: Dickeya chrysanthemi NCPPB 402 (assembly GCF_000406105.1). Lineage (NCBI taxonomy): Bacteria > Pseudomonadati > Pseudomonadota > Gammaproteobacteria > Enterobacterales > Pectobacteriaceae > Dickeya > Dickeya chrysanthemi. The sequence continues at coordinate 3,665,100 of NZ_CM001974.1, read as the reverse complement.
AACGCCGGGCAATCATCCCGCATCGGGCTGATGTTAATCACCGGAATACCGCGTGCCGCCAGCGTCTCCAGCGCCGGTTTCAGCGTGTGGTGACCGGCGCCGCCGGAAGCTACCTGAGCATTTTTCAGCGCCAGCCCGCCGAAGGCGATAAACAGCTCGCAGTGATCCGCCACGCTGCGCCACTCGGTGACTTTGCCGGTTAGCGGGTGGAAGGTGCCGATCACATACGGCAGGAAGAATTGCGCCGCCCCCCAGCTGTAGTTGCCGGTTTGGTCCACCGCGCCGCCACCGGAGAAATAGAAACGCCGCACCTGCGATCGGGCATGATGAAAACGTCCGGCGGAAGACCAGCCGTATGACCCGGCGAACAGGCCGTCGGCACCATAGCGGTCGCGTACCCGGCGGTTTTCTTCCGCCACCAGATCCAGCGCCAGATCCCAGTCCACCTCGATGAACGGTTCCTTGCCGCGCAGCGTGCGGTCGCTGTGTTCGCGTTTCGCAAGCCAGGAGCGGCGCACTGCCGGTTTGCGAATACGCTTGTCGGAATAGACCAGCGGTACGATCGAATCGAGCATTGGCGATGGATCAGGATCGTCGGCAAAGGGTTCGCAGCGAATAAGCCGGCCATCCTCAACGACGGCGGTGAACGCGCCCCAATGGGCGAGGTGTGGATAACGCCTGATTGTCATAGCATCCTCGGTAAATAGGCTGGGTTCCGTGCAGGTTGGCGGTGACGAGCCCGGCAGGGTTTCGTAAAGGACTCTGCCTTAATGAGATAGCCTGAATGAGATAGCCTGTTATTTATCTGGTTTGCCATCATACAAGCCTGCTACGGGGCAGGCCAGCCGGCACTTATGCCAATCGGGCATGTGTTATATCGGGCGATAACGGCCTGATTGCCGCACTGATCGAATCAGGAGGATTATGTGCAGGTCGAGTTTCTCTGTGCAGCAGCAAGCTGGCGGGCCTATCTGTGTGATGTATGACTATCTTTGACGAAAAAATCACACATACGTGAGTTAAATTCACACATTGACGGGGCTGGCGGTAAAGGCCGCAAACGTCTTGACAGCCCATCTTTCGCTCCATAGGGTGGAAAAGCAGGCGCGATGGTCGGGCGATGTTCGGCCAACCGGCGCGGCGGCTTTACACACAGCCTGACGTATCGGGTAACGAGAAGAATAAATAAGGTGCTGCAACATGAGTCTGACGACGTATCTGGGTAAACAGGTGCTGGGGGTGCTGGCCTGTTACCAACAAGGAAATGTGGTAATTCATATCTGCGGGGTGTATCCGCGTGCCGACAACAGCCTGCGGGTATTTTTCCCGAAAGGGCACAGTCTGATGGTGGGCGACCTGGCGACGGTACACCTCGACAATCGCACCGGCGTTGATGAGTTTGACGCCAATATCTCGGTGTATCGTGCGTCGTATAAAGGCCGGGTGGTGAGTGTAGATGAAGACTGGGTGATTCTGGCGCCGCGCGAGTGCCAGTTGTTGCACGGTTTCACGCCGGTGGTGGACATCCATGAACCGGGTTATGTGTTCCCGACCGACAACCGGCCGGAACGGCCTGTGCCGTTGACTTCCATGACCGCTCTGCCGGACACCGAGCGCAAGGACTTTACCAATAAAGTCGGCGTGCTGGTGACGATGGCGGAAGAGCAGCCGCATACCACGGTGCTGGCGTTTCTCTCTTCGGTCGAGGACGATATTTTCCTGATTACCTTTCCGGAAACCTTCAAATCCAAACTGCTCAAACGCAACCCGCACTGCTTTTTCGCGATGGATGAGCGTTCACATTACACCTTTGAGCGCTCAATTGAATGGAATTACACCCTGATCGAAGGCGACGCGCATCTGATTGACCCGGCAACGCCGTTGTTTGAGGAAGTCCGCCATGCGTTCATCAACAAGAACCCATGGGAAATGGCGTTTTTCCTGCGTCCCAATCTGGAAATGTATCACATCAAGAGTCGTCAACTGGTGTGCCCCGGTTCGCGTCGGCCGATTAATCAGGCATGAATGAATTTGAATGAATTTGAATGAATTAGCCTGGTCCGATAACGCATCGGATGGATTGCGGAACATTGTCTTGACCCTGCCATCTTCCGTGGCGATGGCAGGGTGGATGAGCTGCAAGGCTATTTGAAATCGACCGTCATCAGTTCCGGTACGCTGAACTGACGGGTGGTTTCCACACATTTCCCTACGTATTCGGTAAAGCGCGGCGGGGTTTTCATGCCCAGTTGCAGCAGTTTGCGGTTGCTGAACTTCACATTGAGCTGAGCGAACGATCCGTACAGACGCATCGCACGCAGCATCAGGCGTTCATTGCATGGGCCATACAGATCGCTAAAGCGGCTGCGCAGTTTGATCAGGTCGTGGTAGCTCACCTGACGATAGTCTGCTCCCATCGGAGGGCGCGCCGCCGCTTGCGCCATTGCCTGATCGACCTCGTTAAAGCTGACGCTGGAGGCTTCGCCGGCGGAAATATGATAGATATCGTTAACCGCCTGCTCCGTATGCAGCAGCATCATGATGGCTTCGGCGCAGAAATCCACCGGAATGACGTCGATTTTGTCATCCAGCGAGCACATGAAGCGCTGAAGTTTCATCGCCATTTCGAATACCCAGTAGATGCTGCTGGAGGGCTTACAGCCCAGGTGCGAATGACCGACGATAATCGACGGGCGCACAATCAGTAACGGCATGGCCGGGCAGTGTTCACGCATCAGGTTTTCGATGGTGGCTTTGGACAGGGTGTATTCGACGATATGCGATTTTTCCGTATCCAGTTGTCCGCACTCTTCGACCACCTGGTCTTGATCCGGTACGCAGGACATCGCAGTGCCGATCTGAATGAATTTTCGCAGCGATGTAACCTGACTCATGCGTTTGGCAAAGGCCAGTGTGCCTTCTACATTGACTTTCCAGATCAAGGGATTATTGCCAAATGAGGCGATTGCCGCACTGTTAATGACATGAGTGATGCCGTCCAGCACCGGGTGATGAATAAATGATTCGGGGTCGGCTAAATCACCGATAATAATATTCTCTTCCGTTAAACAAGATAATCGTGATTCTGAAATATCAAATTTACGCAGGTTATTGAGAATTCGTTTAAGTCCATCCTGTCTGGTGGTGGCTCTGACCAGCATATATATTTTTTCAATCTGCTTGTCCTGTAGCGCTTTTTCCATAATTGCACCGCCCAGGAAACCTGTGGCCCCGGTGATGAAGACTCTTTTCATGACGAGATAACCCTGATTTATTGTCGAAAGGCCAAAAGCGAATGCTGTCTGAATTACGCTCAGGAGCAGTATAGCCATTCTATTTCACCCGGTTTTCGGTTTTCAATTTTCCCGGCGTTTATTCTTATTCTGTTGTCAGTTCGTTTAGCTTTTTGTGCTTTTATTATTTTTTCTAATTATTCCGATGGCTATTCTGTGCGAATAGCGCGTTGTTTAGATATTTCGTTAATGTGGGCTGAATATTTTGGTTGTTTAAACACAAAGAAAAAAGAAGGAGAGACGACAGTGACAAACGCTATTCGAGATAATTTGAACCGCAGAATAATTGTGTCGGGTATTTAAAACGTCATTGCCGGGTGCGCCAGGCGGAGGCGCTTACGACTGCATCCTCCACCCGGTTATACCGCTGCATAACGACAAGTCCACCGTGGTCGCCCATGTAATGGGCGAGGCCCGGCTTAGAAGGCGTAAGTCACGGCAAAAGTCCCTTCGCTCTGATTGGCGCGGAACACGATCGGGCTATCCGCCGCTTTATCGTTCAGGTGGGTATAGCTACCGCTGAGCGTCGCGGCCCAGTGCGGATCAAACTGGTGTGTCCAGAACAGCGAGATGGACTGGCCGTACAGGCCGCTTTCTGCCTGATAAGTGCGATAGCCGGAGTTCTGGCTCTGCTGCTGATTCACACCGTAAAACAGATTGTTATAGCGCGCATCGCCGAACAGCAATGTGCCCTGGGCGCCCAGCGTATCCGATTTGTCCTGGAACAGAATGCTGGTGAGCGAGGTCTGGTATTGCACGCCCTGGCTGTCGGTCAACGGCAGAATCGCTTTCGCTTCCACCGACAGTTGGTCGGTGAATTGCCAGCCGAGCGCTACGGCGGTGTTCAGCACGCCGTCGATGTTACCCATACCGCGTAACTTGTCGGAGCCTGCCCGGAAAGAGGATTTCTTATCGGTACGTCCGGGCGCGTAGCCCAGCGTGTGCTCAAGATAAAACTGGCCGAACTGCAAGTCATAGCCGGCGCCTTTGGCGGTATCGAAAAAGAAGGCGCCCTGACGCGCCTGAATCACCGGCAGCATAGCCCAGGCGCGTTCGTCTGAACCGCTGTAGCGAGGCGCATTGTGGGCGGCGAGACCGAGAGTGACGCCATCTTGTTGACCGGGCGCGGTATCGTCGGCCCAGCTCAGGTTGCTGACGGCGAAGAAAAGAGTCGCTATGTAAAAGGGTCTGTGTCGCACTATCATCCTGTCGGAACTCCTTAAAGCGGGAAAGAAAAGCGGGAAAGAGGTGTTGCCTTGTACTGGCGTAGCCGTACGTGCTGGTACGAAACACCGGAGTATACACATCGGCATCAATGCCCGGTCGGGAAATTATTAAGAAATTGTCAAGAGAGCCATGATGAGTCCGAAACGCATTCTGATAATCGAAGATGACGCGGATGCCGCCAGCGTGCTGGAGGCTTACCTGAAGCGCGATAATTTTCAGGTGTTGCTGGCGAGTGACGGCGTCAGCGGGCTGGAAATGGCGCTGCGAGCCAAGCCGGAGCTGATTCTGTTGGACGTGATGCTGCCGGGCATGAACGGCACCGAAGTGCTGGCTGCTTTACGCCGTAAAAGCGATGTGCCGGTGATCATGGTGACCGCCATGGGTGACGACACCGATAAAATCGGCGCTTTACGCTACGGCGCCGATGATTATGTGACCAAACCCTACCATCCCGGCGAAGTGGTGGCGCGGGTACAGGCGGTATTGCGGCGCACGTGCGGCGCGATGACGCCCGGCAGGCCGCTGAGTTTTGGCCCGCTGGTGGTGGATCAGGATGCCATGCTGGCGGCGGTGACCGATGCGCAAGGGGGCTGCCGGCCGCTGGATCTGACGCCGACGGAGTTCAGCCTGCTGACGACCATGCTGCGCGCCCAGACCCGTGCGTTTTCCCGCCAGGAACTGCTGGAAGCCTGCCTGCCGGACAGCGACGCGCTGGAGCGGGTGGTGGATACTCACATCTATAACCTGCGCAAAAAACTTGAAGCGGTCGGTATCGGCGGTGTGCTGCTGACGGTACGCGCGGTGGGCTACAGGTTTCGTCAACCATGAAAAATATGCCTCCTCTCTCGCTGTGGCGCTGGCTGTGTATTCGCATTCTGTCGCTGGCGATTGGTACGGTCGTGCTGATCGCCACCTGCATGTGGCTGCGCTTTATTGTCTGGAGTCTGTGGGTGGTTCACAACATGCCGGAAGCCGTGCGTAACGAATTCGAAGTATTACGCGCTAATCCTGAGCTGAACCGTGCCCGCTACTACCACATTCTGGAGACCTGGTACGGCCCCAAACTCTTCGACCTCTCTATTGCCTCCGAAGACTGGCTGATCCTTGGGATGTTGGTGCTGGTCGCTATCCCGTTGATTGTGATGTTGGGGTTGTGGGCAGCCCGGCCGTTGTCGGTACAGTTTAGCCAACTGGCGATGTCGGCCCGTGCGGTGGCCCGCGGGCAGTTCGCCACCCGAGCGCGTACCGTACCGGGCGCGCCGGCTGAGCTGACCTTGCTGACCCAAAACTTCAATGCCATGACCGCGCAACTGGAACGTTACGAGCGTGAATTACATGCCTCGCATGTGGCGATGGCGCATGAGTTGCGATCGCCGTTGACGGCGGCGATGGGGCGATTGCAAGGGATGCTGGATGGCGTTTTCCCGCCGGATACCCGGCAGTTACAGATGGTGATGAACCAGATGCTCAACCTGAATCGGCTGATTGAGGATCTGCATTTGCTGTCGATGGCCAGCGCCGGTCAACTGGCTATCGACAAGACCCGGATGAACCCGGTGGAACTGCTGCGTGACCGTATCGCCTGGCTGAAGCCGAATGCGGAGGCGGTCGATTTCAGCATAACGCTGCACGCCGATGAAGAAGGGGATTGTCTGGCGGATCCGATCCGGCTCGGGCAGGTGTTTACCATCCTGATGGATAATGCCTTGCGTTATGCGCAGGAGGGCAAGACGCAGCGAATCGAGGTAGTACGGCGGCAGGATCACTGGCTGATTCGCTTTCGTGACTACGGCCCCGGCGTCAGCGCGGCATTCCTGCCGCATATTTTCGAGCGTTTTTCCCGGGCCGATACCTCACGGGCACGCCATTCCGGCGGCAGCGGGCTGGGGCTATCCATCGCGCAGGCGATTTGCGAAGCGCTTGGCGGCACGCTGACGGCGGAAAACCATCCGCAAGGCGGCATGTGTTTTACCCTCACGCTGCCGACGGCGTGACGTTGATACAGACGTGAAATAAACGCGTTTTTTCAGCGTCCTTGACCGTTTCTTGATGAAGCGTGGAAACAATCTGGAAATGTGTGCGCTGTAATGATGATGACGGGTAACAGGAAATCATCATGACACTGGCAGCATCCATGCTTTGTATTTTTCATCATCTGAGTCGCCATAGCGGCGGCGTTATTGTGCGGGTCGGCGGGATGTGGACGTTATTGCTGCTGCTCGCCGGTGCGCTATCCGGCTGTGATAATCCCACCGATGCGTCAGCCTCCTCGCCGGTGCGCCCGGTCCGCACGGTGACGGTACAGCCGTCGGCCGTCGGCGACGTGTTCTCCCAGACCGGCGAGATCCGTCCGGCGGAGGAAACCGCGCTGGCGTTTCGTCTGGATGGGCGGCTAGTGTCGCGCGCAGTCGATGTGGGTTCGGTGGTAAAGCAAGGCGAGGCGATCGCTACACTGGATGGCCGCGACAGTGAAAACCAACTGCAAAGCGCAAAGGCGGATTTGGCGCGAGCGATGGCCGCAGAACGGCTGGCGGAACAGAACCTCAACCGAATGAGGCAACTGGCGCCCAATGGCGCGATTTCCCGCTCGCAACTGGATGAAGCGCAGTCTAACTGGGCATCGGCGGTGTCGGTGCGTGAAAGTGCGCAAGCCGGTGTTAAAAGCGCGCAGGACCGTTTGGGATATACCCGCTTATCCGCTCCGGTCGCCGGGGTGATCACCGCGGTCAGCGCCAATCCCGGCCAGGTGGTGAACGCCGGTCAGGAAGTGGTGCGTCTGGCGACGTTTGCCGGCCGCGACGCCGTATTTAATGTTTCCGAACGTCTGATTACCCGCGGCCTGACGGACCCGGTGGTCACGATCTCTTTGTTGTCCAACCCGGCGATTAAAACCCAGGGGCATGTGCGCGACGTCAGCCCGCTGGCTGATGCGGAAACCCGTACCTGGCGGGTGCGGGTTTCGCTCATCGACCCGCCGCCGGACATGGTGCTGGGGGCGACGGTCGAGGGCGAAATCACGCTGCCTGGCGGCAGTGTTATCGCGTTGCCGGCTTCGGCGTTGACCCGTCAGGGCGATAATCCGGCCGTGTTGGTGGTTGACTCGCAGACTCAGACGCTGCGGCTGCAGCCGATCACCCTACGTCATTACAGCGATACGCAGATCATTGTCGCCGATGGTCTGGCTGCTGGCGATAAGGTGGTCACCGCCGGCGTGAGTAAATTGCGGGTCGGCGAGCAGGTCGCGCTGACGGAGGCGCCATAATGTCATCCGGACCCAAACCAAAATGGAACCTTTCTGCCTGGGCGCTGGCCCATCAGCAACTGGTGGCTTTTTTCATGCTGGTGATTGTGGCGGCGGGGGTCATGAGCTATGAACGGCTTCCGCGCAACGAAGACCCGGCCTTTACCATCAAAACCGCGGTGGTATCCGCCGGTTGGCCGGGCGCGACGGTGCAGGATACCGTCAGTTTCGTCACCGATGTACTGGAAAAGAAACTGCAGGAAACGCCTTATCTCGACGTTCTTGAAAGTTACAGCCGACCCGGCGAGGCGGTGATTTTCGTCAATCTGCGCGACAATACGCCGCCGTCCGAGGTTCAGGGCACTTGGTACAGCGTTCGCAAAAAGATGAAGGATATCGCCCCCAGTCTGCCGGACGGCGTGGGCGAGCCGGCGGTCAACGATGAGTTTGACGATACTTTCGGCACCCTGTATGGCTTTACCGCCGACGGCTACTCGCCGCGTGAACTGCGCGACAAGGTGGACGACATTCGCACCGAGCTGCTCGCCACGCCGGATGTCGGCAAAATCGATGTGTTGGGTGCGCAGGAAGAGCAGATTGTCGTCGCGTTCTCGCCAAGACAACTGGCCGGCATGGGGCTGGACCTGCAACAGGTGACGGCAGCGCTACAGGCGCAGAATGCCGTCAGCCCGAGCGGTACTATTCGAACCGGGAATGACCAGGTGGCGTTGCGGGTCAGCGGCGCGTTTGTGTCCGAAGAGAGCCTGCGTCAGGTGACGCTACGCATCGGCGGCCGTTTTGTCCCGCTGACGGATATCGCGACGGTTCACCGCCAGGCGGCGGAACCACCGGCGCCGGCGTTTCGCGTCAACGGGCAACCGGCCATCGGGCTGGCGGTGTCGATGGCGCCGACCGGCAACATGCTGGCCTTCGGTCAGGCGCTGCGCGACAAGATGGCGACGATTAGCGCGTCGTTGCCGCACGGTATTGAAGTCACTAACGTGGCGGACCAGTCCGCGGTGGTGACCTCGTCGGTTAACGGTTTCGTCAGGGTGCTGCTGGAAGCGGTGGTGATCGTCCTGGCGGTGTCGTTCCTGTCGTTGGGCAGCCGCGCCGGGCTGGTGGTGGCGGCCTCGATCCCGATTGTGCTGGCGATGACCTTCACCGGAATGGAGATAGCCGGTATCGGTTTGCAGCGTATCTCTCTGGGGGCGTTGATCATCGCACTTGGCTTGCTGGTGGATGACGCGATGATCACCGTAGAAGCGATGGTATCCCGTCTGGAGAAGGGCGACGCGCGTGAACGCGCCGCCACCCGCGCTTACGAAACGACGGCGTTTCCGATGCTGACCGGCACGCTGGTGATGATAGCCGGTTTTATTCCGGTGGGGTTTGCCGCTTCCAGCGCCGGCGAATACTGCTACTCGTTGTTTATTGTGGTGATGATTTCGCTCATCAGCTCCTGGGTGGTGGCGGTGCTGTTCTCGCCGCTGATTGGCGTCTGGCTGCTGCCGAAGGCGATGACAGGCCATGAACATCACGCCGGCCGGCTGTCGCGCCTCTATCACCGTTTGCTGTCGGCGGCGTTGCGCTACCGCGGCCGTACACTGTTGCTGGCGGTAGCGCTGTTGGCACTGGCCGTGGTGGCGTCGGGGCGGCTGGAGGGGGAGTTCTTCCCGGCGTCGGACCGGCCGGAACTGCTGGTCAGCCTGACGCTGCCGAATAATGCGTCGCAGGAGGCCACCGAGCGAGAGGCGGTGCGGCTGGAACAGTCGCTGAAAGGCGATCCGGATCTGGACCATTTTTCCACCTATGTCGGTTCCGGCGCGGTACGTTTTTATCTGCCGATGGATGTGCTGTTGCAGAATGAAAATATCGCGCAACTGGTGGTGGTGGCGAAAGGGTTGAAAGCGCGCGATGCGTTGCGGGCCCGGCTGGAAAAACGGCTGCAACAGGATTTCAGCCACCTGGTGGCGCGCGTATCGCCGCTGGAATTAGGGCCGCCGGTGGGCTGGCCGCTCAAATATCGGGTCAGCGGGCCGAATATTGGCAAGGTGCGCGAGTATGCCGCCGGTTTGGCTACGCTGATGGGGAACACTCCCGGTGCACAGGAGATCAGCCTGACGGCCGGCGAACCGGAGCGCGCCATTCGCGTTGACGTCAATCAAACGGAGGCGCGGGCGGTGGGGATCAGCTCGCAGGATGTCGCCAGCGCGTTAGCGACCATTTTCTCCGGCACCGCCGTCACCAGTGTGCGCGACCGTAACCGCATGGTGAACGTCATCGTGCGTGCCCGTAACGAGGAACGGCGAGATCTGGATACCGTCGCCAGCCTGCAATTGCGTGCGGCGAACGGCCAACGGGTGCCGCTGGGGCAGATTGCCTCCGTCGGGTACGGCGTTGACGAGCCGATCATCTGGCGCCGTCAACGCCTACCGTTTATCACCGTGCAGACCGATTTGATGCCGGGGGTTCGCGCTCAAACCCTGTCGGCGACGCTGGCGCCGAAGGTGGCGGCGTATCAGGCGTCATTACCGGCCGGGTATTCCATTGAAGAAGGCGGCTCGGTGGCGGAATCCAATAAGGGTAACGGCTCGGTCTATCAGGTGTTGCCGGTGACGCTGCTGGTGATGCTGATTTTGCTGATGGTGCAGTTGCAGCGCTTCTCACGCATGATGCTGGCGTTGCTGATGGCGCCATTCGGATTGATTGGCGTGGTGGCGGCAATGTTGCCGACCGGGACGCCGATGGGCTTTGTCGCCTTGCTGGGGGTGATCGCGCTGGCCGGAATGATTATCCGCAATGCGGTGATCCTGATCAGTGAAGTGGATACCAACACGGCGGCGGGAATGGCGATGAACGATGCCATCATGCAGGCTGCTCATCACCGCTCGCGTCCGATTCTGTTGACTGCGCTGGCGGCGATTTTAGGGATGATCCCGATCGCCACCCAGGTCTTCTGGGGGCCGATGGCCTACGCCATTATCGGTGGGTTGATCGTCGCCACATTGCTGACGCTGACGGTGCTACCCGCGGCGATTAGCCTGGTGATGCAATGGGAAGGACGTAAAAAGAGAGTGTAAGCAATAACGGCGGGGGGTGTCCCGGCATCACGACGATGCCGGGAGCGAACATCAGAAGGTAAAGCTCAGTTTGGCGGCGGCACCGTAGGTGTGTTTGCTTTCGGTGCCGACCATGCCGGTCAGGTCGAGGTGTATACCAAACGGCGACAGGCCGAAACCGGCCGTGACCTGATTCTTATCGCTGTCGCGCATATTGGCGCGGTAACCGACGCGCAACTGCGCCCAGGACAGTGCGCGGTATTCTGCGCCGACCCCGGCGTACTGATTTTTCGTCTCGCCGTTAAAGCCGCTGGCGGGCGTCAGGTCGATATCGGTGGCCAGCGTCAGTGTTTCCGTATTCCAGGCGGTGCCTGCCGTGACTTGCGGACGAACAGTGAAGGTGCGCTGGATGCCTTGTACCTCTTTGGTATCGATTCGGCGGCCAATCAGGTTCTGCGCCACCAGCCCGGCGCTCCAGCGCGACGTCAGGTCGGTACTGAACCCCAGATCCAGGTTGGCGCCGGAACTGGATTTCTTGAATTCCGAATTACGGAAATCAGACGCGCTGTAGTTATTGATTGACGCAATATAGTTATAAGTATCAATTCGTTGCAGTTTTGGCGTGATACCCACGGAAACTGACTGACCGGCGATATCGACCTGTTTCGCCATCGCGACGCCGTATTCGGTGACCAGTGCACCGACGCCTTCGGCCCGAGACGTAAAGTTGTTCAGATCCGCCGAGGTGGGGATTGTCGTACCTGCCGCCACGCTATCCAGATAAGCCAGATCGCGGTCGGTGACGACGGCTTTGGCGTTGGCGATGCCCCAGCCTTTCACCACAAACGCCAGGGGCAGCGTGTCGTTAGGAATTGCCACCACGGTGGCGGCGGCCGCGTCGCCGTAGGCGCTATCGCCGTTGATGTTTTGTAGTTCGTCCCGCAGCGACTGGAAGGAGGCGATGCCTTGCTGCAACGCCAGTCGGCGTAACAGCGGATTGCTGATGCCGCTGCTGGCATTCAGGGTGTTGCTAACGCTGTCCCAGCTACTTTTGATGAGGTCGAACTTGTCTTCCACTTTGTCCGGGTCGGCAATGAAGACGCCCACGGAAGGCAAAATCAGGCTCACATGGTCGCCGGCTTGCGCTTTGGTCAGTAATGCCGGGTTGATCAGTGCGGCGGAACCGTAATGCGACGAAGCGACGCCGGTGCCGCCCATGGCGTCGTTCCTGGCATCTGACCAGGTGCCGGCGGCAAAGGTTATGACGGGAGAAAACAGACCGGCCACCGTCATGGCGCGGACGAGGTATTTTTTGTACATACGAGCATTCCTTTATTCAAGAAGGTATTGAGGAAAATATTTCCTTTTTTGCTGTGTGCTCGTAGTGTTCTTGTATATATACCCGTCATACTTCAAGTTGCAGGTGCGTTGGCTTTATTACTCGGCCCATCCTTGGGCCTCGCCCTTTCAGGACCGCAGCGAGCTGCGTTCAAATCTGCTCCCGGCAGATTTGTCGCTCACTCCGGTCACTTACTTGAGTAAGCTCCCGGAGATTCGCTGCGTCGCCGCCTTCCTGCAACTCGAATTATTTTGGGTATAAACGCGGTAATAAAAAATAAGTAAAAGAAAAAGCATTCCTGTGGTAACGGGAATGCGTGTCTCGCATCAAAACGAGACTGCTTTTTCGGCGTGTCATGACGAAAATAACGCGGCACAGCCTAGCATTTTCATTTCTGGCGGCGATAGCCTTTTGCCCGGCTTCAGCAGTGCTGAAGCACAGTAATTTCTTAGTTAATTGAATTTATTAGCTTTATTGATTGGCTGAATAACGGGCTTTAATTTACGTTATTTGAAGGAATGAATTTCTTGAATTGCTGAAAGTCTTATGCCTATTTGTTAAGACAGCCTCCCATTAGATAAAGAGAAATATTCCATTCTGCGATAGTCTGACTTTCTCCGTATTTTTCCACCTACACATTTGGCATGATTTAATCAATCGTTATTCCATTGGGTTCTTTTCTGTCTATGCCCGATGCCCTCGAAAAGGGGGACGAATGAAAGCGATTGCTTATTTTTAGTGCGCTCCTTACCCTAAAACCGGTGGTGCCACAGAATCAATTGGGGGTGAGGGATGGGAACAATCGAAAAGTTTCAGCGCGGTGATTTGCTGGTGGCGGTGTGCCCGTCACGGGAAATATTGCAACATATCACCAGCCGTTGGGGTATTTTGATCCTGGTGGTGCTGGAATCGAAAACGTTGCGTTTCAGTGAGCTGCGTCGTCTGATTCATGGCATCAGCGAGCGTATGCTGGCCCAGACGCTGCAATGTCTGGAAGGAGATGGCCTGATTAATCGGGTCTCCTATGACGTGGTGCCGCCTCATGTCGAATACAGCCTGACGCCGTTAGGAACAGAAGCGGCGGAAAAGGTGCAGGTGCTGGTGGACTGGATAGAAGAAAGTATGCCGCGCATCGTCGAGCACTGGAACGCCTCGGGAACAAGCCGGTCACGGAAAACATCGGCCTGACGCCGGATATTTGACTCATTTATACCCGTCATACTTCAAGTTGCAGGTGCGTTGGCTGCGTTCGTTCACCCGAATCACTTACCTGAGTAAGCTCATCGGGATGAAATGAGAGACATCCTGTCTCTCACCGGAGGCCAGCCGTTGGCTGGTCAAATTCGTTCCCAACGAATTTGTCTCTCTCTTGCCGCCTTCCTGCAACTCGAATTATTTTGGGTATATACCGAATACCCACTTTTGTGGGCAAACAGCAGGCATGAACAGCAGGCATAAACAGACAATCCTGTTCCTGATATTTCCTGGCGCGTCGACCCGCGTTGCGGGCGGCCGGAATTATCTTGTCAGCCCCCATTCATCAAACTGTTTATTAATCTCGTTAATCGAAGCGAGCCTGATTTTGGGGAGCGGGACCGTTTCAAACAGCTCGGCATAATATTTCCTGTTCTTGGGCGTGGCGGCGATAATATGACGAAACATTTTCCCGTTCAGCCGGTCTGTGCCGCCTGCCAGCCCGCCATATCGTTTGTGTTGAAATAGTGTTCGGTTGATATAACGCAGCACGCTCGATAGCGTGGAGACATCCAGCAGAATAAGCCCCGTCGCCCGGGATAAACGTTGCGGCAGACATCGTTTGTAATTGCCGTCCATGACCCATTTTTCCCGTTTGATGGCTTCATCATGTAATTGTAGAAATTCATGCAACGGGCGTTCCTGCCAGTTTGAATAGGGAATATGGAAAAGCTGATCCAGATGGATCACGTCCAGATTGCATTTCTTCGCAATCGCATTAGCAAGAGTAGACTTGCCGCTGTTCGATGGCCCCATAATGCAAATTCTGTCGCCTAAATCTGAAAGTTTCATTGCATGCTCCGGCGGCTATCGCATCTTGCCTGATTACGCTCAACGCCATGGTGACAAGATCTATCACTACGTTGCTCAGACTGGGTTTTCTTTATCACAACGCAGGAAAACTATCATGACTAAAATGAGTAACAAAGCCTTGGATATCGCACGTAATTATATCGCTTTGCACATCGATAAATATTGTGTAGTGACTGGCGCGTTTATATTCATAAACAATGAATTGCATGATCACCAGTTCCTGTTTTCATCCGCAAAGGAGCCATTCTGCGCAATAAATCGGGCGACTTCTTCCATCCCTTCTCGGTTTTCCTGCTTCCACGCTTCGGCTTTGATGCGGCGGGCTTCTTTGCCAATGGCATCATTCACCAGACCGGAAATATTGACCCCGGCAGCACTCAGAACCTGATAATTGTCTTTGTCTACGGTAACGCTGACGCGGTATTTCATGATAGTGATCCTCTCTTATGCATACTGTGAGTATATACTTCACATGGTTGTTCAAAAATTAGCCAAAATTCAACGCCGACCCTTTCAACGCCGACCCTTTCAACGCCTCAAGCGTATAAACCCGAAAAACATGGCGATGTCGTGTTTTCAAATGGATATGCTGATGATTCACGATAACGTGTTTGATGCTATTGAACAGCAGTTCGATAGCTCGTTTTTTCTGTGGGTCCGGCACGATGTATAAACCGTACATCCAGTGCTGCTGAGTGCGCACCAGTAAATGGTTGGCGATAATTGACAGGTAATCGGGTTTTGGTTTGCGGGTAGCGGCGGTTTCAATTGCAATTCTTGCGCTGACCCAAAAGGCGAACTATCGAACGTAATTCGGTGAAAGGCTGTCATCTGAAAAGCAAAACCCGCCTTGTGAGCGGGTTCTTTAAATAAGTGGAGGATTCAGGATCGTATCCACGATTAACATGCTGTTTACCATTGGTGTTATTGGTACTTATCGCAAACAGCGCCCCCACTAAAGCACCCACAAGAAATCGCTTTGGTTTTGTGAAAGTTGTCACGATGAATGGGCGTTTTGCGGTTAACGGCGCTAAAAACGTGGTTTCATCTCCTATGCAGGCAACGGCCTGTTTCTCTCCATATTGAACATCGTTTAAACGTAGATTTGATATGTTGGATTTGTGGTTTTTGAGATAAGCAAAAATGGTGTGATCTGTAATTTATGGATTATATTGGTATTTTTGCTATTATTTTGAGATGTCTTCATGCTGGGTTTGAGATAACTACATATCATGGCTCAATTTAATCACTTTGAACTCTCGCTTCTGAACCCCAGTTTTGACTCCCCTTTGGTCGATGCGCTGACGGAACTGGAGTTACTCCGGCATCTGAGGCTGGAAACGGATGTTCATCCTATCCTGTTTGCGCAGTTGAAAGCCGTTTTCCACATGCTGGAGAGTCTGGGCTCTGCGAGAATTGAGGGAAACCACACCACGCTTGCCGATTATGTGGAAAGCAAAGTTGAAGGAACCCAAAACTCGACGGATCAACTCAAAGAAATCAACAATATTGAAGCCGCGATGGAATTCATCGACGAGCATCTAAATAATGGTGATGAGATAACGGAATATTTTATCCGCGAGCTACATAGTCTGGCGGTTGTCGGGTTGCAACAGGAAGGCGACAGAACGCCCGGTGCCTATCGACAACATAACGTCAGCATCGCTCAGTCTGACCATTTACCGCCGGATCATATTCATGTTCCTGACTATATGTCAGAACTGACCGCCTTTATTAACCGTGCTGATAAACCAAAATATGATCTGATGAAGATTGCGCTGGTGCATCACCGTTTTGGCTGGATACACCCCTTTGGCAACGGTAATGGCAGAACGGTCAGACTGCTGACCTATGCGTTATTGATCAAGTATGGTTTTAATGTTCAGGCAGGTGGCCGGGTTCTTAATCCGACAGCGGTATTCTGTAATGATCGCGAGCGTTATTACGCCATGCTGTCGTTAGCGGATAAAGGAAATGAGCAGAGCTTAGAAGAATGGTGTTTATATGTACTTTCGGGAATTTCATCTGAGTTGAAGAAAGTCGATCAACTGACAAATCATGCTTTTTTGAGTACGAAAATACTGTATCCGGCACTCGACTTTTCATCTGAAAGAGGGCTGATAAACCCGCTGGAATCTAAAGTACTGAAACGCGCTGTCGAGCTAGGGACGATAAAAGCGGGTGATCTACGCACCGCTTTACCTGATATGAAACCGGCCCAAGTGACTTATCAGCTCGGTAAGTTGATCGACCGGGGACTGCTCCAGCCAGTAGAAGAGGGGGCTCGTTCCTATACGGCGAAGTTTTCTAACTCATATTTGATACGTGGGGTGATTAAGGTTCTGAGGGAGGAAGGGGTTATTCCTGATTTGTAAAATAGGCATTAATTTTAGAATAATTACTCTAAGGTATATTATATATCAATGATGTGAAGTATAGATTTGTTATATACCACATAGTAACCACGTGGTATATAACAAATTTTCATGTTTTTAATGTGTATTAAGTCCGGATTGGACTGGCCGTGTTCTCTTATTAGAACATGACTAAAGATTGATAATCTGCAACGAGCGAAGTGTGGGCTTAGCATTGTGGTGTGTTAATCAATGGGAATATGTTTAATAGGTAAATTTATTCTTATTTTTATGCACTTAGATCAAGCCAGACGTGTTTGTCATCATTGCTTTTTAACTTAATGTCGGGATCTTTTAAAATCAGATCATCTAAACCACTTTCAATATTAATGATGTAGGGGGTTGTCTCAATAACAGAGCATTCACCAAAGATAAAACGATATTCTCTTTGGTAAGAGTATTCAAGTGATTTACAAGTGTTTCCCCATAAAGAACTCTCTCCAGTATATTTAACTTCAGAAGATGAAAACGGTAATTTACTATTTTTTTTAATCGCTAAAGCAACTCCTTTAAATTCAGTGGAGTAATAAATGCATAATGCTCTCCGAATTGAGATTTCATTTTTTTTATATCTTGGATTAGCTGGTTTAGTGAGTTTTCATCTTTAGGTAACCTTAATGTGAACCAACAGTGCATCCATGCATCTCTCTGTTGGGCATTATGCACGGTAAGCCCATGTATGTCTGTCAATTCTATATCATTGATTTTTAATTTAATATCATCGTCACCTCTTGACTTTCTATAGGAAAATGAGCAACTTTCAAATTTATCAGACACACCTTCTTGTTTATCTAATCTGTGAACTTCGGGAGGTGTACAATGAAAGCATCCTTCTATTAATTTTTCTAAAAAATCTTCATTTATAAAAAATTTGATCAATCCTAAAAATTGATTTTCTTTCATTTCGCTACATCCTTATCACAATAAAAAAGTTATTCTTCAACTTAAATTATTCTTTAAAGTCATTGAATTTATATACAAGTCTCCATTGGCTGGAATATATAACTAATATGAAAACACAGAAGGAATTTTTCTAACATACTATAACAGCATAATTATCTATTAGAATAAATAGGTCAAAATCTATTGACCTGCAATGACCTTTTTGTTTGAGGAATGCGTTATATCGACCAGTTTAAATTAAAGATAAAATATTCTCCAGCACATTTTTGAAATTTATTTTGATGGTTTTTTATTTTCTTCTATTATATGATTCTTTAGCTTTCACCAGATATCCTTCATGCTCCATGATCTTTTTTATAAATATTTCAATTAAATCAATGGAATAGTAGTGGTATTCTGGATTTTCATTTTTATGATGATATTTGTTATTACTATTTTTCCATGAATTTTTGCATATAACAGCATCGAAGCAATTTCTATTTATTACATACCTACCTTCTCTATTTTTAGAAATAAGACATTTTGACAACTTATCTTCACTATATCTGGAATGCAATCTGTCATTAATTTCTTTTATAGCATTTTTTTGTAGAAATGGATGCGTTTGAGAGCGATCAACAGCTTGTTTGATAACAAGTGCTTTCTTTAGTCCTTCCATACCTTCTTCTGCTTTAGCAAGAATAATGGAATTCCCATCCTCTGAGTCTTTCACGAAGACGAGCTTTACATTTAAGGGAATTGCGAATTCAATATCATCATTATTTTCCATCACATTATATAAAGATGATGTTAGGTTAAGTATGTCATCAGCAATATTTCCATATGTTGATTTCATCATTGCAACTGGAGGAGATTTAAATTCTCCAACTAATGAAATCATTCCCACATGGGAGTTTTTTAAAAATGATATCTCAGTAAATTCTTCAAAATGAGATGTGAAATTCAAAACGCCCGACTGAAATATTCTCGATATAATACCTTGAACTTCTGGCATTAACAAATGAACAGCTTGATCTCTGAAATAGGCTATTTGCTCAATGTTCTTTCTGACTTTTGACTCGACAGGATAAATCCTGTCCAAACACTCTCTGAGAGAAATTGTTTCTTTAATTCCTTTTTTATTAGTTTGTTTAAATATTGTTTTTTCGCCATACTTCTCAATTATTTTTGCTTTGAGAAATTGCTCCCATGCTGTACAAAAACACATAACAAACGCATCCATTTTATTTTCTAATGATGGTCTGTTATATAGCTCTAATGCTAATATCATATTATCTCTTGATTTTTTCAATAACGCCTTTGCTAACTTTGATTTGCAGTTATGTCCTAAAGCTATTATATGTTTACTCTGAGATAATTGTTTGGCAAATTCTATCAGAGAAATACTTAGTGTATTTGAAGACTCAAATGAACTATTCCCGCTTTCACTGATAAATTCAGAAAGTTGACCTTTTCCATAATAAGTTTTAAATGTTGCTGGCTTCCAGCCTGTAGCGCTTAGAATATCAAACTCACCAAATATCTTATTGTTTTTTTCTGCATCTTGTAAAAAAATATAAAGTGCAGAAATGCTCTTGTTAATTTTCATACTATAAAGCCTTATCTTGAATTTATTATTTTCGAATAAATGTATTTTAAGTTTAATATAATAACTTGAATGTTGTATTTATATTGATTTTTATTTCTCGATAATTATCTTTCTCGAAAATATGTTATTAGTTTTTTAAAGCTAAACCCAATGCCAGATATATTAGGTTCTAGTATTATTGAATCTACGATTGCAGAACCAACTCCTTTCTTTATTTCTTTTGCTATTACAAAGTCAGAAAGATCTTTTTCTGACTCAATATCTGAAAATATTCTTCCAATGAGAGATATAACTTCAGTCGTGTTTGTGCAAAACTTTTTTATAGGAATTAATACTAGTTTAAGGTCACCTGAATTGGATTCTTTATATAACCCTTTTCTCTTATTATATCCGGAATTGTTTTCCTTGAAATAGGATGGGTGAGCATTGGTTATTAAAATAGCTGGGAGAATGCTATCTCCTTTTTCATTATTTATCTGATGCCATGAAAATACTTCATTTTCAAAATGAGCAAGTTCGGTTCCTTTTATCACAACAGCCCTATTTTTTGCAGCTATACTTGCCATTTTATCAAAATTATCATTTATAGCTTTTGCTAATGGTTCATGCCATCCGTAATCGAGCAAATATATTAGATAATCTCTGTTTTCACTTTTAGGGATATTATTAAGTGAGTGAACATAAAGTCCCATATTTTCCCTCCAAATATATCATCTGTGCACACTATGATTTCTATATTTAAATATATTAAAGGTTATTTGACCATTGATTATGTACTTTCAGTACAACCTCAGCAAAATCATCATCAACCGTATAAAAATAACACTCCGGCACATTAAGCACCTTAGCAAATGCGCACATCATCTCAAATGTTGGGCGATGTATACCGCTTTCATATTGGGATATGCGTGATCGTGCGGTGGCTTCTTCAATACCCGCCAGGACGCCTAGCTTTTCCTGAGTGAGATTGGCTCGTAGGCGAGCAGTTTTAAGGCGAATGGGCAGCATAATGGCACCATCAATAAGGATATTGATAGCATGTTTAGCACTACTTTACATGAGTGGTGCTTAGACTTCCTGAACAATAGAGAGGGGGACTTATTTGCATTCATCAGGAATGGCGCTGATGTTTAAGGTAAAGCTCCAGAATCATGTCAGCCAAATCATCGTTTACCGTATAAAAGTAACATTCCGGCACATTAAGCACCTTTGCAAATGCGCACATCATTTCAAACGTTGGACGATGTATCCCACCTTCATATTGAGACACGCGGGAACGTGCAGTTTCTTCTTCAATGCCAGCAAGAACTCCCAATTTTTCCTGAGTGAGATCTGCCCGTAGTCGGGCGGTTTTGAGACGAGCAGGCAGCATTCATTACACCATCAATGATCATAGATTGACTTAGTGTTTAGCATTACTTAACATCGTGGTTGTTTAGACTCTCTGAACAAATGGTGTTTAATGTGAGGCTAGAGAATAAGGAACATGGGGATGGTTGATAAGGACTGGCATCCGGCAGATATCATTGCCGGGTTAAGAAAACGAGGAACAACACTGGCGGCGGTATCAAGAGCATCTGGATTAGCGTCTTCAACACTCGCTAATGCACTGATAAGACATTGGCCGAAAGGTGAGAGATTAATTGCTGGTGCAGTGGGAAAGCAGCCGGAGGATATCTGGCCGTCACGCTATCAGGATATGAGCCAAAATCATGGGGAAGGGGAGGCGCAATAGTCCCTTCGTAGAGAATCGAACTCTGTTTCCCAAAAGCAAAAAACCAGCCCGTAGGCTGGTTTTTCTGAATAAGTGGTGCCCGGACTCGGAATCGAACCAAGGACACGGGGATTTTCAATCCCCTGCTCTACCGACTGAGCTATCCGGGCAACGGGGCGCATTAAACCGTATATCACGAAGAGCGTCAACGAGTTTCTGTCATAATCGCTGCGGTTGCTCTATTTTCAGTCAGCCGGTGCTGTTTTCGGTGGGTTCGACGGCGCGGTAATAGCGACGGCGGGCCCGATGGCGTGCGGCATGGCGTCGATAAATACTGTCACATTCGTTGTCTTGAATTCGCTGAAAAATAATGCCACTATTGCGCGGTTTTTAGCTTACCTTCCACCTGCGGTTATTTAGAGGATTGCGGATATGTTGGATTCAATGCTCATGGTACAGACACCGTGCGCCGGATCTCTGCTGCTGTCGCCGCATCCTGAACGTATGGCGTTCACCCCGTCTCTGTTTTCCCGATTATCCCTTGCCACTATGCGGTGAGGCGTACTTACGCCCCCTGTTAGGCATGATTAAAAATAGAGCCGACCGGTCTCTGATTTTACTGATGTCTATCGGCTGGTGCTGGTCCCAGATGATACGTATTTCCCTGTGCCGCTGGCGCGGGTCATACATTTGTCGTGGTTAGCTGGCATGCTGTTCGTCGTTTTGGGCAGTAGTTGATGGGGTACGTTACGCTTAAACCGTAGCGTTATCTCTGCGTGGTGTCTTTCCGGCACGTACACTCATTCTTGACCGTTTGGGTTTGGGTACATGAAACAGTTAAAAATTGCGGCTAATGCGGCGGTTGCCTCCCGTCTAATCACCTTGCGTCCGATTGTGGCGCTCAGTCAGACCGATTTTACCGACATCGCGGCCGTTGTGGTGTCGGTTGAGGAGGCACGTAGCGGCATCCTGTCGGTGATGCATCATTCCGGTTTCGGTATTCCGGCATTCGTGGTGCGAGAACCGTGGCACACCAGTGAGGAACTGCTGCCGCCGGGCAGCGAGTGGCTGAGTCTGGATAAAGGCGGAGAACACGCGCTTCAGTTGGAAAAAGCCGCGGCGGAGTATCAGGCTCGTTTACTGCCGCCATTTTTTGACACGTTGTCTAAATACGTCGGTATGCAAAACACCACGTTCGCCTGTCCTGGGCATCAGGGCGGGGCGTTTTTCCGCAAGCATCCGGCCGGGCGTCAGTTTTTCGAGTTTTATGGCGAAAACCTGTTCCGCTCCGACATCTGTAACGCGGATGTGAAGCTGGGCGATTTGTTGATTCATGAAGGTGCCGCTAAAAAAGCGCAGAAATTCGCGGCTACCGTGTTCAACGCAGACAAAACCTACTTTGTGCTGAACGGGACGTCGGCAGCGAACAAAGTGGTGACCAACGCGTTGCTGACGCGCGGCGACCTGGTGTTGTTCGATCGAAATAACCATAAATCCAACCACCATGGTGCGTTGATTCAGGCCGGCGCAACGCCGATTTATCTGGAAACGGCCCGTAACCCCTTTGGTTTTATCGGTGGCGTGGATGCGCACTGTTTTGATGAAGGCTATCTGCGCGAGCTAATACGCGAGGTCGCCCCGGCGCGTGCCGACGAGCCCCGGCCATTCCGTCTGGCGGTGATTCAGTTGGGTACGTATGACGGCACTATTTATAACGCCCGACAAGTGGTGGATAGCATCGGTCATTTGTGCGACTACATTCTGTTTGACTCTGCCTGGGTGGGGTATGAGCAGTTCATCCCGATGATGGAACAGTGCTCACCGCTGTTGCTGGACTTAAATGAGAACGATCCGGGGATTTTTGTCACCCAATCGGTACATAAGCAGCAAGCCGGTTTCTCGCAAACTTCGCAAATTCACAAGAAAGACAACCACATTCGTGGGCAAAAGCGCTTTTGCCCACATAAGCGACTGAATAACGCCTTCATGCTGCACGCTTCCACCAGCCCGTTTTACCCGCTGTTTGCCGCGCTGGACGTCAACGCCAAAATGCATGAAGGGCCGGGCGGGCGCCGTCTGTGGATGGAATGCGTCAGGCTGGGGATTGAAGCGCGTAAGCAACTGCTGGAACGCTGTACGCTGATTAAGCCGTTTGTGCCGCCGATGGTCGGGGGAAAACGCTGGCAGGATCACGACACCGAAGCGATGGCGCAAGACGTGCGTTTCTTTAACTTCGAGCCGGGCGACAACTGGCATGCTTTCGAAGGCTACGCGCAGCAACAGTATTTTGTCGATCCGTGCAAGCTGTTGCTGACCACGCCGGGAATTGATGCGGCAACCGGCGCTTATACCCAATTTGGTATTCCGGCCACCATTCTCGCCAATTACCTGCGTGAGCACGGCATTATTCCGGAAAAGTGCGATCTTAACTCGATTTTGTTCCTGCTGACGCCGGCGGAAGATAGCGTGAAGATGGAGCGTCTGGTAGCGGCGCTGGTGCAGTTCGAGCAACTGATCGAGCAGGATGCGCCGTTAAGCGAAGTCTTGCCGAGCCTGTATCACAAGTATGAGCAGCGTTATACCGGCTATACGTTGCGGCAGTTATGCCAGGAAATGCATGATTTTTATGCCAGCCACGATGTGAAGCGGCTACAGAAAGAGATGTTCCGTAAAGCCTCTTTCCCGCAGGCGGTAGTACTGCCGCAGGATGCACATACCGCGTATATTCGTGGTGAAGTCGATCTGGTGCCGCTGGCTGAAGCGGAAGGGCGCATCGCTGCCGAAGGGGCGTTGCCTTATCCGCCGGGCGTGCTGTGCGTGGTACCGGGGGAAATCTGGGGCGGCGCGGTTCTGCACTATTTCCAGGCACTGGAGGCAGGCATAAACCTGATGCCGGGCTTTGCGCCGGAATTGCAGGGGGTTTACAGCGTGGCGCAGGAAGACGGCAGCAAGCGCTTGTGCGCGAATGTGATTGCCCGCTAACTGGCTTGTGCTGTATTCACCAAAGAGGAACCGGGGGAAATAAACCCCCGGTTTTTTTATCGCTAATGGGTCATCAGGCGGCTGTTTTCTCGTGCTCTGCTTTCAGCCGGTTGACTTCTTCTTTCTGTTTACGCAGCCCGTACCAGCCGGCAATCAGCATGATGGCCAGCACCGGAATGGTGGCGATAGTCCAGGTGCCGTTCGGGTAATCCAGCGCCATCAGTACCAGTACGCTGAGCAAAAACGCCAGCGTCAGCCAGGAAGAGAACGGCGCCAGCGGCATACGGAAAGAAACCGGTGCGGCTTTGCCCTGACGAATCGCCTGACGCAGCTTCATCTGACAAATAATGATGAATGCCCAGGAGCAGATAATGCCGAGCGAGGCGACGTTCAGCACGATTTCAAATACCTGCGACGGCACAATATAGTTGAGAAATACCCCGATCACATGAATACAGACGGTGACCAGAATCCCGGCATAGGGCACAGACTGGGCGCTCATGTTGCCAAGGAATTTCGGCGCGGAACCGCCCTGAGACAGCGAACGCAGGATGCGGCCGGTGGAGTACAACCCGGAGTTAAGGCTGGAGAGCGCCGCCGACAGCACCACGATATTCATGATGGTGCCGATATAGGGCACGCCCAGCTTGCTGAAGAAGGTGACGAACGGGCTTTGCCCAGCCTGATACGCATTCCACGGCAGCAGGCAAACCAGCAGAATGACCGACCCGACGTAAAACAGGCCAATACGCCAGATAACACTGTTGACCGCTTTAGGTAGCGTCTTTTCCGGGTCTTTACACTCGCCGGCGGCGGTGCCGATCAGCTCTACGCCGGCGAACGCAAAGATAACCCCTTGTATCAGCACCAATGCCGGCAGCAAGCCGTGTGGGAATAAGCCGCCGTTGTCGGTAATCAGGTGCAGCCCTGGTATGTTGCCGTCCAGCGTTTTACCGGACCCCAGAAAAATCGTACCCACGACCAGAAACAGGGAAATTGCGGCGACTTTGATCAGCGCAAACCAGAACTCCATCTCGGCGAACCATTTCACGCCAATCATGTTCATGGTGGTGACGATCGCCAGCGCACCCAGTGCGAACATCCACTGAGGGACCTCGGCAAAGGTGCCCCAGTAGTGCATGTAGAGCGCGACGGCGGTGATATCGACGATGCCGGTCATCGCCCAGTTGAGGAAATACATCCAACCGGCGACATAAGAGGCTTTTTCACCCAAAAATTCGCGGGCGTAGGAAACAAAGCTGCCGCTGGAGGGGCGATGCACGATAAGCTCGCCCAGGGCGCGCAGAATGAAGAAAGAGAAAATGCCGCATACCAGATAGACCAGCGCCAGCGCCGGGCCTGCCATTTGCAGCCGAGCACCGGCACCAAGGAATAAGCCGGTGCCAATCGAACCGCCAATGGCGATCATCTGTACCTGGCGGTTACCCATGCTTTTGTGGTAACCCGCCTCATGTGAATCGAGCCAGCGTCGTTTGGCGTGGTGTTCGGTCTCGTTTTTATGTTGATTCATTACCCGTTAGGTTCCCTTGTCTGTCATTCAGGAGCATGAAATGGCTGTTGTGTCACAGCCTGACTCATCGAGTGGATTAGGTTTTCTGGCTCTGCCGCGTTGGTGGGCCAAAAACGTCAGCGATGCTACCGTGTCCTGACCGGAGAGGCAAAAATTCTCTGCGTTGATTCAATGGGTTTGTTTTGTTTTTATGCTTTCTATTTTTATTTTTTCAAATAATTAATTTGATAAATTTAGGTTTTAAAGTCTTTAAATCTATTAATTAGCTTTTTAGATAGTGTTTGCTTATGACTGTAACCAATCGTTTGCATTGATTATTTATTAATCATTACTAATGTGTGGGATGGAGGCGGCAAGGCGGGAGGCAGAAAATGTTGACCAACAGAGGGAAACAGGCGGCGTCCGTTATGAAATCCGGACACCGCCTGTAGCGTGCGACGTTAGCGACTATAACCGCGATAGTTTTTCTGCGCCGTGTTGACCTTGTACAGATAATGCCGCGATTCCGCCGATGGATGGCGGGTGGTCAGCGTCTGGTAAACCTCGCCGGGCGACATATTATTGATAAGGCTAAACGCGGTGTCCTTATCGCTGGAGAAGACCCGCAACACGCTGCCGGCACCGCCGTTATAGGCAGTGATCATCGCGTAGCGTTGCGATGTCGGGTCCTGAATGCCCGACAGGTAGACGTTTTTCAGCATCGACAGATAAGCCGTACCGGTATCGATGTTGTTTTCCGGGTCAAACAGGTAGCTGCGGCTCGGTTGTCCCCATTTGCCTTTCATCTTGAATACGTCGCGCCCGGCGCTGTGCTGCACCACCTGCATTAATCCTAACGCGTCGGAGCGGCTCACCGCGTAGGGGTTAAAGCTGGACTCGGTTTGCATAATCGCCAGAATCAGCGAGGTGTCGATGCCATAGCGCTCGGAAGCCTGACGCACCATCGGCAGGTATTTGTGCGCGCGTTTATCCAGGTGGTTCGGCACCAGTTGAATCGTCACCGACCAGATCACGCGCATACCGGACGTGCGGCGTTGCAGTTTATTTTGCAGCAGATAATCAGCGAAATTGCCGGCGCGGCCTTCCCAGCGGATCGGCTGGCCGGTGTTGTCCAACACCTGGCCGTACAGCAACGGCTCGCGGCTGATTTGGATATCGTTGGCGTCGGAATAGAGGTCGGTATTGCTGGCGTTATCCCCCATCAGCAAGGTGGTGATGATGGCCTGACGCAGACTGGCCTGATAATTCGTTGAAGAAATGGTTTCGATGGTGATGGTACCGGCGTCAAAGTTGACGTGACTACGCGTCATATATTGATCAGAGTATTTGACGTAGTCTTTGGGGCCGGCGATCAACACCTCGTTCAATCCCCAGATGTTTTCGATGTTATTGGCGAATTGCCCCATCAAAATGTCGAAGGCGTTGGTGTCTTTGATAAAAGCCTCGTTGTTCTCACCGCCTTTTTTGCTGGAGCAGGAGATCAACAACGGGGCGACAAGCAGCAAAACAAACAGTTTCTTCATCGTATCAAGCCGTACGGGATCAGGGATGCATCAGCGCCTGGCGGCCCCTGTCATTTAATGTTGCGGCGGGGTATAACCGTCGATATGCACATCCTTGCCTTCGAACAGGAACTGCACCATCTCCTGCTCCAGCAGCTTGCGATGCTCTACATTCATCATGTTGAGCTTTTTCTCGTTGATCAGCATGGTCTGCTTGCTCTGCCACAAGACCCAGGCTTCTTTCGATATTTCGTTATAGATACGTTTACCCAGCTCGCCGGGATAGAGCTGGAAATCGAGCCCTTCGGCGTCGCGTTGTAAAAAAGTACAAAAAATGGTTCTGCTCATGCTTATTCCTCATCATGTGCGCAGGCGTCAGCGAAGACCGATTGCGGCTGAGCCAGCTGGCGTAGCAGCCGTTCCACCGGAGCGGCAAGCCCTACGGACGGCGGGTGCGCTAAGTTATACCAGAGACCGGCACCTTCATCCATGCAGGAACCGTTGTCGGAGATATCCAGCCACATCGGTACAATATCCAGGTGGAAATGGCTGAAGGTATGACGAAAAGCAATGCCCTGCCGCAGCCCCTGCCGCCGGATGCCGCGCTGCTCGAGCCATTGCGTTAGTTCATCTTTCGTGGCGAACTGTGGGAAACAGTACAGACCGCCCCACAAGCCGACGGCCGGGCGTTGCTCCAGCCAGACGGTTTGCTCGTTTTGCAGCAACAGGAACCAGGCGTCCCTTTCCGGCAGGGTCTGTTTGGGTTTTTTGCCGGGGTACTCGGCCCAGTTGTGGTTAGCGTAAGCGATACAGCCGTTGCTGAGCGGGCACAGTTCGCATTTCGGGCGACTGCGGGTGCAGACCATTGCGCCCAAATCCATCATCGCCTGATTGAATTTTTCGACGCCGTGCGCGGGCGTGACGGTTTCACTTAGCGTCCATAGCTGTTTCTCGACCTCTTTTTTGCCGGGCCAGCCGGCTACGGCATAGCAACGCGCCAGCACCCGTTTGACATTACCGTCCAGAATCGGGTAGTGCTGGCCGAGCGATAGCGAGAGAATGGCGCCGGCGGTGGAACGGCCCACGCCGGGCAGGTCGACAATGTCGTCAAAGCGAGTAGGAAAATCGCCGCCATGGCGATTAACGATGGTCTGTGCCGCCTTATGCAGGTTGCGGGCGCGGGCATAATAGCCGAGTCCGGTCCACAGATGCAGCACGTCGTCTAATGGCGCCGCCGCCAGTTCGCTTACCGTAGGAAAACGCGCCATAAACCGTTCGAAATAAGGGATGACGGTGGCGACCTGAGTCTGCTGTAGCATCACTTCCGACAGCCAGACTTTATAAGGGGTTTTTTCAAGTTGCCAGGGTAGGGTTTTACGGCCGTAGCGCTCGTACCACTCCAGTACCTGTTGCGCGAACTGTTGCGCTTGCATCATAAGGGGCGTCGTTATCCGGCAGGTAAAAATTTGACAGCGATTCCAGCACAGAGTGAATGTACTGTAAACCGGAACTTTCCGCCTCTGCCTACTTGCTAAACAACCGTATCCTTGGATAATGCGCGTTTTCCCAACCCAATCAGACTTACAGAAAGCATTATGATCAATAACGTCATCTCTCCGGAATTCGATGAAAACGGCCGCCCACTGCGTAGAATCCGCAGTTTTGTGCGCCGCCAGGGCCGCCTGACCAAAGGGCAGCAACAGGCGTTGGATGATTTTTGGCCGGTGATGGGCGTGGAATATCAGAATGAGCCGCTGGATTTTGCCCGGTTATTTGGGCGAGATGCGCCCGTGGTGTTGGAGATCGGTTTTGGGATGGGGGCGTCGCTGGTGACGATGGCGCAGCAGCATCCGGAACAAAATTTTATCGGTATAGAAGTGCATGTCCCCGGTGTGGGCGCTTGCCTGGGGGCGGCGCAGGAAGCGGGCGTCGATAACCTGAGGGTGATGTGCCATGACGCGGTGGACGTGCTTGAGCGTATGATCCCCGATGGTTCGCTTGCCATGGTGCAGCTGTTTTTCCCTGACCCGTGGCACAAGGCGCGTCATAACAAACGCCGCATCGTACAGGCGCCGTTTGCTGAACTGGTAAAGCGTAAGCTGGCGCCTGGCGGGGTGTTCCATATGGCGACCGACTGGGAACCTTATGCGCAACATATGCTCGAAGTGATGAGTGCGGTCGCAGGTTATCGCAATCTGTCGGACCATTATGATTATGTACCGCGTCCGGCTTCACGGCCGTTGACCAAATTTGAGGCCCGCGGCCAACGGCTGGGCCATGGTGTCTGGGATCTGATGTTTGAGAGGAATCAATAATGGCTAATAAGAATCGGAGTCGTCGTTTACGTAAAAAGTTACATATCGATGAGTTTCAGGAGTTTGGTTTTTCCGTCAGTTGGCGTTTTCCACAGGGAATCAGCGTGGAAGAGATTGACCGCACGTTGGATCTGTTCGTCGATGAAGTGATCGAGCCGAATGGGTTGGCGTTTGAAGGCAGCGGCTATTTGCAGTGGGAAGGTCTGGTGTGCCTGCAAAAGCTGGGTAACTGCACCGATGAACAGCGCGAGCTGGTGCGTAACTGGCTGGTATCCCATCAATTGACGGATGTGACGGTCAGCGATCTGTTTGATATCTGGTGGGATTTGCCTGCCAACCTCGGTTAAACCGCGCGTTCTTGGTCATCACTGGCGGTTATCGCCGGTGATGACGGTCGTTGGTCTTTGCCGCCGGTTATTTCCGGCTGGCGTCGGGCGCTGTTTTTTCAGGAGTCTTTATGTTGCGTAAAATGACCTTGGGAGCATTGATGTTACTGGCCTTGCAGGCGCAGGCGGCCTATCAGTGTAATGTTCAACCTCAGGACGACATCGTTATCAGCCCACAGAGTGTGAAAGTGGTGGGCGCCAGCGGCAATCTGCAAATTTCGCCGCAGGGTGACATCGTGAGCAACGGCAGTGCGCTGAACCTCAGCGCGGCACAGCGCCAGCAGGCCAAGTCGTACCAGTCTGAACTTCGCCAGCAACTGCCATGGATTGACGACGGAGCCAGGCAGCATCTGGAGAAAGCGCGCCAGGCGCTGGATAAGGTCATTGTGCAGCAATTGGGCAGCGACAGTAATGTGCGCAATCGCCTTGGTACGCTGGATGAGCAACTCAAGCAGCAGATGAATCGGATTATCGAGCATCGTAGCGATGGCCTGACTTTCCATCATCAGGCGATTAAACAGGTTGAGCAGGACGGGCGGCAAATCGTTGAACGTACGATGGGCGGCGTCTTGCAGGACAGCCTTAACGAAATGGGCGTGAAACAGATGGGGAGCGGCGGCAACCCATTACAGGCAATGATGGGCAACCTCGGCGGGTTGCAGAAAGCGATTCAGACCGAATGGAATAACCAGGAAGCGGATTTTCAGCGTTTTGGTCACGATGTCTGTAACCGGGTAACGGCACTGGAAAACCAACGCAAGACGTTATTGCAGTCGATTAAGTAACTGAGACCACTGGCTGGTATTTTGAAAACTGCGCCTTCCCGGTGGGGAAGGCGCATGGCGAGGTTAAGGTGCGGGAATGGTGAAGCGGCGGTGGATCGCTTCCAGTTCGTCAAGGATCTCGCCGTCCAGCGTCAGAGAGAGGCTATCCAGATTGATTTTTAACTGCTCCAGTGTGGTCGCCCCCAGCAGTGTACTGGCGACGAACGGCTGCTGACGTACAAACGCCAGCGCCATTTGCGCCGGATTCAGACCGTGTTTTTGCGCTAACGCCACGTACTCGGCGATGGCTTGCTGAGTATGCGGCGCAGAATAGCGCACAAAGCGGCTAAACAGCGTATTGCGCGCGCCGGCCGGTTTGGCGCCGTTCAGGTATTTACCCGTCAATGTGCCAAATGCCAGCGGCGAGTAAGCCAACAGTTCGACCCCTTCATGCTGGCTGATTTCCGCCAGACCGACCTCGAAGCTGCGATTCAGCAGACTATACGGATTTTGGATCGAAACAATCCGCGGCAGCTCGTGTTTTTCCGCCAGTTGCAGATAGCGCATCACTCCCCATGGGCTTTCGTTCGACACGCCGATATAGCGAATTTTACCTGCGCGCACCTGTTCGTTCAGCGCTTCCAACGTTTCCAGTAGCGTGACGGCTGGTTTTTCGTTGGTGTACTGATAGTTCAGCTTGCCGAAGCTGTTGGTCTGGCGTTGCGGCCAGTGCAACTGATACAAGTCGATGTAGTCAGTGTTCAGACGTCTGAGGCTGTCATCCAGCGCGGCACGGATATTTTTTCGATCCAGCGCCTGCTGCGGGCGCAGGCTATTGTCATTGAGGCGTACCGGCCCGGCGACTTTGCTGGCGATGATCAGCTTTTCACGCCCGCCGCGGCTTTTCAGCCAGGAACCGATATAACTTTCCGTCAGCCCCTGCGTTTGTGGACGCGGCGGAACCGGGTAGATTTCCGCGGTATCAATCAGGTTAACGCCGGCGGCAACCGCTAAATCCAACTGGGCGTGGGCATCGGCCTCGCTGTTCTGTTCGCCAAAGGTCATGGTGCCCAGACCCAGCGTACTGACTTCCAAACTGCTGTGGGGAATACGGTGATAGAGCATTGCGGTTTCCTTTTTATTCTTCTGAGTAACTCGGGTGCGACGGCACCGCAATTTTGACTATAACCAAGCCGTGAGGAGGGGGGAAGGCTCTTTGTGCGGCAAGGTGGAGTATTAATGCGGGGAAAACGCGTTATTCCCCCGAAGACGGGGGAATAACGGGGGACGGGCTGAACGATCGCCCCATGTGGGGCAGTTGAGGGGAAACCGGACTTAACGCTCGATAACCTGCGAAACATTGTCGTTGTTGAGCTGGTGTTGCACACCGTCTTCATCAGTATAACTGAGCAGCCCGGTGGACGAATCCAACTGCGGCTTGCCTTTGGTCAATAGCATCTGTCCGTCTTTGGTGGCGATAACATAGTGGCTGGCACAGCCGGAGAGCAGGACGACAAAAGTCAGGGCAACGGCGGTTTTTATCCGAAATCGCATACTGAATTTACCTGTTATTTAGCAAAAAAACTGAACGTCTCTTCAGTCTAGCAAAGCGTGGTTTGGCTGGGATTAGGATTTATGGCAAAAAAATTAAAAAGATACGTAAGAATAGGGTAGGAAACGGCCGATTGACCGTTTCCCACCGGGGAATTACTGTTTTTTGGAGGATTTCTTGCCACGCATCAGGTTCAGCGCTTCTACTGACATGGAGAAGAACATGGCGAAGTAGATATAGCCTTTCGGAACATGAATATCGACGCTTTCCAGAATCAGCGTAAAGCCCACCAGAATCAGGAATGACAACGCCAGCATTTTTACCGAGGGGTGACGATCGACAAATTCGCCGATGGGGCGAGCGGAAAACATCATGACGCCGACGGCAATCACCACCGCAGCCATCATGATAAACAGATGGTCAGACAAACCCACGGCGGTAATGACCGAATCCAGACTGAAGATGATGTCCAGCAGCATAATCTGCACAATGGCGCCAAAGAAGGAATGTACCTGCGAAGTATGATCTTCCGAGCCGCCTTCAATGGTTTCATGAATTTCCTTGCTGGATTTCCAGATCAGGAACAGGCCGCCAAGGAACAGAATCAGGTCACGGGCGGAAATCTCCTGCCCGAATACGCTAAACAACGGATTGGTGAGCCTGATAACCCAGGCGATGGACGCCAGCAGGCCGAGACGCATCAGCATAGCGCCCATCAGGCCGATACGGCGAGCTTTGTTCTGCTGATGTTTGGGAAGCTTGGCGACGACCAGTGACAAAAAGATGATGTTGTCGATGCCAAGTACGATTTCCAGTATGGTGAGTGTTCCCAACGCTAACCAGGCATTGGGATCTGCGATCCAATCAAACATTATCTCAGTGCATCCTTAAACGAAACGTAAACGACTATTATCTCTGTCTTGCTACTGCGCAGGCAAGAGGATTTACAGCCGCCGGACTTCAGGCGGCAGGTGTGTTGGTTTTCCTGCAACCCGACGTATTTGGGGTACAGGCTGCGCTACGCCCTGTGGGCATTACAGCAGAAAATGCCGGGCCAGTAACGGCGTAGTGAAGGTTTTCTTCAGGTAAAAACCGCGCGGCAGCGTCAGAATCGGCTGTCCGTGTTCGCCAATCGCCTCGGTTAGCGCCCGGCTATTGGCGGCCTTTGGGCGCAACTGCAACACTTCGCCGTGGCGGGCGGTGATGCTTTCCACTTTGCCCAGCACGATCAAATCCATGAGTTCTTCCCAATCCTGTCGTAATTGCCGTTCTTCCTCCGGGCTGGGGCTCCATAACAGCGGCGCGCCGATTCGGCGTTCTCCCAGCGGGATGGGGCGCGAGCCTTCCACCGGGATCCACAGCACTCGGGTTAGCTTGCGGCGCACATGGCTGCTTTCCCAGGTTACGCCGCTGTTGCCGGTGAGCGGGGCGACGCAGACAAAGGTGGTTTCCAGCGGCCGTCCTTGTGCATCGACCGGGATGGTTTTCAATTCTACGCCGATATCGGGGAAATCCTGTTCCGGCTTGCTACCGGCGCTGGCGCCCAGAAAGCGTTCCAGCAGCACACCGATCCACCCTTTATCCCGTTTCAGGTTGGCAGGCAGCGGCAGTTCGGCAACGTGGGCCAGCTCCGCCAGCGAATAACCGGCCAGCGCCTGCGCCCGTAACAGCAAGGTCTGTTCACTGTCCGGCGGAGCCTGATGGGGCGTGGGTATCTGCATGGATTGCGTATCCGTTACTGGTAATCAGGGTGATTAAAAAAAATACAGCCATAACGGAGGATAACGTCAGGCATTCAGCTATTCAGGCGGAAAATAATAATAGCATGATTCTTTTATGATTTTTTTTCCTTTCACCGTTGTGAAAAAAGTGCCGCCGATTTTTGTTCATGATAAGACACCGACAATGAACAGGATTTTACACTATGTTATCCACAGATTTTTGGGATAACCGGGATAACTCAGGATTACTGTTTTGATTTACAGCCTTGACGGGCGCTGCTTTTGCTGGTTTAGCCGATTTTTTGGCTGGTTTTCCGTGGTTGCCTGTGGATAAAACCGGCGTAGTGCGATCTTTCGCCACTCTGAAAACGGCATTAAGTTCGGGCAGTAATGAGCGGTGGAGAACGCGGGGAAAAGCACGTTAATTGATTGAAAGGGAATGGCAATTTAGCGAGAGAGATCACGCTTACGTAAAAGTCGAAACGAGTTTTACGCACTTTTTCATGATGTTCTTCACAAAGATGTCCACAGAAAAAGTGAATAAAACGGCGTAATTGCCGCTCGAATGTTTATAACTTTGATCCTATCTGTGGGTTAACGATATTTTATCTAGAGAAAAGTGCGGGTAGCGACGCAGTGGGCCGGAACCGCCGATGTCTGTGCAATTGCCGCAAACGTATCAATAAAGGGATGTAAAGCGGGAGTTTACCGCCTGTCAGGAGTGTGAAACAATCGAGTCATCTTTGCATTCTAGTTTATCGAGGTAGTCCGGTGATCGACGATGATGGCTACCGCCCGAATGTTGGTATTGTAATTTGTAATCGGCAGGGCCAGGTATTGTGGGCCCGCCGCTACGGCCAGCACTCCTGGCAGTTTCCTCAAGGGGGAATTAACCCCGGAGAGAGCGCGGAACAGGCTATGTTCCGCGAACTGTTCGAGGAGGTGGGGCTGCGGAAAAAGGACGTTCGTATTCTGGCTTCCACCCGAAGCTGGTTACGCTATAAATTGCCAAAACGTTTGGTGCGTTGGGATACAAAACCGGTTTGTATCGGCCAAAAGCAGAAATGGTTTCTGCTACAGTTAATGTGTAATGAATCCGACATCAACATGCAAAGCAGCGGCACCCCGGAATTCGACGGATGGCGTTGGGTGAGCTACTGGTATCCGGTACGCCAGGTGGTGTCGTTCAAACGTGATGTTTACCGAAAGGTGATGAAGGAATTTGTCACCGCCGTGATGCAGCTACAGGAGAATTCGGCTACCCGAATGTCATCAGGAACCAGACGAAAACGAGGATAACCCGACACATCATGATGCTCACGCGACTGCGAGAAATTATTGAAAAGGTTGCAGCCGCGGCCCGGCTGAGTGATGCGTTAGACATTCTGGTGAATGAAACCTGTCTGGCGATGGATACGGAAGTCTGCTCCATCTATCTGGCTGATCACGATCGTCAATGTTATTACCTGATGGCGACGCGCGGGTTGAAAAAACCGCGCGGCCGTACGATTACGCTGGCGTTTGGCCAGGGGATTGTCGGGCTGGTCGGCGAGCGGGCCGAGCCTATCAATCTGGCCGATGCGCAAAGCCACCCCAGTTTCAAATTCATTCCGGCCGTACGCGAACAGCATTTTCGATCGTTTCTGGGCGTGCCGGTGATCCACCGGCGTCAACTGTTGGGCGTGCTGGTGGTACAGCAGCGCGAGCACCGGCAATTCGATAAAAACGAAGAATCGTTCATGGTGACGCTGGCCACCCAGATGGCGGCGATCCTGTCCCAATCTCAGATGAAGGCGCTGTTCGGGCAATACCGGCAAACACGCATTAAGGCGATGGCCGCGTCGTCCGGCGTTGCTATCGCACCAGGCTGGCAAGACCGCAGCCAGCCGTCGCTGGAGTTGGTATTTCCGGCCTCCAGTCTCGACAGCGATCGTGAGCGTTCCCGACTATTGATGGCGATGGAAGAAGCCGGCGCCGAGTTTCGCCGTTTCAGCAAACGCTTCAGCGCCAGTTCGCAGAAAGAGAGTGCGGCCATCTTCGATTTCTATTCCCACTTGCTTAATGACGCTCGCCTCAAACGCGACCTGTTTCAGGAGGTGGATACCGGCAGCGTGGCTGAATGGGCGGTCAAGGTCGTGGTCGAGCGGTTTGCCGCGCAGTTCGCCAGCCTGCAAGATCCCTACCTGCGCGATCGCTCCAGCGATTTGCGGGCGTTAGGGCAGCGTTTGCTGTTTCATCTTGACGACAATGCGCAAAGCAACGGCCAATGGCCGCCGCGTTTTATTTTGGTCGCCGACGAACTGACGGCGACCGTACTGGCGGAAGTGCCGCAGGATCGCCTGGCCGGTGTGGTTGCCTATGATGGGGCCGCCAATTCCCATGCCGCTATACTGGTGCGAGCGATGGGGATCCCTACGTTGATGGGCGCGGATATTCAGCCCGATCTACTGCATCAGCGCCTGCTGGTGCTGGATGGCTATCGCGGTGAGTTGCTGGTCGATCCGGAGCCGGTGCTGGTGCAGGAATATCAGCGTCTGCTGAGCGAAGAAAACGAGCTGACCCGGCTAGCGGAAGATGACATGGAGCGCCCGGCGGTGCTGAAAAGCGGCGAACGGGTGGATGTGATGCTCAATGCCGGCCTGAGCGCCGAGCATGAGAAACGCTTTATTAATCAGGTTGACGGCGTGGGGCTGTACCGTACCGAAATTCCATTTATGTTGCAGAACGGTTTCCCCTCGGAAGAGGAACAGATGACGCAATATGAAGGCATGTTACGGCTATATCCGACCCGGCCGGTGATGTTGCGTACGCTGGATATCGGTGCGGACAAGCAGTTACCTTACCTGCCCATCAGCGAGGAAAACCCTTGTCTGGGCTGGCGGGGCATTCGGGTAACGCTTGATCAGCCGGAAATCTTCATGATTCAGGTTCGCGCCATGCTGCGCGCCAACGCATATATCGGCAATCTGAGCATTTTATTGCCGATGATCAACAGCCTGGATGAGATCGATGAAGCGAAGCGTTTAATCGATCGGGCGGCAGCGGAGGTGTCGGAACTGCTTGGCTTCCCATCACCGCGCCCGCGCATCGGTATTATGATTGAGGTGCCGTCGATGCTGTTCCTGTTGCCGCACCTGGTATCCCGCATCGATTTCGTTTCCGTCGGCACCAATGACCTGACCCAGTATTTACTGGCGGTGGATCGCAATAATCCACATGTCGGCACCCTTTACGACAGCCTGCACCCCGCGATGCTGCAGGCGCTGAATATGATTATCACTCAGTGCCATCATTACCAACTGCCGGTTTCGGTATGCGGCGAAATGGCGGGGGAGCCGATGGGCGCGTTGTTGCTGATCGGGTTGGGATTCCGCACACTGAGTATGAACGGGCGTAGTGTCGCCCGCATCAAATACCTGTTGCGTCGCATTGGCGAAGGCGAAACCCGTCAACTGGTCGCTAAAGTGCTCAACGCACAAACAGCCAGCGAAGTGCGCCAATGGGCGTCGATCTTCATCGAAGAGCGTGGACTTGGCGGCTTGATTCGTGGTGGGCGCTAAACGCGACAGCGCCCGCTTGCCATCCCCGTCATCCCCGTAAATGTTTACAGTTCTTTTATTCCCTCG
The DNA here is from genome assembly GCF_000406105.1 of Dickeya chrysanthemi NCPPB 402. Classification (NCBI taxonomy): domain Bacteria; kingdom Pseudomonadati; phylum Pseudomonadota; class Gammaproteobacteria; order Enterobacterales; family Pectobacteriaceae; genus Dickeya; species Dickeya chrysanthemi. The sequence goes on along the minus strand of NZ_CM001974.1, from coordinate 3,627,873 downwards.
TTGCCAACTGTTTCCGCTGGCTATGCTATCATGCGCAACCGCGGACGGCCGACGGGAGACCTGCCTGCTTCCGGCCCCTTGAATAGCCCCGAAATCAGGGACAAAGCAACGATAATGTGGTGATCGATGACGACGAGCTATCTGGTATTTCCTCAGTTTGATCCGGTGATTTTATCTATCGGGCCGCTTTCTCTGCACTGGTATGGATTGATGTATTTGGTCGGGTTTGTGTTTGCCATGTGGCTGGCGGTACGCCGGGCGAACAAACCGGGTAGCGGATGGCATAAAGACGAAGTAGAAAACCTGCTTTACTTCGGGTTCCTCGGCGTGTTCGTCGGGGGGCGTTTGGGGTATGTATTGTTCTATGCTCTCCCTTCATTTTTGGATAATCCGCTCTATCTGTTCCGGGTGTGGGACGGCGGCATGTCTTTCCACGGCGGGCTGTTGGGCGTTATCTCGGTGATGTTGTGGTTCGCGCATCGCACCAAACGTCATTTCTTTCAGGTATCTGATTTCATTGCGCCATTGATTCCGTTTGGTCTGGGCGCGGGCCGTCTGGGGAACTTTATCAATGGTGAACTTTGGGGCCGCGTCACGACCGATACGCCGTGGGCGATGCTGTTTCCCAGCTCTCGCGCTGAAGATATGACGCTGGCGGCAGGCAACCCGCAATGGCAGGCGATTTTTAACCAGTACGGCGTTTTGCCGCGTCATCCGTCGCAGTTGTATGAACTGCTGCTGGAAGGCGTGGTGCTGTTCATCATTCTGAACCTGTTCATTCGCAAATCTCGTCCGATGGGCAGCGTATCCGGGCTATTTCTGATCGGTTACGGCTCTTTCCGCATTATTGTGGAATTCTTCCGCCAGCCGGATGCCCAACTAGGATTATTCAGCGGCATCAGCATGGGGCAGATTCTGTCGGTGCCGATGGTGCTGGCCGGTATTTTGATGATGGTCTGGGCGTATCGCCGCCAGTCGAGCCGGCAGTGATTGTTGATCTAATTACGTAGATAGAGGTGGTATGAAACAGTATCTGGAACTGATGAAAAAAGTGCTCGAAGAAGGGACTCCCAAAGATGACCGCACGGGCACGGGAACGTTATCGATTTTCGGTCATCAGATGCGTTTCAACCTGCAGGAAGGGTTTCCGCTGGTGACCACCAAGCGTTGCCATCTGCGATCCATCATCCACGAACTGTTGTGGTTTCTCAATGGCGATACCAATATCGGCTACCTGAATGACAATAAGGTGTCGATTTGGGACGAATGGGCGGATGAGAATGGCTCACTCGGGCCGGTTTACGGCAAGCAGTGGCGAGCCTGGGGCGCGGCGGATGGCCGTCAGATAGACCAGTTGCAGACCGTGCTGAATCAACTGAAGCAGGATCCGGATTCCCGCCGTATCATTGTTTCAGCCTGGAATGTCGGGGAACTGGACAAAATGGCGCTGGCGCCCTGCCATGCCTTTTTCCAGTTTTACGTTGCCAACGGCAAACTCTCTTGCCAGTTGTACCAGCGTTCCTGTGACGTATTCCTCGGCCTGCCGTTCAATATTGCCAGTTATGCGCTGCTGGTACACATGATGGCGCAGCAATGTGATTTGGAGGTCGGGGATTTCGTCTGGACCGGCGGCGATACCCACCTTTATAACAACCACCTTGAGCAGACGCGCCTCCAGTTGAGCCGTGAGCCGCGTCCGTTGCCGCGACTGGTTATCAAGCGCCGTCCTGAGTCGCTGTTTGATTACCGGTTTGAAGATTTCGACATCGAAGGATATGACCCGCACCCAGCCATCAAGGCGCCGGTAGCCGTTTAAGTCTTTATTCTGTCTCGCTCTCACCGCCCAAAGGCGGATGCCGCTGACCATGGAAATGCTGTTTTCCGTTGAGTAGCCCAGCATCTGACCGATGGGCGGTTTTTTTTCTTCTCTGCTGATTTGCGGGCAAGCGCGCAATTCCCTTGTATGTTGCTACCGCACCGTATCTTGCCTGCGATACGGCTCGTAACCCTATGCTTCGGCGCTATTCATCGCATCGCTGCGCTATAGAATTGCCGCTATGAACAGACCTAACCAAAGGCAGCGGGGTTTTTCCCTGCTGGAACTCATCATCGTGATAACCATTGTGGCGTTACTGACGAGCGGTGGGATGTACAGCTGGCTGGCTTATCGGCAGGCATTACAACTGGAACAACACGCCCGGCATTTACTGGCATTTATGGGGCGCGTGCAAGCCAATGCTTACTGGCGTAACCAGACCGACACGCTGTGGCTTAAGTCTGCAAACGGCAACTGGTGTATGGGAAATGGCGCGGAACCGGCTGCCTGCCCGCCTGAAAGTACATCCATTTTTACCCGCACATCGCGGGATGTCGCGCTGGTTGAAACCACCAGTGAACGGTTGATGTTTTATGGCCTGCGTAATGCCGCGCAGGCTGGGCATCTTACATTAAGCAATCCTGCCGGGCGTGTCAGGCTGGTGATATCGGCGCGTGGTCGTTTGCGCCTTTGCAGCGAGTCCCGGCCGTTACAAGGCATCCCGGTATGTTGAAGACATTATCCGGAAAAATGGTTCGAGGGTTTACTCTGCCGGAAGTGATGCTGGCGATGGTATTGAGCAGTATGACCATGTTGGCATTGGCGCAGTTGCTGCCATTATTGCGAACTCAGATGCAGGATAGCGCCAGTCTTATCCGCCTGGAGCACCTGCTAAGTCAGACGCTGTTCGGTATAGAAAAAGATATTCGACGTGCCGGGTTTTGCGCAGGCCGCTGTCAGGGGGCGTCGTTGACGCTGGAGACCGGCGCCAGCCGGCAGGTGAGTTGCCTGACGGTGGCTTACGACGTCAACCGTAATGGGCGCTGGGAAACGGGGGAGCAGTCTGAACCGGAGTTTTTTAGCTACCGTTTACGCGGCGGCGCGCTGGAGGTACAAACCGGTGGCCCTCGTTGTCAGGGCAATCGCTGGGAGAAATTACTGGATCCTGACGAAGTCACTGTCGATCGATTTGAAATAACAGAAGTCACAAAGGATGCATCCGGTATTCGGTCTCGTTATCAGGTTTTACTGACCGGTTACTGGACTACACGCCCGGCGCAGCGGCTGCAGGTGGATAGTCTGGTGTCAGGGAGGAATCATGCAGGGTAGGCAACAGCAGGGCAGCATACTGGTGGTGGTCATGTTGGTGATGATGATAGGTATGTTGATGTTGGGCGGGTTGCAGCGCCAGTTGGATGTCCAGCTACGACAAGGTATTGATGAACAGCGCTTCTGGCAGGCATTCAATCAGGGGGTATCGTCGCTGAATTGGGGAATCAGTCTTCAGTGGCAAATCATCGAAGGATGGCAATGTCAGGCTCAACCATCAGCACAGTTACGCGTTTGTCTGCGTATAAACAGCGAAAACCGTTATGGGCTGCTGCGCGCCGAGGGAAATGTTATCGGCGAGCGGCAACCTTTGGCGTTTTATCACCGAGTGGTGGCTGATGTCGCTGCGACTGGAGGGCGGATCCAACCTGTGGCTGGCGGGTGGTCGGATTTTTGTCCTGAGACGATGGAGTTTGCCTGTGCGCCGACACCTTAAAAGGCGGCGTTGCGGCAGCTGTGCCGGTTTCAGTCTGCCGGAAACGCTGGTGGCAGCCCTGTTATTCGCGGTATCGCTGGCCGGTCTCTTGCAATATCATCAGGTACTTCAGCAATCGCTGTTGCATCAAATGCAACAGCGCCAGGCATGGCGGCTGGCCCATCACCGATTGGAAGAGGAAAGTGCCGGCCGGGTTTCCGCGTCACCGGGTATGCCGGCGGGGTGGGAACTACATCGGGCCGAGCAACTCTCGCCGCCGGCTTGTCGCCGCGTTACCGTGACGGTGGTGACGCCTTATCACTACCGGGCGGTATTGAACCGCTGGTTTTGTGATGCCGCTGATGTCGTTGCTCAACGCGACGACCCATAGCCTGAAATAAGAGCTTATATAACGCCTCTGGAGATATTGATGCGGAAATCTTGTGTTTGGTTAAGCGTGTTGCTGTTGGTTTTCTGGTTTCCGACCACTCAGGCGTCAGATGGCTGGCAGTCGTTACCGCAGACGGTACGAAAGAGTGAAAATGACGAGCGACAGTATCAGGCGATTCGGCTTGATAACGATATGACGGTGTTGCTGGTATCTGATATGCAGGCTACCCGTTCGCTGGCGGCGCTGGCGTTACCGGTCGGGTCGCTGGATAACCCGCCACAGCAGCCGGGATTGGCCCATTATCTGGAACATATGTTGCTGATGGGCTCGAAACGTTACCCGCAAGCTGACGGGTTGGCCGAGTTTCTGAAAATGCATGGCGGCAGCCACAATGCCAGCACGGCCTCTTACCGCACGGCTTTTTATCTTGAAGTGGAAAATGATGCGCTGCAACCGGCGGTTGACCGGCTGGCTGATGCGATTGCCGAACCATTACTTGATCCCGTCAACGCTGATCGTGAACGACATGCGGTCAATGCGGAATTGACTATGGCCCGCGCCCGTGACGGCCTGCGTATGGCGCAGGTCGGGGCTGAAACCATCAATCCGGCGCATCCTGGTTCCCGTTTTGCGGGCGGTAATCTGGAAACCCTCAGCGACAAGCCCGGTAGCAAGCTGCATGATGAGTTGGTCGGTTTCTACCAGCGTTATTACTCCGCCAATCTGATGAAAGGCGTGGTGTATGGCAAGCGCCCTCTGCCGGAGTTGGCGGCTATTGCCGCTTCGACGTTTGGACGGATTGCTAATCGCCAGGCCAGCGTCCCGCCGATTACTGAACCGGTGGTGACGGATGAACAACGTGGGCTGTTCATCCATTATGTTCCGGCGCAACCGCGCAAGCAGCTAAAGATTGAGTTTCGGATCGACAACAACAGCCCGGCGTTTCGCAGTAAAACAGATACCTACATCAGTTACCTGATCGGTAATCGCAGTCAGAATACGCTTTCTGACTGGCTGCAAAAACAGGGGTTGGCCGAGTCGGTGCATGCCAGCGCTGATCCGATGTCCGAGCGTAATAGCGGCGTGTTTAATATTAATGTCGATTTGACCGACAAGGGGTTGGAACAGCAGGACAATGTGATTGCCGGCGTCTTCGCCTATCTGGAAAAACTGCGCAATGAGGGGATCCAGCCGCGTTATTTCGATGAGATCTCCCGCGTACTGAATATCGACTTCCGATATCCCTCTCTGACCCGCGATATGGGCTATGTAGAGTGGCTGGTCGATACCATGTTGCGGCTGCCGGTGGAGTACACGCTTGAAGGTGCTTATCTGGCCGACCGCTTTGCCCCTGATGCAATCAAAGCGCGGTTATCAACCATGACCCCCAACAATGCGCGTATCTGGGTCATCAGCCCCGAGCAACCGCACAATAAAGAGGCTTATTTTGTCGGTGCGCCTTACCAGGTGGATAAAATCGGCGACGCACGGATCATGAAGTGGCGGCAGGTAGCTCAATCGCTGACGCTCAGCTTGCCGACGCCTAACCCGTATATTCCGGATGATTTCTCGCTGATTGCCGCGGATGCGGCGATTACGCATCCCAAGAAAATCGTCGACCAGCCTGGGCTGCGTGTGTTTTACATGCCCAGCCGCTATTTCGCCAGCGAGCCGAAGGCTGATATTACGTTGATGTTGCGTAATCGCATGGCGAACGATTCTGCCCGTAATCAGGTGCTGTTTGCCCTGAATGATTATCTGGCCGGTGTGGCGTTGGATGCTCTCAGTTATCAGGCTTCGGTGGGCGGTATCGGTTTTTCTACCGGCAGCAATGATGGGCTGGTAATGACAGCCAGCGGCTACACCCAGCATTTACCTGATTTATTGCTGACGCTGGTAGAGCAGTACGCCAGTTTTAATTCGACGCAAGAGCAACTGGAACAGGCGAAATCCTGGTATGCCGAACAATTGGATGCCGCCGATAAGGCTAAAGCCTATGAGCAGGCGATGTTTCCGATTAAAGGGCTGTCGAGCGTGCCTTATAGCGAACGCAGCGAGCGGCGCAACTTGCTGAAGGACATTACGCTGCAAGAGTTGGTGCAATACCGTAAAGCGTTGTTACAGCAGGCGGCGCCGGAGATGCTGGTGGTCGGTAATCTGGAGCAGGATAAGGTGGTTAGCCTGTCGCATAATCTGCGTGAGCGGTTGGGCTGCGGCGGTATAGAGTGGTGGCGGGGGCAATCGGTCAGCATTAGCCAGTCACAGCGAGCCATGCTGCAACGCAGCGGCGGCAGTACCGATTCGGCACTGGCGGCAGTGTATATCCCTGCCGGATATGGCGAGATAAAGAGCGCTGCGTACAGCAAGCTGCTGGGGCAGATCATTCATCCCTGGTTCTTTAATCAGTTGCGTACAGAGGAGCAACTGGGGTATGCCGTGTTTGCCACGCCGGTATCTGTTGATCGCCAGTGGGGGATTGGTTTTCTGCTACAGAGCAACAGCAAGCAGCCGGGTTACCTTTATCAACGTTATCAGGATTTTTTTGGTAAAGCCGAACAGCGTTTGAGCGCCATGAATGCACAGACGTTTGCCCAGAACAAACAAGGGTTGATCAATGCACTCAGCCAGCCGCCTCAGACGTTGGATGAGGAAGTGGCGCGTTTGCGTGGTGATTTGGAGCGGGAGAATTTTGCTTTCGATACGCGTCAGCAATTGATCGGGCAATTGGCGTCCATTTCTTCGGCTCAGTTGACGGATTTTTTCCGGCAGGCGCTGCAGCCGCAAGGGCTGGCGGTGTTATCCCAGATTTCTGGCAGTTCCAGTGGGCAGGCAGATTATGCCCGGCCATCGGAATGGCAGTCTTATGCATCAACGTCCGCCTTGCAGCAAACACTGTCGTTGAAAACGGTTGAACAGAAGCCGGCTGAAAAAGAAACCCAATAACGACGGGTGAAGAGGTTTCCACTGGTACCACACCGTGTGCGGCTGATAGCGTAAGAGAAAACCAGAAGAGAAAAGGCTGGGATGGGAAGCAGTAACGCGTGGTGATGACCACGCGTTACCGGCTTCATAGGCCGTTTTACAGGTCGATGACCAAAATCTTGGAGCGACGCTGATAATTGTAAAGCTCTTGTTTGCGTTTCGGCAGTACTGCCACTTCCGCCGGCTGAAAACCGCGCTCCTGAAACCAGTGAATACTGTGGGTGGTCAGCACAAACAGGCGTTTTAGCCCCTGCTGGCGCGCCTGTGTGGCGACATGATGCAGCAATTGATCGCCACGTGACGAGTTACGGTATTCCGGATGGACCGCCACGCAGGCCATTTCACCGATACTCTCTTCCGGGAATGGGTAGAGTGCGGCACAGGCGATAGTTAAATTATCGCGCACCACAACGGTGAATTTATCGATTTCCATTTCCAACTGCTCGCGGGAACGGCGCACCAGAATGCCCTGTTGTTCCAGCGGACGAATCAGCTCCAGAATCCCGCCGATATCGTTGATGGTCGCCCGGCGGATTTGCTCTGCGCTTTCCATTACGATTTGGGTACCGATGCCGTCGCGGGAGAACAGTTCCTGCAACAACGCGCCATCTTCCTGATAGCTGATCAAATGGCTGCGGCGCACTCCGCTACGGCAGGCTTTCACCGCTCCGCGCAGGAAACGTACGACTTCGGAGTTATAATCGCCCGCCTCTTCCAGCGACTGAATACGCTGCTGTGCTTCGTCGGGCAGCAGCTCTGACACGATGCTGCCTTCGGTATTCGTGACCCCCTGAGAAGCACAAAAGCCAATCATCTTCTCGGCTTTGAGCTTGATAGCCAGTTGGGTGGCGACCTCTTCGGAAGTGAGGTTAAAGCTTTCGCCAGTAACGGAAACGGCCACCGGGCCTAAGAGCACAATGGCGCCGCTGTCCAGTTGGCGATGCAATGCTTCTTCATCAATACGGCGGATGCGCCCGCTGTGACAGTAATCGACGCCATCATCCACGCCCAATGGCTGGGCGATGATAAAGTTACCGCTGACGACATTGATGTGCGCGCCTTGCAACGGCGTGTTAAGCAAGCTCATCGACAGGCGGGCGGTGATATCCAGTTGCAACATACCGGCCGCTTGTTTCACCAGTTCCAGCGTGGTGCTGTCTGTTACGCGGGTATGCTTGTGGTAGCGAGGTTCATAGTGATGGGCCATCAGATTCGCATCGATCTGGGGGCGTGCGCCGTAAACCACCACCAGTTTGATACCAAGACTGTGTAACAGGCCGATATCGTTGACGATTTTGGCAAAATTCTCATGTTCGATAGCTTCGCCGCCGAGCATGATGACAAACGTTTTACCGCGATGTGCGTTGATGTAAGGAACTGAGTGGCGGAAGCCTTGAACCAGTTCTGTACTACGTTCCTTCACTGCGAGCCCTCTTTGCATTTTTATTCGATATTTTCGTATTTTTATTCCTCGCAAACCAAAAGGCAAGCGATAACTTTTCGGTCTGGTCTGATAGTTTAAAGCAGTGCGGCTATCACAGTAGAAAACATCAACATGATTTTTGCATGACAGCCCGGTACGTATTGGTTAAAGTTTTCGGCGTTTTCATCAATCTGCCTGATTTCCTTAGCCATTAGCGGAGTTGCATGTCTGATTCGAAGCACCATCTGACCCGTCGTCATTTATTACAGGGCGCCGCCGCCACCTGGTTACTGAGCATCAGCGGTGTTGGGCTGGCCGCCGTCTCGCAAGTGATTGCCGTGCGGGTGTGGCCTTCTTCTGCGTACAGCCGTGTCACGCTCGAATCCAGCCAGCCGCTAAAATACCGTCAGTTTATGTTGGAAAACCCTGATCGTCTGGTCGTCGATATTGAGAATGCCTCGCTGAATAGCGTGCTGAAAAATGCAGGCCGACAATTCGAACGACATGATCCTTTTATCAAGACGGCTCGGGCCGGGCAGTTCGACAAAAATACGGTACGTTTGGTGTTGGAGTTACGGCAGAAGGTCAATCCCCGGTTGTTTACACTGGCACCGGTCGCTGGCTTTCGGCATCGTCTGGTAATGGATTTATACCCTGCCGCCGGTCGTTATGACGATGCTGATGACCCGCTGCTGGCGTTGCTGGAGGATTACAATAAAGGCGACCTGGAGCGAACGCTGCCGCCGGAAAGGCCCAAAGATGGCAAGGCCGGGCGCGAAAGACCGTTGATTATCATGCTGGATCCAGGGCATGGTGGCGAAGATCCCGGCGCCATCGGTAAAAACCGGACCCGCGAAAAAGATGTGGTGCTGCAAATCGCCCGACGCTTGAAAGCGCTGATCGAGCGTGAGCACAACATGAAAGCCTACATGACCCGTAATGAAGATGTGTTCATTCCACTTAAGGTACGGGTGGCTAAAGCACGCAAGCAACGCGCCGATTTGTTTGTTTCTATCCATGCCGATGCCTTCAGCGACCGCTCAGCCCGCGGCTCTTCGGTATTTGCCTTGTCCAAAAAAGGTGCTACCAGTTCAGCGGCGCGTTATCTGGCGCAAACGCAAAATGAGTCGGATTTGATAGGCGGGGTGAGTCTGCGCGGCGATCGTTATTTAGACAGCACCATGTTTGACATGGTGCAGACCGTCACCATTAACGATAGCCTGAAATTCGGCAAAGAAATTTTGCATCGTCTGGGAAAGGTCAATCATTTACACAAAAATAGCGTCGATCAGGCCGGGTTTGCGGTACTGAAGGCACCGGATATACCGTCAATATTGGTGGAAACGGCTTTTATCAGCAATCTGGAAGAGGAACGCAAATTGCGTACCAGCCGTTTTCAGCAACAGGTGGCGCAGTCGATTATGGAAGGGATAAAAGCCTATTTCGCGGCTCAGGCGCGTTAAGCGCCATGATGGCGTCGGCTGAACGCCAGACATAAAAAAACACCCGTCAGGGTGTCTATTTATTGGTTGCGGGGGCCGGATTTGAACCGACGACCTTCGGGTTATGAGCCCGACGAGCTACCAGGCTGCTCCACCCCGCGTCCGTCTTTTTTCTTCTATCTATGATGCTGGTACATCAATTGGTTGCGGGGGCCGGATTTGAACCGACGACCTTCGGGTTATGAGCCCGACGAGCTACCAGGCTGCTCCACCCCGCGTCCGTGGATGCGCACTATACTCCGCGCTCGCCTCGATGCAACCTCTTTTTTCAAATAGTTTACGTTTTTGCCGACAGGTGGTGGAATTGTCGCCATAGTGTTTCTTTTTTAGACTGCTGCGTGCCGTTTTGTCGTGATGCGTTTTATTCCCGCCCTCTGTTTGTTATCGTTCTGCGTGGTTTTACACTCAAGAATGAAGAGAGCACGGAAATGAAAGGATGGTGGGGGAAATACGTGTTGACCGGCGTGGTCATCGCGATATTGGCCGGTTGTCAGACCCGGCCCAGCGATCGAGGACAGCAATATAAAGATGGCCGTCTCGATCAACCGCTGGAGTGGGTAAATGCGCCGAACGCCAACGGCAAGCCGGTGAATGCGGTCGATTTTTCCCAACAGGTTAGTCAGATTCAATCTTCCTCTCCCGGACTCTATTCCCGTAACAGCGATATCTTTCAGGCCGTACAGAACTGGATTCAGGCGGGCGGCGATACGCGCCATCTGGCGCAATTCGGCCTCAACGCCTGGCAGATGGAGGGCGTGGACAGTTTCGGCAACGTGCAGTTTACCGGTTACTACACGCCGGTGGTGCAGGCGCGTCGTTATCGTCAGGGGGAGTTTCGCTTCCCGTTGTATGCCATGCCCCGAGTGCGTAAAAACGGCCGTCTGCCGGACCGGGCCGCCATTTATTCCGGTGCGCTGAGCAACGAACTGGCTATCGCCTGGACTAACTCGCTGATGGATAACTTCATGATGGAAGTGCAGGGGAGCGGCTATGTCGATTTTGGCGACGGCAGCCCTCTAACCTTTTTTGGTTATGCCGGTAAAAATGGTCATGCCTACCGCAGTATCGGCAAGGTGTTGATCGACCGCGGCGAGGTGCCCAGAGAAGAGATGTCGATGCAGGCTATTCGGCAGTGGGCTGATCGGCATTCCGAGGCCGAAGTGCGGGATTTACTGGTGCAGAACCCTTCTTTCGTATTCTTTAAATCGATGGCGTCGATGCCGGTAAAAGGCGCCAGTGCCGTACCGCTGGTGGCACGAGCCTCCGTCGCGTCTGACCGGTCGTTGATCCCGGCGGGCACTACGTTGCTGGCGGAAGTGCCGCTGCTGGATAATCAGGGCAAGTTTACCGGCCAATATGAGATGCGTTTAATGGTCGCGCTGGATGTCGGCGGCGCGATTAAAGGACAGCATTTCGATATCTACCAAGGGATTGGCACGGACGCCGGGCACGCCGCCGGTTTCTACAATCATTATGGTCGGGTGTGGGTATTGAAAAACGCGCAATCCTCCTCCGCCATGCCGCTGCTCAGTGCCGGCAACAATAATACTGCTGGAAATACCGGCGGGTTGATGGCCGGTAATTCCAATTAATGAGCAACCCCCGCCAACGTTGTTCGGTGGCGGGGGCTTATCGGCCGATAGCTTTAACCATTGAGATACAGGGCAACGAGAAGCCGCGCGGCGAATGGTACAGGCTGATTTCATCGTCGCAGAACCCCAGGGACCGATAAAACGGTGTCGCGTTCAGGCTGGCGTCAAGCCGGATTGCCGCCAGCCCTGCCGCACGCGCCAGCGTTTCCAGATGCTGCATCATCCGTTTGCCTACGCCCTTGCCCATCGCTTCTGGCTCAACGAACACCGCATCGATCATGCCGGTATGAAGATTGACCATCCCTGTCCCGACCATCCGGGCTGCTATCTCCGCCAGATGAAAATGGTGGGTGACGGTATTCTCAAATGCCTCGCTGAGCGCGCCGCTGGTCCACAGCTGTAGTTGTTCTGCCGTGTAATCATGGCGGCAACCATACAGGATGGCGCGATTGCGCAGTGCTAATACTTCCGGCGCATCGGCCCGGCGAGCCTTACGCAGTGTGATGGCGGGTGTGTGCATTAGCGGTTTCCTGTGCCGACATGGTGGGAGTGGGCATCGGCAAGCGCCGCGAGGTTCACCAGATTGGCGGGTTGACCGGCGGCAAATGCCAGCACATTCTCAAAAGCGGTTTTGAAATACAGCTCGTAGCTACCACGTTCGACGTAACCGATGTGTGGTGTTGCCAGTACATTCGGCAGCATCAGTAACGGCTCGTTTTCCGGCGCTGCCGGTTCGTTGTCAAACACATCCAGTGCCGCCTGTTTGCCGGGATGCGCCGCGAGTTCACGCCAGAGCGCGCTCGGTTCCACCAGTTCGGCTCGGCTGATGTTGACGAACAGCGAGTCTGGCTTCATCAGCGCCAGATCGTGCTGGGTTACGCAGTGGCGGGTGGCGGGGGTCAAGCGCAAATGTAGCGACAGCACATCCGCGTCGGCGAAAAACGCCGCTTTGCTGTCGGCTGCGCTAACGCCGTGTTGGCGCGCCAGTTCTCGCGATGTCTCGCTGCCCCACACCAGCACATTCATGCCAAATGCCGAGCCGTAGCGGGCGATACGCTGCCCGATTTTACCGTATCCCCAGATACCGAGCGTCAGCCCATGCAGCGTTCTTCCCAATCCCAACGTGCCGTTTTGTTGCCAGTAGCCCTGAGTCAACTGAGCGTTATAGCAGGGCAGATGACGCGATGCCGCCATGATCAGGCTCCAGCATAATTCCGCCGGTGCAATCGGCGAACCGGTTCCTTCCGCTACCGCCACGCCATGCCGGGTGCAGTCGTCCACGTTGAGGTGCTGGCTCACCTTACCGGTCTGGCTGATGAGCTTCAGGTTCGGCAGTTGGGCGAGTAATTCATCAGTAATACGGGTGCGTTCACGAATCAGCACCAGTGCTTCAACATGTTGCAGTTGCGCCGCCAGGTGGGCGGCGTCGGTATAGGTTTTATTCAGCACCTGTACCTGGTGGCCGTTCAACAGCGAAAAGCAATTCAGGTGCCTGACGGTATCCTGATAGTCATCCAATATGGCGATGTTCATGCTGGTCCTTAACCGTATTTATTGTGCGTTGGGGAGGCAGGTCATAATGAACTCCCGATCGTTTTGGTCTGTTACCCGAAATCCCAGCCGATGATACAGATGGCGGGCGGGATTATTTTTCAGCACGCTCAGCACCACCGCCTGATTTTGCGTTGATGCCTGTGTGAGCAGGTTTTCAATTAGCTGCCTGCCGAGGCCGCGGTTCTGGAAATTGGGGTGGATTTGAATCTGCATCAGATACCAGTGCTGTTCCTGCGGCATAAAACGGTACTTGAATAACCCGGCAGGCTGCCCGTCTGCCTGTACGATATGCGCGTGTTCGAATTCATAGCGTACGCGGCGCATCAGGCTCTCGTGGTCCGTCGATGCGCCGATGTCCGCCAGATATTTCCCCATGGTCAGCTTGCGCAACTGCAACAGGAAATCGATATCGGATTCGGTGGCGGGGATGAGATCAACATGCATGGTTTTTTCTCCACAGCGGAAAGCCTGATGAACGTCCATAAGGTAAGGTGCCACAGCCAGCCGGATGTCGTCACCTGTCAACAGGGTAAATATACGATTCGTGGAAAATGCCGCTGACGAAGAAAATAGCAGATCGCCGTTATCCGCTGCGTAAACGGCCTGACTGGGGTATCATCGCTGCCGTTTGTGATTGAGTGAAGGTGGGCAATGAGTACGCAATTATCCGAAAGTTATCTGCAGCGTTTTGGCGGTACGGCACGATTGTATGGCCAGCGGGCGTTATCGCTGTTTGCCGGGGCGCATGTCTGTGTTATCGGCATTGGCGGGGTTGGTTCCTGGGCGGCGGAAGCGCTGGCGCGCACCGGCATCGGCGCGATTACCCTGATTGATATGGATGATGTGTGCGTCAGCAACACCAACCGGCAGATCCACGCATTGCGCCAACACACCGGCCAGTTGAAAACCGAGGTAATGGCGGAACGTATTCTGGCGATCAATCCGGAATGCAAGGTGACCTGCGTTGATGATTTCATCAGCGCCGATAACGTGGCGGAACTGCTGGATAACCATTTCAGCTATGTGATTGACGCGATTGATAGTGTCCGCCCTAAAGCGGCGCTGCTGGCCTGGTGCCGTCGTAACAAGATTCCGGTGGTGACGACCGGCGGAGCGGGGGGGCAAATTGACCCTACGCGTATTGACGTCGCCGATCTGGCTAAAACCATTCAGGATCCGCTGGCGGCCAAGCTGCGTGAGCGGCTGAAGCACGATTTTAATATCGTTAAGAACAGCAAAGGCAAGCTGGGGATCGATTGCGTGTTTTCCAGCGAGCCATTGGTCTATCTGCAGCCGGATGGCTCGGTTTGCGCATCGCGTAGCACCGCTGACGGCGTGAAACGTATGGATTGCGCATCCGGTTTTGGTGCGGCGACGATGGTGACCGCCACCTTTGGTTTTGTGGCGGTCTCTCATGCGTTGAAAAAAATGATGGCGCGTGATGCCCGGCAGGCACAAGCCGCCGCACTGAATCAGGATTCCTGACCGGCGATATCGTGGATACGGCTGGCCAGTGCGGCCAGCCCGCCGGCCCGTGAGGCGCTGAGTTCAGCGCGTAGCCCCAGCCGCTCGAACAGCGCCAGCGGATCGCTCTGTTGCAGCGCCTGTGGCGTTTTACCTTCTACTGCCGTCAAGATAATCGCCAGCATCCCACGCACGATGCGGCCGTCGCTGTCGCCGTAAAAATGCAGCGAGCCGTCTGTCTGCCGTTGATACCCCAGCCAGACACGGTTTTCACAACCAGACAGCTCAATCTGTTGCTGACGATAGGCTTCCGGCAGCGGCGGCAGGGATTTGCTCAGCAGAATCAACTGGCGGTAGCGCTCTTCCCAGGATCGGCAGGCGTCAAAGCGGGTTATCAGCGCCGCTTCATTGATGTCGGTGCCAAACGGATGCGGTGTAGAATCGGTGGTCATTATCAATCCATCAGTAATTCAAGGGCTTTCTGGGTTGAGTGGACCAGTTGGTCCACATCCTGTTGCTGGTTGTAAGGCGCAAACGAGGCCCGCAACGTACCCGCCACACCCAGAGCGGCCATCAGTGGTTGAGCACAATGGTGACCGGCCCGTAAGGCGATGCCATCCTCCGCCAGCAACGTCACCAGATCGTGGTGGTGCACGCCATCAATAGTGAATGACAACAGGCTGGAGCCCGGCGCGCGAAAGCTGCGAAAACCGGATAGGCGGCTCAGTTGCTGTTCTGCATCGCTCGCCAGTGCAACACTGTGCCGATCGGCGGCGCGGCTGTCCTGTTGTCGCCACCAGTCAATCGCGGCGGCTAGCCCGATCACCCCGGCAATATGCGGCGTGCCGGCTTCAAATCGCTGAGGGATTGCCTGGGGCGTAAAACCGTCAAACGATACCGTCGTCATCATTTTTCCACCGCCCTGCCAGGGCGGCATGGTTTCCAGCAAGTCGGGTTTACCGTATAGCGCGCCGATGCCGGTCGGGCCATACAGTTTGTGGCCGGAAAAAGCATAAAAATCCGCACTCAATGCCGACACATCCGTCGTGGTATGCACAATGCCTTGCGCACCATCGACCATCACTACGGCGCCGGCCTGATGCGCCAGAGTAATGGCGTGTTGCAGGTCCGGCATACCGCCCGTCACGTTCGACATTTGCCCGATAGCCAGCAGACGGGTGCGGGCGTTGAGCAACGAGGGCAGCAGGTGAAGGTCGGGCAGATGATCCGCGCCAATCGGCAGCTTTACCACGCGAGCACCTGTTTGCTGCGCCACCATTAACCATGGAATCAGGTTGGCATGGTGTTCGGCTTCGCTAACCAGAATCTCATCGCCGGGTTGTAATCGTGGACGGGCATAACATTGCGCCACCAGATTGACGGCTTCCGTCGTCCCTTTGGTCCACACGATACTGCGCGCCTGCTCTGCGCCGAGGCATTTCGCGACTTTTTCGCGCGCCAGCTCGAACGCTTCCGACAACTGCCGGGCGGCGCGATGCTGGCTGCGATGTACATTACCCGTTTCGCTGGCATAACAGTGCTGAACCGCTGCGATGACGGCTTCGGGTTTTAGCGCCGTCGCGGCGCTATCGAGATAAACACCGGGCTGACGAAGCGCGGGAAATTGCCGGCGAAAGTCCGGGGCGTTAAACGATTTCATGTCTGTCCTCTGTTGAGCGACAGATCCTGTCCCATTTTTGCGCCTGAAACAAGTTTAGGACGATCCTGAACGAAAATTATGCCTTGCTTGCTACCCTTAACCTTGCTGGATTTAGCGTTTAATAACGAAAAATTGCGTTATATAAACATTAAAAATCATCAGGAGTTAATTATGAAGAATAAGATTGTTGCCGTGGCGGCCCTGGGGATAGCATTATCGCTGTCGGCCTGTTCGAGTCATTACGTGCTGGAAACGTCGGATGGACGCACCATCATCACCGAGGGTAAACCGAAGGTGGATGATGAAACCGGCCTGATAAGCTACACCGATGCTTACGGCTATCATCAACAGATCAACCGTAATGATCTGAAATCGATGACGGAAGCGAAGTAACGAATAGCGGCTGACAGAGAAAGTTCAGACGAAAAAAAAGCACCGCAAAAAACGCGGTGCTATGCAAAAATCACTTAGACAGACAGGGTAAATATACAGGAAATGAAAGGTAGCAGTGCTACCACGTCTGAAATGCAGACAGTAAACAAATAGCAAACACAACATCACAACCACAAGCCAAAAACACACCAGTCAACCTGTTGCGCTTTTCGTTCCGGCTCAGGGAAGTGGCGCTACTATAGGTATTTGCTGGTGCATCCTCAACGGACAATTTATAATGCATCGGATTACAAAAACTAATGGCAAATCGCGGTGCATTCACCGGGATAGGCCGCATACGAAGAATCCGATTTATGTCGAAACGATTGCCGCCTCTCAATGCCCTACGTGTCTTTGATGCTGCTGCCCGTCACCTGAGCTTTACCCGTGCGGCCGAAGAGTTGTTTGTGACTCAGGCCGCCGTTAGCCATCAGATCAAATCGCTGGAGGATTTTCTCGGCCTGAAATTGTTCCGTCGCCGTAATCGTTCCCTGTTGTTGACGGAAGAGGGGCAGAGTTATTTTCTGGATATCAAAGAAATTTTTTCTGCGCTTAATGAGGCGACCCGTAAGTTGCAGGCGCGTAGCGCCAAAGGTGCGCTGACGGTCAGTTTGTTGCCCAGTTTTGCTATTCACTGGCTGGTGCCGCGTCTGTCGAGTTTCAATACGGAGTACCCCGGCATCGATGTGCGGATTCAAGCCGTGGACCGCGAGGAAGAACGCTTATCCGACGATGTGGATGTGGCGATTTTCTATGGCCGTGGGAACTGGCCTGGTCTGCGGGTAGAGAAACTGTACGCCGAGTATCTGTTGCCGGTTTGTGCGCCGCAGTTGCTGACCGGCGAGCATCCGTTGAAAACGCCGGGAGATCTGGTATGGCATACGTTGTTGCATGATGCTTCGCGACGCGACTGGCTGGCTTATACCCGTCAGTTAGGGATCGCACAGATTAATGTACAGCAGGGGCCGATTTTTAGTCATAGCGCGATGGTGTTGCAGGCGGCGATTCACGGGCAAGGCGTGGCGCTGGCTAATAATGTGATGGCGCAGACCGAGATTGAGGCCGGCAGGCTGGTGTGTCCGTTTAATGACGTACTGGTCAGTAAGAACGCGTTTTATCTGGTTTGTCATGACAGCCAGGCGGAACTGGGTAAAATAGCCGCCTTTCGCCAATGGATTCTGGCTCGTGCGGCCAGCGAGCAGGAAAAGTTCCGCTTCCGTTACGACAATGGTTCTCGTTAAAAACCGTTTTGGTTGAACACCCCGTTCACGCCGGGCTTACAGGCTTGGTTTCTTTTTCTTGATAATGGAATAGATTTGAACGATGAACAGCCGTTTTATGCTGATATTCGCCGCTGTTAGCGGGTTTGTCTATGTGGCATTGGGCGCATTCGGCGCACATGTCTTGAGTAAATCGCTGGGCGAAGTCGAAATGTCCTGGCTGCATACCGGGCTGCAGTATCAGGCGTTTCATACGCTGGCGATTCTGGTGCTATCGGTGGCGATGCATCAACGGGCGAGTGTCTGGTTTTACTGGAGTGCGGCGTTTCTGGCGCTGGGCACGCTGTTGTTTAGCGGTAGCCTGTATTGCCTGGCGTTGTCGCATCTTAAACTGTGGGTATTTGTCACCCCGGTCGGGGGCTTCTGTTTCCTGACGGGCTGGCTGTTACTGTTAATTGGAGCCTTACGCTTAAAGAAAAAGGCTGAGTAGCATGAATAAAGTGATTTTGTACTGCCGCCCGGGATTTGAGAAAGAGTGCGCGGCGGAAATTACCGACAAAGCGGCGCGTTATAACGTTTATGGTTTTGTGCGGGTAAAAGATAACAGCGGGTATGTGGTGTTTGAATGCTATCAGCATGAAGACGCCGATCGGCTGATTAAGGAGTTGCCGTTTCAGGAACTGGTGTTCGCTCGTCAGATGATGGTCTGCGGTGAGTTGCTGCGCGATTTGCCGCCGGAGGATCGCATCACGCCTATCGTCGGGATGCTGACCGGGGTGCTGGAGCGTGCTGGGGAACTGCGGGTTGAAGTGCCAGATACCAATGAAAGCAAAGAGTTGATGAAGTTTTGCCGCAAGTTTACGGTACCGCTACGTGTTGCATTGCGGGAAAACCGTATTCTGCTGGCGCAGGAGAAAGCCAGCCGTCCGGTTATCCATGTGCTGTTTATCGCGCCCGGTTGCTGTTACGTCGGCTATTCCTACAGCAATAACAATTCACCGTTCTACATGGGGATTCCACGGCTGAAGTTCCCCGCGGACGCCCCAAGCCGTTCGACGCTGAAGCTGGAGGAAGCATTTCATGTGTTCGTGCCGGCGGACGAGTGGGGCGAGCGCCTCGGCAGCGGCATGTTTGCGGTGGATTTGGGGGCTTGCCCCGGCGGCTGGACCTACCAACTGGTTAAACGCAGTATGATGGTTCACGCCGTCGACAACGGTATGATGGCGCCGAGCCTGATGGATACCGGCCAGGTTATCCACCATCAGGCGGACGGTTTCCGCTTTGAGCCGCCGCGCAATAATATCTACTGGCTGGTGTGCGATATGGTGGAAAAACCGGCCAAAGTCACTAACCGTATGGCGGACTGGCTGGTCAACGGCTGGTGTCGTGAAGTGATCTTCAACCTCAAGCTGCCGATGAAAAAGCGCTATGAGGAAGTGACTCAGAATCTGGCTCTATTGACGCAGCGGCTGGAAGAAAACGGTATTAACTTCGAGATTCACGCCAAGCATCTCTATCACGATCGCGAAGAGATTACCGTCCATGCCCGGCGCATCTGGGGCGCGATTCCTGGTCGTCGCGACGAACGCTAAAGACGAGCGTTAAATGTGTCGGCGGACTGCCGTTGGTCGCTTCTGTGATTGCGCCAACGGCCTGACTACCACCTAACCCGACGCGGGCAGGCGTAGCTGCTGCAGGTTGCCGTTCAGCACCAAATCGGTTTTGAGCGTAGCGACCTGACGGCAGCGGTAAGCCGTGTCCTGCTGAGATTCTAGTTTACGTCGCCATTTCTCCGGTATCTGTTCTAACTGCTGGTATAACGCTTCCAGCGAACCTGCCTGTTGCAGCAACTGTGCGGCGGTTTTCGGCCCGATCCCGCTCACTCCGGGGATCTTGCTGCTACTGATGCCGGCCAGCCCCCAGTAATCCGGCAACTGCTCTGGTTGCACGCCGAATTCTTGTTGAATGAAAGGGACATCCAGCCAGCGCTTTTGAAAGTAATCCCGAATGCGGATGGTTGGCGCCAGTAACTGACAGTAGCCTTTATCGGTTGAAACAATGGTCGCCTGATGCCCTTGAGCGGCGACTTTGCTGGCCAGCGTGGCGGCGAGATCATCCGCTTCGTTGCCTGGCGAGTGCCAGCTGTCCACTCCTGATGCCAGAAAAGCCTCTCTGATTTGCGGCAGTTCGCGAGACAGGTTTTCCGGCATCGGCGCGCGTCCGGCTTTGTACTCCGGTAACAACTGGTGGCGCCAGCTCTGGTCGCGTTGTTCGTCGTCAAAAACGGCAACGGCATGGGTTGGTCGACTGTGCTGGATCAACTGATTCAGGGCATGTTGGCAGGCGGCCAGGCAAGGGGAACCTTGTACCGCATGAATGCGTCGGATCAGGTTGAGTGCGTCGACAATAAGCAGATGTACGGCCATAAGCGGTGATTATGCAAAGGTTCGCCACCGGATTGGTGCCGGTGGCGAACTGATGGTCAGGAACAGATTTCGTAGCACGGCACATAGGCGCTGCCGGGCAGCTTCATACGCTGCTGGGACACAAAGTCCTGCAACAGCTGATCCATGTTCTTCATGATGTCGGCATTACCGCGCAATTTGTACGGGCCAAACTCTTCGATGAGCCGAATACCCGCATCTTTGACGTTACCGGCCACGATACCGGAAAATGCCCGGCGCAGCGTTGCAGCCAACTGTTCGGCGGGCTGGTCCGGATGCAGGTTGAGGTTCGCCATATTCTCATGCGTCGGCTCAAACGGCAGTTGCAGGTCCGGAGCGATGCGCAACGACCAGTTAAAGCTGTAGGCATCACCGGTATGACGACGGTGCTCTTTTACCTGCGGCATGGTTTTTTTCATCTGGCGGGCGACTTCGGCTGCGTCGTTGATGATGATGGAATAGTAACGACGCGCCTGACGACCAAGCGTACTGACAATAAACTCATCCAGTACCCGGAAGTAGTCGGCGCTTTCCCGTGGACCGGTCAGAATAATCGGCAACACCTGCTCGCTGTTGTACGGGTCCATCATAATTCCCAATAAGTACAGAAATTCTTCCGCGGTACCGACCCCACCTGGGAAAATGATGATGCCGTGACCGATGCGTACAAACGCTTCCAGACGTTTTTCAATGTCCGGCATAATAATGAGCTCATTCACCAACGGGTTGGGCGGCTCCGCCGCGATGATGGAAGGCTCGGTCATGCCGATAAAACGCCCGTCCCGGTAACGCTGTTGGGCGTGGCCCACTGCGGCTCCCTTCATCGGCGCCTCCATAGCGCCCGGGCCGCAGCCGGTACAAATGTTCAGTTCGCGCAGGCCAAGCTGGCTGCCGACTTTACGGGCATACAGGTATTCGTTTTCATTGATGGAGTGGCCGCCCCAGCACACCACCAGATTCGGGTCTTCGCCGACATGCAGCGCCCGGGCGTTGCGCAGAATGGAAAACACCAGATTGGTGATGTGGGCCGAGTCTTCAAGGTCCAGATTCTGGTAGCGGCCGGCATTGGCTATCTGGCCGTTTACAAACAGAATATCGCGCAACACGGCGAACAGGTTGGCTTGCAGCGAACGGATAATCTGCCCGTCGACAAACGCCTCTTCCGGCGGGTTGACCAGTTCCAGTTTGACGCCGCGCTCCCGGCGCAACACATTGATATCGAAATCCTCGTAGCGGGAGAGCAACTCCTTGCTGTTGTCCGTCTGACTGCCGGAGTTCAGCACGGCGAGGGAACAATTACGGAATAATCGGTAAAGATCGCTGCTGGCAGTGCTTTTCAGCATGTCTACTTCCAACTGCGATAGTAAATCCATTGAGCCTAACGGGCTGATATGTGTGATCATACTACTCCCTGAAACGCAGTGTGCGGCTACAGTTGTTCAGTGTGTTTGTACAATAAGTTTGCACAATAGGTTTGAACGACACGCGGGTTAAATGCGTTTGTTTGATACGTTTCTCTGTTGTCTCACCTTAACGTGTCGAATGGCCTTTTGCCAAGGTATGCGCGTGCTCTGACGATAAAGTTGCGCGGCGCTACGCACTTTGATACGTATTCTGTCGACTACTGGCACGGTAGTCAGGATAAAATGCGTGTTCAGCGACAACCGACAGGTAGATTGAGAGGCGAGATGGATCAGCAGGTATCACAGGCATTGAGTGCGTTTACCCGGCGTTACGTCGAGTTATGGCAACGAGAGACGGGGCATCCGCCGGCCAGTGAAGCGCTGTTCGGCGTCGTGTCGCCCTGCATTGTCGCAACGCAGGAGAACCAGGTGCATTGGCTGCCGCAGACATCAACGGCAACTGTGCGGCTGGATGGTGTGGAACGCGCGCTGGAGATTCAGTTGCATCCGGATATTCATTCGTTTTTCACCAGCCAGTTTGCTGGTGACATGACGGCGCGTTTTGAGGATTTGGAATGTACGCTGCTTCAGGTCTGGAGTGAAGACGATTTTATTCGCCTGCAGGAAAATCTGATTGGTCATCTTTTGACACAGAAACGATTAAAATTGTCACCGACATTATTTCTTGCGACAACCGACTCTGAAATGTCGCTAATCTCTTTGTGCAATCTGAGCGGCGAAGTTGTGTTGGAAGAGTTTGGTACGCGTCAGCGCCGGGTGTTGTCATCAGATCTGAGTGGTTTTTTGTATAAGTTGTTGCCGTCTCTTGTATAAATTGTTGCTATTGATTCCATAATGCTGAATCGCGTTTCGCTTTTCGGCGTGTGAGAGATCTCTTACATTGTGTGTAAGCTATCTCTTATCTTTAATCTTAAACTAAGATTTCCATTTAATTTTTGTATTATTAATTAATGAATTAATGGCTCTCGCCAATAAACCGCACTTTTTGTATGGCTATTGTGCTGTTTGGGTGGCTTGCTGATTCGGTTTAATTAATACATCTTATTATTCAGTTTCGTAACACAGTAACAGATTATGTCGACCATGCCAGGAGGGCAGGAAGCATACTTAGTTACAGCCAGACTCTTTTTTCAGGATGAAATAAGGGACACCTCCAGGAAGGAGAATGAGAGCCGGCCTGGGAATGCCGGTGGGGCAGGAGCCTAAAGGAATGGGATCACGGATGATTATGAAGGATCGACCGTCACGGATGAAAGAGGGATCGCCAGCAAGGATTGTGGGTTAGGAAGACCATAAAGGACAAGTTTTCAAGGACGAGCAGGGAAGCAACAAGGTAGCGGGACTGCTGCAAACGAACTAAGAGGGAACCGAGAAATCGGTTCCCTCTTTTCGTTTTTGTTTATTGCCTGCACGTTGCGGCGCCGGGTTGTATGCCGATGATGAAAGGGGATTCGGGTGTCAGAATAAGGCAACGATGCTATGCTTTGCCGCCCCTGTCATTGAGCCTGATGAGAACCGGACCCCATGAGTGTAGAGATTCAGATTAGACAATCGCTATTTGCCATTGAACGTGCGCTTAAAGCGAGCTCGCTATGGCAGTCTTCGGCGCCGGATGAGGCGGCATTCGCCAGCCGGGAGCCGTTCTGCATCGATACGATGGCGGCGGAGCAGTGGTTACAGTGGGTTTTTTTGCCGCGTATGCATGCATTGCTGGATGGCGGCGCCCCGCTGCCTGCTCGGCTTGCCGTTCTGCCTTATGTTGAAGTGTCGTTCGATGGCCGAGCCGATGAAGTGGGCGAATTGCTCACGCAGTTACGCATGCTTGACGCCCTGTTCGAGGAGTAAGGATGCTGGAGATTATTTATCAGGACGAGCATCTGATCGCAGTAAATAAACCTGCGGGTTGGTTGGTGCATCGCAGTTGGTTGGATCGCAAGGAAAAAGTCGTGGTGATGCAAACCGTACGCGACCAGATTGGCCGGCATGTGTTTACGGTTCATCGTCTCGATCGCCCGACCTCCGGCGTGTTATTGATGGCGTTGTCCGCTGATGTGGCACGTTTGCTGGCGCAGCAGTTTGAACAGCACCGGATGGAGAAAATCTATCATGCCGTGGTTCGCGGTTACGTGATGGAAGACGGTGTAATTGATTATGCGCTGACGGAGGAATTGGATCGCATTGCGGATAAATTCGCTGACCCGGATAAAGCGCCGCAACCTGCAGTCAGCCACTATCGGGCATTGGCGCGTGCAGAACTGCCCGTAGCGATCGGGCGGTATGACACTGCCCGCTACAGCCTGCTGGAGTTGAGCCCCAAGACCGGGCGTAAGCATCAGTTACGGCGGCATATGGCGCATTTACGTCATCCCATCATTGGGGACACCACCCACGGCGATTTGCGTCAGAATCGTGGTATGGCATCGCACTTTGGCTGGGCCCGATTGATGCTGCACGCCAGCCGTTTGTCGTTAACCCACCCGGTGACCCACGAACCGCTGGTTATTCAGGCGCGTTGGGATGAATCCTGGCAAGGCGTCATGACGCAGTTTGGCTGGCAAGGAAGCCTTGCGGATGTTGAAAGGGTTGAGTTTCCTCAGGCGTCCGGTCAGGATAACCTGACGTCAGCGTAAAACAGGAGAATCAGCGTCATGGCGCAAGTCGGTATTTTTGTTGGCACGGTGTACGGTAATGCGTTGCTGGTGGCGGAAGAAGCAGAAAGTATTCTCAAGGCGCATGGTCATGAGGTAAAGATTTTCGAGGATGCTTCGGTGGATGACTGGCTGGCTTACAGTCAACAGACGGTGTTGGTGGTGACTTCCACCACCGGGCAAGGGCAGTTGCCGGAGTCTATCGTGCCGTTGTACGAAGCGCTGCGCGAAAAAGTCGGCTATCAGCCGGATTTGCATTACGGGCTGATTGCCTTGGGCGATAGCAGCTACGATAACTTCTGTGGCGGCGGTCATCAGTTTGATGCCTTGTTGCAGGAGATGAGCGCGAAACGCGTGGGCGAGCTGCTGGAGATTGACGCAGCGGAGCATCCGGAGCCGGAGGTGATTTCCAGCCCGTGGGTGGAATCCTGGGCGGCGATGTTGACGGCGTAATGGTTTCGCACGCCAGCGTTCAGGTCGTGACGGCGGGGCCATTAGGCCCCGTTTTTTGTGATTGCGTTCATCACATCATTACGGGTTAGTGCAACGGCGTTTGCTGTTATAGCTTGTTTACGGCTATAGCTTGCTTACGGCTATAACCTCGTTTACTGCATACGCCTCGTTTGCCATAACGCCCTGCGTGTTACTCACCCTGATTGCCGGAGGACAACGGGCGATGACCTGCGGCTTAACGTTGGGTCAGTTTTTCCAGATCGGCTTCGATTTCGCTGATCTTGTTGGTAACCACGCTTTCCAGGTGACGCAGGTCTGACAAAATTTTGCGTTTCAGATCGACTTCAACCTGGTCGCGCTGGCAAATCTGGTCGAGCTCATCCACCACATAACGCAGGTTGGGGCTGATCTCGTTAATTTCCTTGTAACCTTGCCCGGCATTGTCTGCCGCGATGGTTTTTCGCTGGCGTGGATATTTAAACTTGACGCTTTTAGCGAAGAATTCCCCTTTATCCTTGCGAAAATAAATCTTCAGAATATCGTTGTTGGCTTCCTGACGAAGGCTGTAACGGTCGATATCTTCCGGGTTGGAAATCCCAAGACTTTTCAGATTGTCGTACATAACACCACCTTTCTTGTTTTACGTCGGCCTGAAAAACTGGGCCAGTGTTGTTGGTCGTGACGGCGGGATGCCGTAAAAAAATGGCGGGTAATAACCCGCCATTCAGTGTAGTCGATAGTGGTATTAGTCGATAGTGCGCAATAACTCATTAATGCCCACTTTTCCGCGGGTTTTCGCATCGACTTTTTTCACTATCACGGCGCAATAAAGGCTGTGGCTGCCGTCTTTGGCAGGCAGGTTACCGGACACGACGACTGAACCTGCCGGTACGCGGCCGTAATGTATTTCACCGGTTTCACGATCGTAAATTCTGGTGCTCTGGCTGATGAAGACGCCCATCGAGATCACCGATCCTTCTTCTACGATCACGCCTTCCACCACTTCGGAGCGGGCGCCGATAAAGCAGTTGTCTTCGATGATGGTCGGGTTGGCCTGCAGTGGTTCCAGCACGCCACCGATGCCAACACCGCCGGACAGGTGTACGTTTTTACCAATCTGGGCACATGAACCGACGGTGGCCCAGGTGTCGACCATGGTGCCTTCGTCAACGTAGGCGCCGATGTTGACGTAAGACGGCATCAGCACGGTATTCCGGGCGATGAATGCGCCCTGGCGTACGCTGGCGGGCGGTACGACGCGGAAACCTTCACTCTGGAAACGCGCTTCATCGTAGCCGGCGAATTTCATCGGCACTTTGTCGTAGTAGCGGGTTTCGGCTCCTTCCATCAGCTGGTTGTCATTGATGCGGAAAGAGAGCAGCACCGCTTTCTTCAGCCACTGATGCGTTACCCACTGGCCGTTGATTTTTTCAGCCACTCGCAGCACACCGCTGTCTAACTGGCTGATAACCTGATTTACCGCTTCGCGCGTCACCGCATCCACATTGGCTGGGGTTATCTCTACGCGACGCTCAAATGCGGTTTCGATGATGTTCTGTAATTGCTGCATCCTGTTTCTCTTTCGTGATTAATAAAACCAGACCGCGTTCGCCATACCGGACGACGGAACGCGGTTTAACATTTAAGAAGCTACTTTATCGTTTGGGGCGAGGGCTTCTGTCAACCGTTGTTGTAACTGGAGCCGTAATTCGGGGCTTAATGCCCGTCTTTCGCTATCTGCCAGTATAAACAGGTCTTCGACGCGTTCACCGATGGTGGAAATTCGGGCGCCGTGCAGCGATAAGTTGAGATCGGCAAAGACTTCACCTACTCGCGCCAGCAGGCCCGGCTGGTCGAGGGCAACCAATTCCATATAACTGCGTCGATCGTTATGGGTCGGCAGAAAACCTACCTCGGTCGGTACGCTAAAGTGGCGCAGACGAGAAGACGGTCGCCTCACTCTTGGGTGCTGATAATCTCGCTGCGTCAATGCCTGTTCGATTGCGTGACGGATCATGTCGTGTCGGTCCGGCGCCAGCGGGCTGCCGTCGGGTTCCAGTACGATAAAGGTATCCATCGCCATACCGTCGCGACTGGTAAAGATCTGAGCGTCATGTACGCTCAGATTACGGCGGTCCAGCTCGCCGGCGACGGCGGCAAACAGATAAGGACGATCCGGGCTCCAGATGAAAATTTCGGTGCCGCCGCGGCTGGCCTGATGGCTAATCAATACCATCGGCTTGCTGGCGTCATGCTCCAGTAAATGGCGAGCGTGCCAGGCCAACTGATTAGGGGAGTGGCGCAGGAAATAATCGGCGCGGCAGCGGCTCCAGATGTGATACAGCGCTTCCTCATCGATATTGTCCATGCGCAGCAACGCCAGTGCCTGCAGGCGATGATGGCGCACCCGTTCACGCAGGTCCGGCGAGTTCTGCATACCACGACGCAACTGTTTTTCGGTAGCGAAATACAGCTCGCGCAATAGGCTTTGTTTCCAGCTGTTCCACAGCGTTTCATTGGTGGCGCAAATGTCCGCCACGGTCAGGTTCAGCAGGTAGCGCAGCCGGGTTTCGCTTTGCACCTGTTCGGCAAATTGCTGAATGACCGCCGGGTCCTGAATATCACGGCGCTGCGCGGTGACCGACATCAGCAGGTGGCAGCGTACCAGCCAGGCCACCAGCTGTGCTTCCCGCGAGTTCAAACCGTGTTGGGCCGCGAACTCCAGTGCGTCTTTTGCCCCCAGCTCCGAGTGATCGCCGCCGCGGCCTTTGGCTATGTCGTGGAACAGTGCCGCCAGCAGTAATAATTCCGGCTGCGGCAAGCGCGGATACAGCTCCACACACAGTGGATGCGAAGCGCGCGTGGCTTCTTCGGTGAAACTCTCCAGTTTCAGCAGCACCCGGATGGTATGTTCGTCGACGGTGTAGGCGTGGAACAAGTCAAACTGCATTTGCCCGACGATGTTGCCCCACAGCGGCATATAAGCCCAGAGCACGCTGTGAGTGTGCATCGGCAGCAGAGCACGGCTGACGGCGCGCGGATGGCGCAGAATGTTCATAAACAGGCTGCGGGCTTCCGGTATGGTACATAACGGCTGGCTCAGATGGCGGCGAGCGTGGCGCAGGTGGCGCAGCGTCGTCGAGTAAATACCGGTAATTCCCTGATTGCGCACCATCAGGTAGAACATGCGGATGATGGCTTCGGGCTTGTGCTCGAACAGGGTTTCGTCGCGCAGGTCGATAAGCTGGCCGCGTAGCTGGAAATCCTCATCCAGCGGACGCGGTTTATCGCTGCTATCCAGCGCCAGAATCGCTTCGTCAAACAGTTGCAGCAACATTTGATTGAGTTCGCCTACGCGACGCGTCATGCGGTAGAAATCTTTCATCATTCGTTCTACCGGCGCGTTGCCTTCGCCCTGATATTGCAGCAGTTGTGCAACATTGAGCTGCCTGTCGAACAGCAAACGGTTGTCG
The DNA here is from genome assembly GCF_000406105.1 of Dickeya chrysanthemi NCPPB 402. NCBI lineage: Bacteria > Pseudomonadati > Pseudomonadota > Gammaproteobacteria > Enterobacterales > Pectobacteriaceae > Dickeya > Dickeya chrysanthemi. Next base: position 3,599,651 of record NZ_CM001974.1, on the reverse strand, counting down.
TAACGCGGCAGGATCAGATGCAAAGCAAAGCGAATACGCCAGAGAAAACTCTGGCACTCGTTCAGTTCATTGCGCTCGGCTTGCGTCAGAAAACCGAATCCTACCATTTCGTTCAGAGAGGTTGCGCCAAAGTGGCGCCGGGCAACCCACAGCAAAGTATGAATATCCCGTAACCCGCCGGGGCTGCTCTTGATGTCCGGTTCAAGGTTGTAACTGGTGCTGTGGTAACGTTGGTGGCGTTCCCGCTGTTCGGCGATTTTGGCGGGGAAGAACGTTTCCGACGGCCAGAACGCATCGCTGAAAATATGCTTTTGCAACAAGAGGAATAACGCTACGTCCCCGCAAATCATACGGGATTCAATCAGGTTGGTCGCCACGGAAATATCGGCCTGTCCTTCCTCCAGACATTCATCCAGCGTACGCACGCTGTGACCGACTTCCAGCCGTAAATCCCAGAGCAGGGTGATAAACGTACTGATCGTTTGTGACTGCGCATCCGTCAACTGATGTTGGCTTAGTACCAGCAAGTCGATGTCCGACAGCGGATGTAATTCCCCTCGCCCATAACCGCCCACGGCGACCAGCGCGGTTTGCGGCATGTTTTCGAAGCCGTAGAATCGCCATAACCGCTGCATCAGATGATCGATATACAGCGTCCGGGCCTCGATGAGCACTTCTGCGCTGACGCCGGCCTTGAATTCCTCCGCCAGCCAACGCTGGAATTGTTCCAGGTGGGTTTTCAGCGTCTGGCATTTCAGCATGTCGTCCGTGAAGGTGAGGGGGGAAGCCGGCGCCGGGTGGGTCGTGGTGGTGGAACCGGTGATATCGTGCGGGAAGTTTCTGTCAATCATTGCGCCACCATAAACATAAAAAAGCCGGCGTTAGCCGGCTTATGCTCAATTATTCCTGATGCGTGATGATGTTGGGGATGGTGTCATCCTTACGCAACGTCATTATTTCGCAGCCGTTTTCAGTCACCACAATAGTATGCTCGTACTGTGCCGACAAGCTGCGATCCTTGGTTTTTACCGTCCAGCCGTCTTTCATGGTGCGGATGCGGTAATCGCCGGCGTTAACCATCGGTTCCACGGTAAACGCCATGCCCGGCTGCAACACCACGCCGCCGTCGTCGGCGTCGTAATGCAGTACCTGTGGTTCCTCATGAAAACCGCGGCCGATGCCGTGACCACAGTACTCGCGCACGACGGAGAAATCCTGTGCTTCCACGTATTTCTGGATTTCGCGGCCCAGTGTGCGTAACCGGATGCCCGGTTTGATCATCCGTAGCGCCAGATACAGGCTTTCCTGGGTCACTTTGCACAGGCGTTCTCCCAGAATCGTCGGTTTGCCGACGATGAACATTTTGGAGGTGTCGCCGTGAAAGTCGTCTTTAATTACCGTAACGTCAATGTTGACGATATCGCCGTCTTTGAGGATTTTGTCATCGCTTGGAATGCCATGACATACCACTTCGTTAACTGAAATGCAGACGGATTTCGGGAAGCCGTGGTAGCCGAGACTGGCTGAAATTGCGTTTTGCTTATTGGTGATGTGGTCATGACAGAGACGATCCAACTCGCCGGTACTCACGCCGGGCACCACGTACGGCTCGATGATTTCCAGCACTTCCGCCGCCAGGCGGCCGGCCACACGCATTTTTTCGATATCTTCAGAGGTTTTTATTGAGATTGCCATTGAGTTCAGTCCGCAGGTATCGCCGTTTTCGACGAAAGAGGGTCAGTAAATAGTGATTTATGGTATCAGCCCAGCCAGACACTGCCAAATCATCATTCCGTCATGGGAGTGTCATCGGGGATGTGGCGCGCGGCGCTAGAATGCAACAAAAGTTGGTGTCCGGGGGCGGTTTATGGTATAAAGCGCGCCGGTGTTCCGGCTGGAATTTTCAGATGACTGAGTCCTGCCGGTTCAAACTGAACTCACTATGTGTATAACACACACGTGTCGGCACATTCGCCGGGGTGCCTGAGTGGTTTGCTCCATTCGGGTCGGCGCAATGGGACACGTGGAGGCATAACCCCATACTTAATCTACAGAGGTAATCATGGCAACTGTTTCCATGCGCGACATGCTCAAGGCGGGCGTACACTTTGGTCACCAGACTCGTTACTGGAACCCGAAAATGAAACCGTTCATCTTCGGTGCTCGTAACAAAGTTCACATCATCAACCTTGAGAAAACCGTACCGATGTTCAACGAAGCCCTGGCTGAGCTGAGCAAAATTTCTTCCCGTAAAGGCAAGATTCTGTTTGTCGGTACTAAACGCGCAGCAAGCGAAGCGGTAAAAGAAGCTGCCAACAACTGCGACCAGTTCTTTGTGAACCATCGCTGGTTGGGCGGTATGCTGACTAACTGGAAAACCGTTCGTCAGTCCATCAAGCGTTTGAAAGATCTGGAAACTCAGGCTCAGGACGGCACGTTCGACAAGCTGACCAAAAAAGAAGCGCTGCTGCGTACCCGTGAACTGGACAAGCTGGAAAACAGCCTGGGCGGTATCAAAGACATGGGTGGTCTGCCTGACGCGCTGTTCGTTATCGACGCCGATCACGAACACATTGCTATCAAAGAAGCAAACAACCTGGGTATTCCGGTATTTGCGATTGTTGATACCAACTCCGATCCGGATGGCGTTGATTACATCATCCCTGGTAACGACGACGCCATCCGTGCAGTAAGCCTGTACCTGAGCGCTGTTGCCGCCGCTGTCCGTGAAGGCCGTTCTCAGGATCTGGTCGAGCAGGCAGAAGAGAGCTTCGTCGAAGCTGAATAATAAGGCCAGCTCTGTTGAGCCCTTATTAACCAGGTATTGACATATGTTGGTTAGGGGGCCTTGTCAGGCCCCCTTTTTACTTATCTCTTACTTATCTCCGCCACGAGATAACCGAGGAAAAGATAATGGCTGAAATTACCGCTGCCCTGGTAAAAGAACTGCGCGAACGTACCGGCGCAGGCATGATGGAATGTAAAAAAGCTCTGGTTGAAGCTAACGGCGACATCGAGCTGGCAATCGACAACATGCGTAAGTCTGGCCAGGCTAAAGCTGCTAAAAAAGCAGGCCGCGTTGCCGCTGAAGGTGTGATCCTGACCAAGATTGCCGCTGACGGCAAATACGGCATCATCGTTGAACTGAACTGTGAAACTGACTTCGTAGCAAAAGATGCCGGCTTCAAAGCGTTTGGCGAAGAAGTTGCCACCGCAGCACTGAACGAACGCATCACCGATGTTGAAGTTCTGAAAGCGAAATTCGAAGAACAGCGTACCGCGCTGGTTGCGAAAATCGGTGAAAACATCAATATCCGTCGTATTGCTGTTCAGACTGGCGACGCACTGGGTTTCTACATGCACGGCGCACGTATCGGCGTTATGGTTGCTGCAACCGGCGCTGACGAAGAGCTGATCAAGCACATCGCCATGCATATCGCCGCCAGCAAACCGGAATACGTCAATGCTAACGACGTTCCGGCCGACGTGGTTGCTCGTGAGCATCAGATTCAGCTGGATATCGCCATGCAGTCTGGTAAGCCGCGCGAAATCGCTGAGAAAATGGTTGAAGGTCGTATGCGTAAGTTCACCGGCGAGATCTCTCTGACCGGCCAGAACTTCGTTATGGACCCGAACAAAACCGTTGGTCAACTGCTGAAAGAGCACAATGCTTCCGTCAGCAGCTTCATCCGCTACGAAGTGGGTGAGGGTATCGAAAAAGCTGAAGTTGACTTTGCTGCTGAAGTCGCAGCAATGAGCAAACAGTCTTAATGAAAAAGGAGCCGCCAGTTGGCGGTTCCTTTTTATCCAGCCAAGCTATTCGCGATACCCGTAATTCGTGATACAAGCAAATTTCATGGCATCTGGTGCCTTCCTCTTTGATGCGCCGGGTGTGGCAGTAATAACCCCCAGTACGATGACAGCCTGTTAGGACAAAAACACCATGGCAACCAACGCAAAACCCGTATATCAACGTATCCTGCTTAAGCTGAGTGGCGAAGCGCTGCAGGGAGCTGAAGGTTTCGGTATCGATGCGAGCATCCTTGATCGCATGGCCCAGGAAGTAAAAGAGTTGGTTGAATTGGGCATTCAGGTCGGTGTGGTGATCGGCGGCGGTAATCTGTTCCGCGGCGCGGGTTTGGCCAAAGCAGGTATGAACCGTGTGGTGGGTGATCATATGGGTATGCTGGCGACCGTGATGAACGGCCTGGCAATGCGCGATTCGCTGCATCGTGCTTATGTTAACGCCCGTCTGATGTCGGCGATTCCGCTCAATGGCGTGTGTGATAACTACAACTGGGCTGAAGCCATCAGTCTGTTGCGTAACAATCGTGTGGTGATTTTCTCTGCCGGAACCGGCAACCCTTTCTTTACCACCGATTCCGCCGCCTGTCTGCGTGGGATTGAAATCGAAGCGGATGTCGTGTTGAAAGCCACCAAGGTTGATGGCGTATTCTCGGCCGACCCGGTCAAGGATCCGAACGCGACGCTCTACGAATCACTGAGTTATCAGGAAGTCCTGGAGCGCGAACTCAAAGTCATGGATCTGGCCGCCTTTACGCTTGCTCGCGACCATAACCTGCCGATCCGTGTGTTCAATATGAACAAGCCGGGCGCGCTGCGTCGTGTAGTCATGGGCGAAAAAGAAGGGACGTTGATCAGTAATAACGGCTGATGTCTAATTTAAGGTAATATCTTGTTTTGGTGATATACCCAAAATAATTCGGGTTGCAGGAAGGCGGCAAGTGAGTGACAAATTCGTCGGGAACGAATTTGACCAGCCAACGGCTGGCCTGCGGTGAGAGACAGGATGTCTCTCATTTCATCCCGATGAGCTTACTCAGGTAAGTGATTCGGATGAGCGACAAATCTGCCAGGAGCAGATTTGAACGCAGCTCGCTGCGGCCCCGAAGGGGCGAGGCCCATGGATGGGCCGAGTAATAAAGCCAACACACCTGCAACTTGATGTATGACGGGTATACAAGATTGCGCCATATATTGCCAGCCTGCAGCTGGTAATCAATGATTCGCTGGGTCATGCAAGCTGTGCGTGGCCTGACTGGCAACCAGTTTTCAAGGGTTCACAACGTGATTAATGAAATCAGAAAAGATGCCGAAACGCGCATGGATAAATGCGTAGAAGCTTTCAAGAACCAGATCAGCAAAGTGCGTACCGGCCGTGCGTCGCCCAGTCTTCTGGACGGTATTCATGTGGAATACTACGGTAGCTCAACCCCATTACGCCAGTTAGCCAATATCGTGGTGGAAGACTCACGTACGCTGGCCGTCACCGTATTTGACCGCACATTGGGCCCGGCGGTGGAAAAAGCCATCATGGCATCCGATCTGGGGCTGAACCCGATGTCTGCGGGTACGGTCATCCGTGTTCCGCTGCCGCCGTTGACGGAAGAACGCCGTAAAGATCTGATCAAAGTTGTACGCGGTGAAGCCGAGCAAGGACGAGTGTCGGTACGTAATGTTCGTCGCGATGCTAACGATAAGCTGAAAGCGCAGCTTAAAGATAAAACCATCAGTGAAGATGAAGAGCGTCGTGCTCAGGATGATATCCAGAAACTGACCGACGGTTTTATCAAGAAGATTGATGCCGCTCTGGCGGAGAAAGAAAAAGAACTGATGGATTTCTGATTCGGCAGTTCGGCATAGCGCCGCTGGCAGGTGTGCAGGGTCAGCCCCGCCCCTTCCGCGGCGTTTTGCTTTTTCAGCTTTTGATGCGGGATGTTTTGCGTAACGCCACGCATTTTCATACCAGCCTCATCGACAGGCCGGCGATGACGTTACAGACTGGCACCACGCCTGTAATCAACCCCCAGTTTTATCAGGTCATATTCATGAAGCAACTGACAATCCTCGGTTCCACCGGTTCTATTGGCGTCAGTTCCCTGGCCGTGGTCAGGGCCAACCCAGACAAGTTTTCGATCATGGCGTTGGTCGCCGGACGCAATGTTTCTCTGATGGCGGAGCAATGCCTGGAGTTCTGCCCCGCTTATGCCTCTATGGCGGATGAGAACGCCGCGCGTGAACTGCGTCTCCGCTTACGGGATGCGGGCAGCAATACGGTAGTGCTATCGGGCGAACAGGCTGCCTGTGAGCTGGCGGCGCTGGATGACGTCGATCAGGTGATGGCAGCGATTGTCGGTGCAGCCGGACTGTTGCCGGCATTAGCGGCGATCCGCGCCGGCAAGCAGGTTCTGCTGGCTAATAAAGAATCGCTGGTGACCTGTGGTCGTCTGTTCATGGACGAGGTAGCGAAAAACGGGGCGCAATTGTTGCCGGTTGATAGCGAACACAGTGCCATTTTTCAGAGTTTACCTGAGCCAATCCAGCGGCAACTGGGATATGCTTCCCTAACGCAATACGGGGTTGAGCGGGTGGTGCTGACCGGTTCGGGTGGCCCATTCCGTGAGATTCCGTTTGCTGCATTGGAGAGCGTCACTCCTGAGCAGGCGTGCGCCCATCCAAACTGGTCTATGGGGCGAAAGATTTCGGTGGATTCCGCCACCATGATGAATAAGGGACTGGAATATATTGAGGCGCGTTGGCTGTTTAACGCCTCTGAATCACAGATGGAAGTGGTTATCCATCCCCAATCCGTTATCCATTCTATGGTGCGTTATCGGGATGGCAGTGTATTGGCGCAGTTGGGAACGCCAGATATGCGAACCCCTATAGCCTATGCGATGGCTTATCCTGACCGTGTTTTTTCCGGTGCGCCTGCGCTTGATTTCTGCCAGTTGGGGGAGTTGACCTTTTCTGCACCGGATTTCCAGCGTTACCCTTGTCTGCGTCTGGCTATTGATGCATGTAATCAAGGGCAAGCCGCCACTACGGCGCTCAATGCGGCAAATGAAATTGCGGTTGCGGCATTCCTTCAATCCGGTATTCGTTTTACCGATATCGCCGCAGTCAATCAGTGCGTGATGGAACAACTGACACTACCTGAGCCGCAAAGTGTTGATGATGTATTGTCTATCGATACCTGGGCAAGACAAGCTGCAGAAAATGTATTGCGGCGTTATCAGTGACCCTAAGCTGGTGTGTTTGTTCACATGCGCCTGAAATGGTATAGTCAGCGCCGCTTGATGCAGGTGGTTATTAATAAACGCCACGGTGATGAAAGCTGTGTGTTCACAGCTTTTTTTATGCTGTCAGGTTTGGCTGCGACTGGAATAATCATTTTCTTGCTCGAGGAAATCAATACACGCTATGCCCTCCGAAAATCAACACGGTAGTCAGAAGTTGTTACCTAACGGTCCGCGCCATGTAGCAATAATCATGGATGGCAATGGCCGTTGGGCTAAACAGAGGGGAAAGCTGCGGATCTTCGGTCACCAGGCTGGAGTGAAGTCAGTACGCCGAGCGATCAGTTATGCGGTTGGACAGAACCTTGAAGCCTTGACGTTATACGCATTTAGTAGCGAAAACTGGAACCGTCCTGCACAGGAAGTCTCTGCGCTGATGGAGTTGTTTGTGCGTGTATTGAATAGCGAAGTCAAAAACCTGCACAAGCACAATGTCCGTTTGCGCGTGATCGGTGATATTAGTCGATTCAGTAGCCGATTACAGGGGCTTATACAGCGTTCTGAAGCGATGACGGAAAATAATACCGGCCTGACTCTGAATATTGCTGCGAATTATGGCGGGCGTTGGGATATTATCCACGGGGTCAGAAAAATTGCCGAGCAGGTCCAGGAAGGGTTGCTGCGTCCTGATACTATTGACGAGTCGACTCTGAATCGTTACATGTGCTTAAACGATCTGGCTCCGGTTGATCTGCTAATAAGAACCAGTGGAGAACATCGCATCAGCAATTTCCTGTTATGGCAGATTGCGTATGCAGAACTCTATTTTACCGATGTTCTCTGGCCGGATTTTGACGAACAAACCTTTGAAGGTGCCATTCATGCCTTTGCTCAACGTGAGCGTCGCTTTGGGGGAACCACGCCTGACGATGCGAATGCATCGTAGGGGGTATTTTTGCTGAAGTATCGCCTGATTACTGCGCTGATTCTTATTCCTTTAGTTATTGCGGCGCTTTTTTTCCTGCCGCCGTTGGTTTTTTCTCTGGTGACGCTGGCTGTTTGTATGCTGGCCGCCTGGGAGTGGGGTCAACTGGCTGGTTTGGTTTCTTACACTCAGCGAATCTGGCTTGCCATCGCCTGCGGTTTTCTGCTGGCGGCGATGATGCTGACCTTGCCTGATTATCACTATTCCGTTGCGTTTGTGCCGGTTTGCCTGTCTCTATGGATCTCCCTGATCTGGTGGGGGATAGCACTGCTGATGGTGCTGTTTTATCCGTCTTCTGCTGCATTGTGGCGTCATTCTCGTCTGCTGCGTCTCTGCTTTGGCTTGTTGACTATCGTACCTTTTTTCTGGGGGATGCTAGCGCTGCGGCAATTCGAGTATGAATCCAATCCTTTTAGCGGAGCCTGGTGGTTACTCTATGTGATGGTGCTGGTATGGGGCGCGGATAGCGGTGCTTATATGTTTGGTAAACTGTTTGGCCGACATAAACTGGCGCCCAAAGTCTCGCCGGGAAAAACCTGGGAAGGATTCATCGGCGGCCTGGCAACATCAGCGATGATTGCGTTACTGTTTAGCCACTATGCGCCATTGTCTGTTTCGACCTTTACCCTGCTGGTTTGTTCTATTGTAGCAACGCTGGCTTCGGTATTGGGCGACCTGACGGAAAGCATGTTCAAGCGTGAAGCCGGTATCAAGGACAGCAGTCACCTGATTCCGGGTCACGGTGGGGTACTGGATCGTATTGACAGTCTGACCGCAGCCATACCGGTATTTTCCTGTCTGATGCTGCTGCTGTTCAAGGCTGTTTAGGAATACAAGTAGAGTCGGTTTATGCTGAATATTCTCTGGAGCCTGGCTGCATTCGTCGTTGCGCTCGGTGTGTTGATCACTGTGCATGAATTTGGGCATTTCTGGGTCGCCCGCCGTTGCGGCGTTCGTGTTGAACGATTCTCCATCGGCTTCGGCAAGGCGTTATGGCGCCGCCGCGATCGGCAGGGGACAGAATATGTGATCGCGCTGATTCCGCTCGGCGGTTACGTGAAAATGCTTGACGGCCGGGTCGATGAGGTGCCTGCCGGGCTCCGGCATCAGGCATTCAACCACAAAATGATCTGGCAGCGAGCGGCGATTGTCAGCGCCGGGCCGATTGCCAACTTCGTGTTTGCCGTCATGGCTTATTGGCTGGTGTTCATCATTGGCGTTCCGGGTATCCGCCCGGTGGTCGGCGAGGTTTTACCCGGCTCGATTGCGGCAACGGCCCAAATTTCACCGGGAACGGAACTAAAGTCGATTGACGGTATCGAAACGCCTGATTGGGATAGCGCACGCCTGGCCTTGATTGGCAGGATTGGCGAGCCTGACGTGGTGATTGAAACTGCGCCGTTAGGTACCGCTAATACAGAGAGCAAACGGCTTGAGTTGCAAGACTGGCATTTCGACCCGGAAAGGCAGGATCCGGCGGTATCGCTGGGGATTGTGCCTAAAGGGCCGCAGGTTGAAACCGTGCTGACGCAGGTTCAGCCTCGTTCCGCGGCTGAAAAAGCGGGTTTGCAAGTCGGGGACAGGATCGTTAAAGTCGATGGTCAACTGTTGGCGCGCTGGCAGCAGTTTGTCATTGCCGTGCGTGATAACCCAGGTAAACCGGTTGCGCTGGAGGTGGAAAGAGGCGGAAATACCCTTTCTGTTACGCTAACTCCAGACAGTAAAACGGTGGCGAAAGGGCGTCTGGAAGGGTTTGCCGGCGTGGTGCCTAAAGTGACCCCTCTGCCTGATGAGTATAAAACCGTGCGCCAGTATGGGCCGTTCAGCGCCATCTATGAGGCCGGGAATAAAACCTGGCTGTTGATGAAGCTGACAGTCAGTATGCTGGGTAAGTTGATTACCGGCGACGTGAAACTGAATAACCTGAGCGGCCCGATCTCCATCGCGCAGGGAGCAGGCATGTCAGCAGATTATGGATTGGTGTATTACCTGATGTTTTTGGCGCTGATTAGCGTCAATCTGGGGATTATCAATCTGTTCCCTCTGCCGGTACTGGATGGTGGTCATCTGCTCTTTCTGGCTATCGAAAAGCTGAAGGGTGGACCGGTTTCCGAGCGTGTGCAGGACGTCAGTTATCGCATTGGCACGGTGTTGCTGGTGATGTTAATGGGTCTTGCACTTTTCAATGATTTCTCCCGCCTTTAGGCGTGGATTAGGTTAGGAAAAACGCATAACAACGATGGCGATGAAAAAGTTGCTCATAGCGTCGCTGCTGTTTAGCAGCGCCACCGTATACGGTGCAGACGGGTTCTTAGTGAAAGATATTCATTTCGAGGGCCTGCAACGGGTTGCCGTCGGTGCGGCATTGCTCAGCATGCCTGTTCGGGTAGGGGATACTGTCACTGACGAAGATATCGGTAACACCATTCGAGCTTTGTTTGCGACCGGGAACTTCGAAGATGTTCGTGTCCTGCGCGATGGGAATTCGCTGCTGATTCAGGTCAAGGAACGTCCGACCATCGCCAGCCTGACCTTTTCCGGCAACAAGGCGGTGAAGGAAGAGATGCTCAAGGAGAATCTGGAAGCATCGGGCGTACGCGTAGGTGAAGCGCTCGACCGAACCACCTTGTCCAACATCGAGAAAGGGCTGGAAGATTTCTACTACAGCGTGGGTAAATACAGCGCTACGGTAAAGGCCGTCGTCACGCCGCTTCCTCGCAATCGCGTTGATCTCAAATTGGTGTTTACCGAAGGGGTATCTGCCAAGATCCAGCAGATCAATATCGTCGGCAATAAGTCCTTCAGCTCTGATGAATTGATTTCCCGCTTCCAGTTACGTGATGAAGTGCCGTGGTGGAACGTGGTCGGGGATCGCAAATATGAGAAGCAGAAACTGTCCGGCGACCTGGAAACGCTACGCAGTTTTTATCTTGACCGCGGTTATGCTCGCTTCAACATTGACTCGACGCAGGTGAGCCTGACGCCCGACAAGAAAGGCATTTATATCACCATCAATATTACCGAGGGTAACCAATACAAACTCTCCGGCGTGATGGTTCGCGGCAACCTGGTTGGGCATGCCACTGAAATTGAAGATTTGACTCGTATCCAGCCGGGTGAGCTGTATAACGGCACGAAAGTGACCCGGATGGAAGAGGACATCAAAAAACTGCTGGGCCGCTATGGCTATGCCTATCCGCGCGTGGTGACTCAACCGGAAATCAACGATGCCGACAAGACGGTGCGGTTGAATATCAATGTGGATGCGGGGAACCGTTTTACGGTGCGTCGCGTCCGTTTTGAAGGTAACGATGTCTCCAAAGATTCCGTGCTGCGTCGCGAAATGCGCCAGATGGAAGGCGGCTGGCTCGGCAACGATTTGGTACAGCAGGGTAAAGAGCGTCTGAACCGCCTTGGCTATTTCGAAAGCGTGGATACCGAAACCCAGCGTGTGCCGGGTACGCCGGATCAGGTGGACGTGGTGTACAAGGTCAAGGAGCGTAATACCGGTAGCCTTAACTTTGGCGTCGGCTTCGGTACGGAAAGCGGCATCAGCTTCCAGGCGGGCGTTCAGCAGGACAACTGGCTGGGAACCGGTAACTCCGTCGGCATCAGCGGGACTCGCAACGACTACCAGACGTATATAGAGTTGTCGATGACCGACCCGTACTTCACTGTGGATGGCGTGAGTCTCGGCGGCCGTATTTTCTATAACAACCTCGAGGCGCTGGATGCGGATCTTTCCGACTACACCAACCAAAGTTATGGTGCGGGTACAACGCTGGGCTTCCCAATCAACGAGAATAACTCGCTGCGCGTCGGTTTGGATTACGTGCACAACTCGTTGTCTGACATGAAGCCTCAGGTCGCCATGTGGCGCTACCTCAACAAAGCCGGCGTGGATCCTGATCCGAGTACGACGTCGAGCGCCAGTTTCGACGCCAACGATTTCTTCCTGACATCGGGCTGGACTTACAATAACCTTGACCGTGGTTACTTCCCGACAGCGGGCAACCGTGCCAACCTGAACGCTAAGGTGACGGTGCCGGGATCCGACAACGAATACTATAAGCTGACCTTTGATTCGGCGAGTTACTTCCCACTCAGCGAAAGCCACAACTGGGTACTGATGGCGAAAACCAAAGCAGGTTATGCCGATGGATTAAGTGGTAAAGAAGTGCCGTTCTACGACAACTTCTTCGGTGGCGGCTCCAGCTCGGTGCGCGGCTTCCGTTCTAATACCATTGGTCCGAAAGCGGCTTACTACACGAACTGCGCTAATCGGAGTGTGTCGTCGTGCAGCATTGATGGATCTGAAATGAGTGATGCGGTGGGTGGTAACGCTATGGCGACCGCCAGTGCGGAATTGATCGTGCCTACGCCGTTCATTAGTGATAAATATTCCAGTTCGGTACGTACTTCTTTCTTTGTTGATGCTGGTACCGTGTGGGATACGCACTGGGAAAATACCGCCCAGACGCTGGCGGCTGGCGTGCCGGATTACAGTACGCCCGGCAATATTCGTATGTCCTCCGGTCTCGCCGTGCAATGGATGTCGCCGCTGGGGCCGTTGGTGTTCTCGTACGCGCAGCCGTTTAAGAAATATGAAGGCGATCGCTCCGAGCAGTTCCAGTTTAACATTGGTAAGACCTGGTAATCGGGCTGCGTACCGTTTGAATCGAATGGAAAATATACCGGCATTCGGTGGTACTTTAAGCGAACAGCTTGGCTGCCGATGCCGTGATTACGATAAGCGCAATCAGCGCAGAAATACTTAGGGTAAGGAGTTTTAACGTGAAAAAGTGGTTGTATGCCGCAGGGTTGGGTTTAACGCTGGCTGTCTCTGCCGGTGCTCAGGCTGCTGACAAGATTGCTATTGTCAATGTTTCCAGCATCTTCCAACAACTGCCGCAGCGTGAAGCCGTAGGCAAACAGCTGGAAAACGAGTTCAAAGGCCGTGCCGCTGAACTGCAGTCTATGGAACGCGGCCTGCAGGAAAAAATGCAGAAGCTGCAGCGTGATGGTTCTACCATGAAAGCCAGCGAACGTTCCAAGATGGAAAGCGACGTGATGGCTCAGCGTGAGCAGTTCTCCAGCAAAGCGCAGGCGTTCGATCAGGACAATCGTCGTCGTCAGATGGAAGAGCGTAACAAAATCCTGAGCCGTATTCAGGATGCGGTAAAAGCCGTTGCGACCAAACAGGGTTATGACGTAGTTATCGACGCTAACGCCGTTGCCTATGCAGACAACGCGAAAGACATTACTGCTGATGTGCTGAAACAGGTTAAATAATTCATGTTTTCAATTCGACTGGACGCCTTGGCTCAACAGTTGGATGCACAATTACACGGTGATGGCGATATCGTCATCACCGCTGTTGCTTCTATGCATTCAGCGCAGGCTGGACAGATTACATTTTTATCCGATAGCCGCTATCGTGAACAACTGGGCAGCACTCAGGCCTCGGCAGTAGTACTGACGGAAGCTGATTTGCCGTTCTGTAATATTGCTGCGTTAGTGGTAAAGAATCCCTATTTGGCCTATGCGCGTATGGCGCAGTTGATGGATACAACGCCGGCGCCTGCACAGGGGATCGCACCTTCAGCGGTGATAGCTCCTGATGCGCGTTTAGGAGATGGGGTTTCGGTCGGTGCTAATGCGGTGATTGAATCCGGCGTTGAGCTGGGTGATGGTGCCGTGATTGGCGCTGGCTGCTTTATCGGCAAGAATGCCCGTATTGGTGCGGGAACCCGGTTATGGGCCAACGTCACCATTTACCATAACGTTGTATTGGGCGAAAAATGCTTGATTCAATCTGGTGCGATAATCGGTTCAGATGGATTCGGGTACGCCAACGATCGTGGCAATTGGATCAAGATTCCCCAGTTGGGGACGGTTATCATCGGCGATCGTGTCGAGATCGGTGCCAGTACCACCATTGATCGTGGTGCGCTGGATGACACCATTATTGGTGACGGTGTCATCATTGATAACCAATGTCAGATTGCACACAACGTTGTGATTGGGGACAATACCGCCGTGGCCGGTGGTGTCATCATGGCGGGCAGTCTGAAGATTGGCCGGTATTGCATGATTGGCGGTGCCAGCGTGATCAATGGTCACATGGAGATTTGCGACAAGGTAACAGTCACAGGGATGGGGATGGTCATGCGGCCGATCACCGAGCCGGGAGTTTACTCCTCCGGGATCCCGTTACAACCGAACAAAGTCTGGCGCAAAACAGCCGCGCTGGTGATGAATATTGATGAGATGAGTAAACGACTCAAGGCCGTCGAGCGTAAGCTCGAAGACCGCTAATCACTGGTATTCATAACCCTGAGTTTCGGGTGTAAGACTGACGCCGATGTGCGTAATTTTTATTTGCGGCCTGCATGTTGTTCCTCCCTCGTCGGGGAATGTGCAGGCCGTGTTGTTAATGCTATCGTTTTTATTGACAGGAAGAGTATTTTGAATACAGACACGCATACTCTGCATATCGAAGAGATTCTGGATCTACTACCGCACCGCTATCCGTTTTTGCTGGTGGATCGTGTACTGGATTTTGAGAAAGGAAAATTCCTGCGCGCGGTAAAAAATGTCTCTTTTAATGAGCCGTTCTTTCAGGGGCATTTCCCTGGCAAGCCGATTTTCCCGGGTGTGTTGATTCTCGAAGCTATGGCGCAGGCCACGGGGATTTTGGCGTTTAAGAGCCTGGGTAAACTGGAACCGGGCGAGCTGTACTACTTCGCCGCTGTAGATGAAGCACGTTTCAAACGCCCAGTAGAACCAGGCGACCAGATGATCCTGGAAGTCGAGTTCATCAAGGAGCGCCGTGGCATTGCGCGTTTCAAAGGTGTTGCTAAGGTTGATGGCGAAGTCGCTTGTGAAGCGGAAATGATGTGCGCTCGTCGTCGGGAGGGCTGATTAGTGATTGATCAAACCGCCTTTATTCACCCCAGTTCGATTGTTGAAGACGGCGCCGTTATCGGTGCCGGTGTTCATATCGGGCCGTTTTGCCATATCGGCGCGCAGGTTGAGATTGGCGCAGGTACGGTGCTGAAGTCTCATGTCGTCGTTAATGGCATCACCAGGATTGGTCGTGACAACGAAATTTATCAGTTTGTAACGATTGGTGAAGTCAACCAGGACTTGAAATACGCCGGTGAGCCGACCCGTGTTGAAGTGGGCGATCGCAACCGTATTCGTGAAAGCGTGACCATTCATCGTGGTACTGCTCAGGGCGGTGGGTTGACTAAAGTCGGTAACGATAATTTGCTGATGATCAATACCCATATCGCTCACGATTGTGTTATCGGTAATCGTTGCATTCTGGCGAACAATGCGACGTTGGGCGGCCATGTTTCCGTTGATGATTTCGCGATTATCGGCGGCATGACGGCAGTGCACCAGTTCTGTGTGATTGGCGCTCATGTCATGGTGGGTGGTTGCTCCGGCGTCGCTCAGGATGTTCCGCCGTATCTGATAGCGCAAGGCAATCACGCTACGCCATTCGGCATCAATATTGAAGGGCTTAAACGTCGCGGGTTTGAAAAGGACACGCTGCATGCCATTCGTAACGCTTACAAACTGATCTATCGCAGTGGTAAGACGTTGGACGAAGTGAAAGCTGATCTCGAAGCGTTGGCGGCGGAGCATTCTGCGGTACAGGCTTACCTCGATTTCTTTACCCGCTCGACGCGCGGCATTATTCGCTAAGTCATGACGCAGCGTCCCCTGACTATCGGACTGGTCGCCGGAGAAACCTCCGGCGATATTCTTGGTGCCGGCTTGATCCGCGCACTGAAAGCTTACGTGCCTGATGCCCGCTTTGTTGGTGTGGCAGGTCCGCTGATGCAGGCTGAAGGTTGTGAAGCCTGGTATGAGATGGAAGAACTGGCGGTGATGGGGGTGGTTGAAGTATTGGAACGCCTGCCCCGTTTGTTGAAAATCCGTCGCGACCTGACGCAGCGTTTCAGTGCATTGCAACCCGATGTGTTTGTCGGTATCGATGCTCCCGACTTTAACATTACGCTGGAAGGTCGTCTCAAGCGCAATGGCATCAAAACCATCCACTATGTCAGCCCGTCGGTGTGGGCATGGCGGCAAAAGCGCGTCTTCAAGATAGGTAAAGCCACACATCTGGTGCTGGCGTTTCTGCCGTTCGAAAAAGCTTTTTATGATCGCTTCAATGTGCCTTGTCGTTTTATCGGCCATACCATGGCGGATGCGATGCCGCTGCATCCGGACAAAGCCGCCGCACGACGTACGTTAGGGCTGCCGGAAGACGCGCGTTGCCTGGCTATGTTGCCGGGTAGTCGCGGCGCCGAAGTAGAAATGTTGAGTGCGGATTTTCTGAAAACGGCGCAATTGTTGCGGCAAACCTACCCTGAACTGGAAGTGATCGTGCCGCTGGTAAATCAGCGACGCCGCGAACAGTTCGAAAAAATTAAGGCTGAAGTCGCGCCGGACATGACAATTCGGCTGCTGGACGGGCAGGCACGTGATGCGATGATCGCCAGCGACGCTGCCTTGCTGGCATCCGGTACGGCGGCGCTGGAGTGCATGCTGGCGAAGTGCCCGATGGTGGTGGGATACCGGATGCGCGCCTTTACGTTCTGGCTGGCGAAACGACTGGTGAAAACGCCGTGGGTATCGTTGCCTAATTTACTGGCGGGGCGTGAACTGGTCAGCGAATTGTTGCAGGACGATTGCACGCCCGACAAACTGTCGACGGCGTTATTACCCTGGCTTGCCGGCGGTGACGCAGCCCGGCAATTGCAGCAGACATTCTTACATTTGCATGAGCAGATTCGATGCGACGCCGATGAGCAGGCGGCGCAGGCAGTACTGGAGCTGTGCGGTTATGAGTGATGTTTTTGTTTATCCACAGGCACGTTGCATTGCCGGCGTGGATGAAGTGGGACGCGGCCCGCTGGTTGGTGCGGTGGTGACGGCGGCGGTGATTTTGGACCCGAGCCGGCCGATTGTCGGGCTGGCGGATTCCAAAGCGCTCAGCGAGAAACGCCGTCTGGCGTTATACGATGAAATTCGGGAAAAAGCGTTGGCCTGGAGCCTTGGCCGCGCCGAGCCGGAAGAGATTGATTCACTTAATATTCTGCATGCCACCATGCTGGCGATGCAGCGTGCGGTGGCTGCCTTGCCGATTACGCCGGATTTTGTGCTGATCGACGGTAACCGTTGCCCAGCTTTGCCGATGCCGTCGCAGGCGGTGGTCAAAGGGGATAGTCGGGTAGCGGAAATCAGCGCGGCCTCGATTTTGGCCAAAGTGACGCGGGATCGCGAAATGGAAGTGCTGGACCGGCAATTTCCAGAGTATGGATTTGCGCAGCACAAAGGGTATCCTACGGCATATCACCTTGAAAAACTGGCGACGTTGGGCGCCACCCTTCACCACAGGCGCAGTTTTGCTCCGGTTAAACGGGCGCTGGGTCTGGCGTAACGCAAACGTCTGGAAACGCATAATGTGCCTGATGCTATCTATCAGGCGGGTTACTGAAAAGATTATGGGATCCGTAAATGGCCGAACCACGTTTTATTCACCTGCGTGTTCACAGTGACTATTCCATGATCGATGGGCTGGCAAAAATCGGCCCGTTGGTAAAAAAAGCCGCTGCTCTGGGGATGCCGGCGCTGGCAATCACCGACTTTACCAACCTGTGCGGGCTGGTAAAATTCTATGGCGGTGCGCATAGCGCCGGTATTAAGCCGATCATCGGCGCTGATTTTTATCTGCAAAGCGAAGAGTTAGGCGACGAACTGGCGCATCTCACCGTTTTGGCGATGAATAACGAAGGTTATCAGAACCTGACGTTGCTGATTTCACGAGCTTACCAGCGCGGATACGGCGCTGACGGGCCGACGATCGATCGGGCATGGCTGGTGGAGCATCAGGCAGGGTTGCTGTTGTTGTCCGGCGGGCGTCATGGTGATATCGGCAAGTTTTTATTGCGTGGTAATCAGGCATTGGTGGAACAGTGCGTCGCGTTTTACCAGCAACATTTTCCTCAGCGGTTTTATCTGGAGCTGACGCGTACTGGTCGACCGGACGAAGAAAGTTATCTGCATGCCGCAGTGACGCTGGCTACCGCGCACGGCTTACCGGTCGTCGCCACCAACGAAGTCTGTTTCATCAGTCAGGATGATTTTGACGCGCATGAAATTCGCGTAGCGATTCATGACGGCTTTACCCTGGACGACCCTAAACGCCCCCGTAATTATAGTCCGCAGCAGTACATGCGTAGCGAAGATGAGATGTGCGAGCTGTTTGCCGACATCCCGGAAGCGCTGATTAACACGGTAGAGATTGCCAAACGTTGTAACGTGACTATTCGGCTCGGTGAGTATTTCCTGCCTCAATTTCCTACTGGCGACATGTCGACCGAAGACTATCTGGTCATGTGCGCCAGAAAGGGGTTGGAAGAGCGACTGACGTTTTTATTTCCGGATGAAGAGGTCCGCGCCCAGCGCCGTCTGGAATACGATGAGCGTCTGGAAATCGAGCTGAACGTTATCAACCAGATGGGCTTCCCCGGTTACTTCCTGATTGTGATGGAGTTTATCCAATGGTCAAAGGATAACGATGTACCGGTAGGTCCGGGACGAGGTTCCGGCGCCGGTTCGCTGGTGGCCTACGCGCTGAAGATTACCGATCTGGACCCGCTGGAATTCGACCTGCTGTTCGAACGCTTCCTTAACCCGGAACGTGTGTCGATGCCTGACTTCGACGTCGATTTCTGCATGGAAAAACGTGATCTGGTGATCGAACATGTGGCGGATATGTACGGCCGCGATGCGGTGTCGCAAATCATCACCTTCGGTACCATGGCGGCTAAAGCGGTTATCCGTGACGTGGGCCGGGTGTTGGGGCATCCGTATGGTTTTGTCGACAGGATTTCCAAACTGGTGCCGCCCGATCCGGGCATGACGCTGGAAAAAGCCTTTGCGGCCGAGCCGCAACTGGGCGAAATTTACGAAGCGGACGAAGAGGTTAAAGCGCTGATTGATATGGCGCGCAAGTTGGAGGGGGTAACCCGTAACGCCGGTAAACATGCCGGTGGGGTGGTGATTTCGCCCACTAAAATCACCGATTTTGCGCCACTGTATTGCGACCCGGAAGGGCATCACCCGGTCACTCAGTTCGACAAGAGCGACGTAGAATACGCCGGGCTGGTGAAATTCGACTTCCTCGGCTTGCGCACGCTGACCATCATTAACTGGGCGCTGGAGATGATCAACGCCCGGCGCGAGAAACAGGGACTGGAACCGGTAGATATCGCCGCCATCCCGCTGGACGACAAAAAAAGTTTCGACATGCTGCAGCGCTCGGAAACCACGGCGGTGTTCCAGCTTGAATCGCGCGGCATGAAAGACCTGATCAAGCGCCTTAAGCCGGACTGTTTTGAGGATATGATCGCCCTGGTGGCCCTGTTCCGCCCTGGGCCGCTGCAATCAGGGATGGTGGATAACTTTATCGACCGTAAGCACGGACGTGAAGAGATTTCCTACCCGGATATCCAGTGGCAGCATGAGACGCTCAAGCCTGTGCTGGAGCCGACCTATGGTATTATTCTGTATCAGGAACAGGTGATGCAGATTGCCCAGGTGCTGGCCGGGTACACCCTTGGCGGTGCGGATATGCTGCGCCGCGCGATGGGTAAGAAAAAACCTGAAGAAATGGCCAAACAGCGCTCGGTATTCAAAGAGGGCGCGGAGAGGATGGGGGTCGACGGCGAGCTGTCGATGAAAATCTTCGACCTGGTGGAGAAATTCGCCGGTTATGGCTTTAACAAGTCGCATTCGGCTGCTTATGCCTTGGTGTCGTATCAGACGTTATGGCTGAAAGCACACTACCCGGCGGAGTTTATGGCGGCGGTAATGACCGCCGATATGGACAACACCGACAAGATCGTCGGGCTGGTGGATGAATGCTGGCGCATGGGGTTGAAGATCCTGCCGCCGGATATCAATAGCGGGCTCTATCATTTCCACGTCAACAATGACGGCGAAATTGTCTACGGTATCGGTGCCATCAAAGGCGTGGGTGAAGGGCCGATTGAAGCCATTATCGAAGCACGTAATAACGGCGGCTATTTCCGTGATTTGTTTGATCTGTGCGCCCGCACGGATATTAAGAAGCTGAACCGCCGGGTGCTGGAAAAACTGATCATGTCCGGTGCGTTTGACCGGCTTGGCCCGCACCGGGCGGCGCTGATGAATTCGCTGGTGGACGCGATGAAATCGGCGGAACAGCACGCGAAGGCCGAGGCTATCGGTCAGGCGGATATGTTCGGCGTTCTGGCGGAAACGCCCGAACAGGTAGAACAGTCTTACAGTACGGTGCCGCCGTGGCCTGAGCAGGTGGTGCTGGATGGTGAAAGGGAAACGTTGGGGTTATACCTGACCGGCCATCCCATCAACCAGTATCTGAAGGAAATCGAACGCTACGCCGGAGGCGTGCGGTTGAAAGACATGCATCCCACGGAGCGGGGAAAAATGACCACTGCCGTCGGGCTGGTGCTGGCCGCCCGGGTGATGGTGACCAAGCGGGGCAACCGTATTGGCGTCTGCACGCTGGATGATCGCTCCGGTCGCCTGGAGGTGATGTTGTTTACCGACGCGCTGGAAAAATATCAGCACCTGCTGGAGCAGGATCGCATTTTGATAGCCAGCGGACAGGTCAGCTTTGATGACTTCAGCGGTGGACTTAAAATGACTGTCAGAGAGTTAATGGATATCAGTGAAGCGCGGGAAAAATATGCGCGTGGGCTTGCTATCTCGCTGACTGACAGGCAAATTGATGACCAGTTGTTAAACCGTCTCCGTCAGTCGTTGGAACCCCATCGATCGGGGACGATTCCGGTGCATCTCTACTACCAGCGCCAGGATGCGTGTGCCCGGCTACGTTTTGGTGCAGCATGGCGCGTCACGCCCACCGATGTGTTGCTGAATGATTTACGTACCCTGGTTGGTAATGAACAGGTAGAACTGGAATTTGACTAAAATAGGAATACTATGAGTCTGAATTTTCTTGATTTTGAGCAGCCGATTGCAGAGTTGGAAGCGAAGATTGATTCCCTGACCGCAGTCAGCCGCCAAGATGAAAAATTGGATATTAACCTGGACGAGGAAGTTAAGCGTCTGCGTGAGAAAAGCGTAGAGCTGACGCGGAAAATCTTTGCCGATCTGGGGGCATGGCAAGTAGCCCAACTGGCTCGCCATCCGCAACGTCCTTATACCCTGGACTACGTTAAGCATATTTTCTCCGACTTTGATGAGCTGGCGGGCGATCGCGCCTACGCCGACGACAAAGCGATCGTCGGCGGGATTGCTCGTCTCGACGGTCGGCCGGTGATGATCATCGGTCATCAGAAAGGTCGTGAAACCAAAGAAAAAATCCGTCGCAACTTCGGGATGCCCGCTCCGGAAGGTTATCGCAAGGCATTGCGTCTGATGGAGATGGCCGAGCGCTTCAAAATGCCGATCATCACCTTTATCGATACTCCCGGTGCCTATCCGGGCGTGGGGGCGGAAGAGCGCGGTCAGTCTGAAGCGATTGCCCGTAACCTGCGTGAAATGTCCGGCTTGCGTGTGCCGATCGTCTGTACCGTTATCGGTGAAGGCGGTTCCGGCGGCGCGCTGGCCATCGGTGTCGGCGATAAAGTCAACATGCTGCAATACAGTACCTATTCGGTGATTTCGCCGGAAGGGTGCGCTTCGATTCTGTGGAAGAGTGCAGATAAAGCGCCGTTGGCCGCGGAAGCCATGGGCATTACCGCTCCTCGTCTGAAAGAGCTGAAGCTGATTGATTCCGTGATTCCCGAGCCACTGGGTTCCGCTCACCGTGATATCGCAGCAATGTCGGCATCATTGAAGTCTCAATTGCTGTCTGATCTGAAAGAGCTGGATACACTGAGTGAACAGGAACTACTGAACCGTCGTTATCAGCGTTTGATGAATTACGGCTACTGCTGATTTAGCACGCGTTACGCAAGAAAAGTCCGCGATTGGGAACGATCGCGGACTTTTTGTTATGCTAATAACGGTTTTTTATGCGATGCGTGATATTCACGGCGATAATTACCTGACCCAAGCCTTTCTCCCGACTCATGGCATCACATCGACAGGCGTGGTGGTGCGCCTCTTCGGAGAATCAACCTTATGCTGACACTGCTGGATATCCACCATATCGCGATTATTGCCTCGGATTATGAGCGCAGTAAGCGTTTCTACTGCGATGTGCTCGGTTTTACGCTGCAACAAGAGGTTTACCGTGCCGCTCGTGATTCCTGGAAAGGTGATCTGGCGCTGAACGGTCGTTACCTGATCGAACTGTTTTCATTTCCTGCACCGCCTGCGCGCGTCAGCCGGCCGGAAGCTTGTGGGTTACGTCATCTGGCGTTTGCGGTTGAGGATATCGAACCGGCGGTGACCGCGCTGAATGCGGCGGGCGTAAACTGTGAACCGGTACGCATAGATGAGTATACCGAGCGCCGGTTTACGTTTTTCGCTGATCCTGATGGATTACCGCTTGAGTTGTATGAACGCTGATACCGATATTTCTTCCACACTGCTGGCGGCCGTTGACGAGCAAGTTGCTGGCTACGGGCATTATCTGGTGGCTTACAGCGGCGGTCTGGATTCCACCGTGCTGCTACATGTGATGACGCGCTTGCGTTTGCCACGCTGCCTGTCGCTACGGGCGGTATACGTGCATCATGGTTTGAGTATGAATGCCGATGCATGGGCTGAGCATTGTCGTACTCAGTGTCTGAACTGGCAGGTGCCGTTTGATGTCGTGTCGGTGCAGGTAGATGCACGTGACGGCGGTATTGAAGCGGCGGCCCGGGCGGCACGTTATAAAGTGTTACATCAATATTTGTGCGATGGAGAAGTGCTGCTGACAGCCCAGCATCAGGATGATCAGAGCGAAACTTTTCTGCTGGCGCTCAAGCGTGGCAGCGGCCCTGCCGGCCTGGCGTCGATGGCGGCGGCCGCAACGCTGAACGGTATGGTGCTGCAACGCCCATTATTAAGCATCAGTCGTGTGCAACTGGAGATTTATGCCCGGTTGCATCAACTGAGTTGGGTAGAAGACGACAGTAATGCTGATGAGCGTTATGACCGTAATTTTCTGCGTCGGCAAGTCTTGCCATTGTTGAAGCAGCGTTGGCCCCATTTTCCATCCACTGTTGCACGCAGTGCGGCATTGTGTGCTGAGCAGGAACAACTGTTGGATGAGCTGTTGGCGGAGTCGCTGGCGGCATTGCGCAATGCTGACGGCGCATTGAGTGTAGAGGCTCTGATGCCGATGAGCGCGACACGGCGGTTTGCCTTGTTGCGTCGGTGGCTGGCAGAGCAGGGCGCTCGCATGCCGTCTCGTGAGCAACTGGTTCGATTATGGCAAGAGGTGGCGCTCAGTCGCGATGACGCCAACCCGCGGTTACAACTTGGTCCATGGCAGGTCAGGCGATTTCGTCATTACCTTTATTTGCTCCCGACGATGCAGCCGGTGACCGACTACGTGTTGTCGTGGCAACCGACGGTAGCCCCTTTACCTTTGCCGGATAACCTCGGGCAATTGCAGTTGTCGACGCAGGGAACCTGGGTACGGCAACCACGTCATGATGAAGCCGTGACGGTAGGGTTTGGTTTCCAGGGGCATGTGCAGATAGTTGGGCGCGCCCACGGACGCCCGATTAAAAAACTGTGGCAGGAACTGAACGTACCGCCGTGGCTGCGTGAGCGCACGCCGCTGGTATTTTACAACCGGCAACTGATTACCGCAGTGGGGCGATTCGTGACCCGAGAGGGGGCGGTAATGCAGGACGCCGCCGGGTGGTTTATCGATTGGTGCAGGCCGGAGTAAAAACGGACAACCAGGGTTGTCCGTTAATGCTGAATGTCGAAGATAAAGATGAGTTGGGGTTATCAGGGTTCGCTGACCACAACTTTGCCTATTTCAGGGTGACTGAAGCTGAGGATGTGGTCGAGTCGAAGTTCGCGTTTTTGGCCCGCATCGTCAATCACCAGGTATTCGATGTTTTTTCGAGAGATCATATCGCTGGCTTTGCCGACCACGATTTCGCCGTCACGCAATTCGACCGTTAATGTCAGATGCTGCTGGCAGGTGGCTTCCAGATTATCGTAGTCATCACAATTAATGGGTTGATATTCATTACTCATTGACATAATCGCTCACCAATAAGTTAGCGGCGGCATAGGCCGCCTGTTCCCTGACAGAGGATGGTAATTCGCTATTTGTCGCGATGTCATCCAGGGTTTTCAACACACAACCCAGCGCGTCGGGTATGAACCCCAGATCGCCGCTGGCGATCTCCGCGTACAGACGGCGTACTAATTCACTGTATTGTTGCACAATATCCTCCCTTAGAGCTTACCCCGGTAGCGATTCATGCACCCTTCGTGGTTATCGTGACTGCAATGTAGTTCTACGAAGATAAACTCTCCTCTTATTCCCGACTATAGCATAGGCCCCGGCAGGTTATCAGCATAATGCAACAGCATATTAAGTTGTTACCGTCAGACTCGTGCGTGTGGCTGTGATGTCTGTCGCAGCTAGGGTAGACTGTCGGTTCTGTCACAAGGGGTAGAGAATGGCCTTAAAAGCAACGGTTTACAAAGCCAGCGTCAATATCGCTGATATGGATCGCGCCTTTTTTCAGGATGTCGGTCTGACACTGGCTCAGCACCCTTCTGAAACCGACCAACGCATGATGCTGCGGCTGCTGGCGTGGATTTGTCATGCCGATGATCGATTGCGTTTTACCAAAGGGCTGTGCGCGGATGACGAACCGGAAATCTGGCAACATAGCGACGACGGCCGACTGATGCTCTGGATTGAACTGGGGTTGCCGGATGAGAAACGTCTAAAGAAAGCCTGTAGCCTTTCGCCGTCGGTTGTACTTTATGCGTATGGTGAACGTGCCGCCCGGGTTTGGTGGCAAAACATGGCGGATAAAGCGGGAGCACTGGCTAACCTGACGGTGCGTTTCTTGGATGATCAACAACTGATGAGCCTGGCTGCACTGGCAAAGCGCACCATGACGTTGCAGGCGACGTTGCAGGAGGGAACTATCTGGCTGTCTGACGATCAGAATAATCTGGAATTGTCGTTCAGTAACTGGCAAATTGCGCAAGGTTAAGGATGATCTGACAGCAGGCCAGCACAACACAGCAGGAGAATAAGGATGAAAAAACTGGCGACAGGGGTGATGCTTGTTGTTTTATTATCGGGGCTGATGGGATGCCATTCCCGCTCCCAGGTTCAGGATGAGTCACTACGCCCGATGGCGCAATACTATCGCGGTAAGCTGCCTTGCGGCGCTTGCGGTGACATGGATACATCGCTCTTTTTGAGCACGGACGGCAGTTTTGTGATGCAGGAGAGCTATTCATCCGGGGCGGCAGGTAAAACTACGGTTGCCGAATCCGGTCGCTGGAGTCGCACGGCTGAACGTCTGATATTGACCGATAGTCATGGTGAGAAGCGTTATTTCCGCCCGTTGAACAACGACCTTGAAGCGCTGAACGATGATGGTCAGCCGATGGCTGCGACGGCGCGTTATCGGTTGCTGGCGGTAGATAAGCCAGGTAACAGCGGTACTGCGCCTGCCTGTCTCAGTTGGCTTTCTGAGCATGGTAAGCGAGCGCTGAGCACGGCAACTGAGCGTGATATGACGGTGCAACCGGATGGGTATGTGTTTTCGATTACGGCAACGCCGGGGGGAGCCGCCATTCGCGTGAGTTATTACTCACATTCCCGCGTGATCGTTTATCCTGTCTCGTCGTCCTGAACCGCAGAGTGAATAGGCGTATTCAATGAGCGGAGAACCAGAACACTGCTGTTCTCCGCCCAAAGTGCTTACTGTTACAGCATACCTTTTAATTTATACAACCAATCCAGCGCCTGACGTGGCGTCAGTGTATCCGGGTCGATAGATTCCAGCGCCTCCATTGCCGGTGACGGCTCAACTGGCGCGAGCAGCGCAAGCTGCGAACCATCGACATGGCTGGCGGACGCATGACCGGCCAGCGATTCCAACTCCCTCAGTTTTTGTCTGGCCCGTTTGATGACCTCTTTCGGTACGCCGGCCAGTGCGGCAACCGCCAATCCGTAACTCTTGCTGGCTGCGCCCTCCTGCACGCTATGCATAAAAGCAATCGTGTCGCCGTGTTCCAATGCGTCGAGATGAATGTTGATGACGCCTTCCATTTTCTCCGGCAGGTTGGTGAGTTCGAAATAGTGGGTGGCGAACAGCGTCATGGCTTTGATGTTGTTTGCCAGTGCTTCAGCACAGGCCCAGGCCAGCGACAAACCATCATAGGTGGAGGTGCCGCGCCCGATTTCATCCATCAGTACCAGGCTGTGTTCGGTGGCGTTATGCAGAATATTGGCGGTTTCCGTCAT
Source organism: Dickeya chrysanthemi NCPPB 402 (assembly GCF_000406105.1). Taxonomy (NCBI): domain Bacteria; kingdom Pseudomonadati; phylum Pseudomonadota; class Gammaproteobacteria; order Enterobacterales; family Pectobacteriaceae; genus Dickeya; species Dickeya chrysanthemi. Next base: position 3,573,178 of record NZ_CM001974.1, on the reverse strand, counting down.
TTCCACCATGAAGGTGGAGCGACCGGAGGCGAGGTCATCGGCGGCCCCGACGCGAGTGAATATCCGGTCCACCGGGCCAATCACCGCCTGTTCGGCCGGGACGTAACTACCGATATGCGCCATCAGCACGATCAGTGCCGCCTGCCGCATATAGGTGCTTTTACCGCCCATGTTAGGACCGGTGATGATCAGCAGCCGGCGCTGGGGCGACAGTGATAACGGGTTGGCAATAAACGGCTCGCTCAGTACCTGCTCTACCACCGGGTGGCGACCACCGGTGATCTTGATCCCCGGTTTGTCGCTCAACGTCGGGCAGACGTAGTTCAGTGTGTCGGCACGTTCGGCCAGATTGCTGAGCACATCCAGTTCCGCCAGTGCGCCGGCGCTTTGCTGGAGTTCCGCCAGGTGCGGCAGTAACAAGTCGAACAATTCCTCATACAGCGCTTTTTCCAGTGCTAACGCTTTGCCTTTTGAGGTCAGTACCTTATCTTCGTATTCTTTCAGTTCGGGAATGATGTAACGCTCGGCATTTTTGAGCGTTTGGCGGCGGACATAGTTCATCGGCACCATGTGGCTTTGCCCACGGCTAACCTGAATGTAGTAACCGTGCACGCCGTTAAAGCCGACTTTCAGGGTATCGATGCCGAGCCGGTCACGTTCACGAATTTCCAGTTTTTCCAGATAGTCGCTGGCGCCGTCGGCCAGCATACGCCACTCATCCAGCTCGTCGTTGTAACCGCCGGCAATAACCCCGCCATCGCGCACCAGCACCGGCGGCGTTTCCACTACAGCGCGTTCCAGCAGGTCGCGCAGTTCATCGAAATGGCCGACATGCGCGCGCAACTGCTGTACCGCTTCGGCGTTGACGGTTTCCAGTAGGGCATGGATATCCGGCAGTTGCTGAAACGCGTGACGCATTCTGGCCAAATCACGCGGGCGTGCGGAACGTAACGCCAGACGCGCCAGAATACGCTCCAGATCGCCGACCTGACGCAAAAATGGTTGCAGTTCAGCGGCGGTATCCTGGAGAGCGCCGATGGCCTGTTGACGTTGCAGCAACGCCTGAGTATCGCGAATGGGGGCGTGCAACCAACGCTTAAGCATACGGCTGCCCATCGCGGTCACGGTACAGTCGAGAACGCAAGCCAACGTGTTGTCGACTCCACCAGACAGGTTCTGCGTCAGTTCCAGATTACGGCGGGTCGCCGCATCCATAATGATGCCGTCCTGCTGGCGTTCCATGGTGATGCCGCGGATATGCGGCAGCGATGTGCGCTGGGTATCTTTGGCGTACTGCAACAGGCAACCGGCGGCACGTAACCCCAGCCGGGCCTGCTCGACACCGAAACCGGTCAGGTCGCGGGTGCCGAATTGCAGGTTTAACTGCTGGCGAGCGGTATCAAGCTCGAATTCCCACAACGGACGGCGACGCAACCCGTGGCGGTGCTCAATCAGGGGCATCGCCTCGAAGGTTTCCGGATAAAGCAGTTCCGCCGGATTGGTGCGCTGCAACTCGGCCGCCATGGTATCCCTATCAACCGGCTCCACCAGCCGGAAGCGACCAGAGCTGATATCCAGTGTAGCGTACCCAAATCCCCGGTTTTCCTGCCAGATGGCCGCCAGCAGGTTATCTTGCTTTTCCTGTAACAGCGCTTCATCACTGATGGTACCGGGGGTGACGATGCGGACAACTTTGCGTTCTACCGGCCCTTTGCTAGTGGCTGGGTCGCCAATCTGTTCGCAAATCGCGACCGATTCACCCAACTGCACCAGTCTGGCCAGATAGTTTTCTACTGCATGATGAGGGACACCGGCCATCGGAATCGGTTCGCCGGCGGAAGCGCCGCGTTTGGTGAGCGAGATATCCAGCAATTGCGACGCACGCCTGGCATCGTCATAAAACAGCTCATAGAAGTCGCCCATGCGGTAAAACAGCAAAATATCGGGATGCTGGGCTTTCAGCTTCAGGTACTGCTGCATCATGGGGGTGTGGGCGTCTAAACTCTCTGGTGTACTCATCGCGTTGTGATGTCCATCTTCTTAAATTTTAATGCGTTAATGATACTGGCGATGCTCATTAGCGCTCATGAAATCCTGTGCTTTACTGCTGGCCGATTTGGTTATCACCCGATGATAGGCAATGCGCGACCCGCATGGCTTTCATTGGTATGCAGGCTGCATGATAACGGAGTCTTTAAGGCAGGAAAACAAGAGGGGCGGCCGTATTCTTCGAGCGCGCTCGAAACAATCGAGTTTGGTGATGGTGGTGACGTGGCTATCGATGCAAATCGAGACCTGCGCGGCTGGTGAGGTAAAATAGGCGTAAACCAAAAATAGCAGAAAGTATCACTCGTCTGAGCTTGCAGGGGGCAAGTGAGTATATGTGATGTTGTTTCGATGTTTTGGTATACTGTTTGTACTGCGGTGTTTTTTGAACAACTATCGTTGGATAGAGAGGGCTTAATGGTCAATAACAGAAAAAAAGAGCAGGCAACTTATGCTAAACCTTCTCGCTCTGACATCGTGCGTTCTGTAGCGACGTCAACGGCTGTCGAAACAGGCCAGCCATCAGCTAGCGTCGAAGCTTCTCTTGAAGCCGCACGCAAGAAGTTCGCGCATCTTAGCCTTGCCTAGTCCCTTCTTAATGCTTCACTGACCCTGTGTTTCATCGGCTCATAGTTCATCGACATACCTGAGTGAATAGCTGAGATATACTGGGTTTTGTTCTGCTCCCAGCGTTGATAATCCAGTGTTTTATAACCAGCCTGAACCGCCATTACATCGGCTAACAGTCGTGATAAGCGCCCATTTCCCTCTCTAAATGGGTGGATGAGTATCAGCTCAACATGGGTTATGGCGATAGCTTCAATCAGCTCTTCTTCGCTCATATTTGTACACGGTGTGTAACGGGCGAGATATTTCACATCAAATTCGTTCAGCAGTTTTGGCAACTGCGCTGAGGGCGCAAACATAAAGCCGCCTTTGCTGATATTAACCGCTCTTTCTTGTCCAGCCCACTCGTAGATGTTACCTAACCAGCGGCGATGCCAGCTTTTTAGCATGGCTACGCTGAGCTGCCCTTCCGGGAACTGTTCTTCAAAAACAGACTGGTAGAGTTGTTCTAACAGGACAAGTTCAGCCTCATCCATCTCATCAGAAGTAGCGATCCCCAGCTTGTTAGCCAAAACTTGGTCGCCAGAGTCTTTCTCATACTGACCTTCACTGCTGGATACATGGTATCGGCTCATGGAGATGCCCTGTGTTATTAGAGGGATGGAAAAACAGAGGGATTATAACGCTGGATGAGTACAGTAAACAATATTAATAAAATCAGATGGTTACAAAAATGTAGGTTAAAATATAGTTTTTATAATCTGATGGTAAATAACCGTTAATAATCATCATTAACACACCAATGCATCATGGGGGTGTGGGCGTCTAAACTCTCTGGTGTACTCATCGCGTTGTGATGTCCATCTTCTTAAATTTTAATGCGTTAATGATACTGGCGATGCTCATTAGCGCTCATGAAATCCTGTGCTTTACTGCTGGCCTGCCTGGTTATCCCCCCGGAAGTGGAGGAATGTTCGACCAGCATGGCTTTCATTGGTATGCAGGCTGCATGATAACGGAGTCTTTAAGGCAGGAAAACAAGAGGGGCGGCCGTATTCTTCGAGCGCGCTCGAAACAATCGCGTTTGGTGATGGTGGTGACGTTGTAAGTATCCTGATCTCTTCCCTGTAATCAGTACCGATCTAAACTGCAGTATCCGGTCTTTCTTTATATCGAACAAAGAGGCCAGTCCGTCATGAAAAAGACCCGTTATACCGAAGAACAGATCGCCTTTGCGCTGAAGCAGGCCGAAACCGGCACCCGGGTGGAGGACGTGTGCAGAAGATGGGGATTCTGAGGCCACTTTTTATAACTGGAAGAAGAAATTTGCCGGTCTGGGGGTGACAGAACTGCGTCGTGGCTGCCGCCTGATGATGCAAAGTCGTACGGTGTACAACTATCGCAGCTGCCGCGATGACAGGGCCCTGACTCAGAGGATAAGAGAGATTGCTGCAGCTCGGGTTCGCTATGGTTGCCAGCGTATTCATATTCTTCTGCGGCGGGAAGGCTGGTTAGTCAACCACAAGAAAACACACCGAATTTATTGTCTGGAAGGGCTGAATCTGCGGACAAAACGTCCCCGTCGGCATGTCACAGCCAGACATCCACGGTCAATTGAGCTTCGGAGTTCAACGTGATCATCCTTAGCATTCTGTGAGTGTACAAAAAACACTCACAGAACACGGTTATGGATCAACCGTCAATTTCCCGTGGTAATTAGCGACTGCGACAAAGTCGCCTGGTAATTATACCGTCAGTATCCCTTGGTAATCACCCTAATACAAAATTGCTGACATAGACCAACCTTATTAAAAAGTAACGTTATTTTTGACCGGAAAGCTCGGTTGTACGGCGTACTGCAGCCAGAACGCTGCTTTGCAGGCCAGCGGCGAAATCACTTTTATTCAACTCGTATAAACCATTAATGCCGACACCCGCCGGAGAGTTATTAATATCCATCAGTTGGCGCGGATGGCGTCCGGATAATTTAAGCATTTCAACCGCGCCGACCAGATTTTCCCACACCACCTGCGTGGATTGAGTGCGGGTTAATCCGGCAAGAACACCGGCATCAGCCAGCGCTTCGACAAAGTAATAGACATAGTTGACGCCAGCGACAGCAAAACCGGTGAAGACGTCAATCAGCCGTTCCTCCAGCACCATCACCTTGCCGAAACTTTCGAGGAATGGCATAACGGACGCACTGTTGACATAAGCATTAAACGCCACGCCGCTGTAGCCCAGCCCGGTATCCGTCAGCGTATTCGGGATGATCCGCGTAATCGGGCGCGACTCGCCCAGCATCAAAGACAGCTGGGCCAGCGTGACGCCAGCAATAATAGAAATGACCGACGCCTGTGGCGCTGCATGCTGCTTAATCAGTTGTGCGACACCGGCAATATCATCCTGCGGGCGTACCCCCATCACAATGTGATCCGCTGCAGCCAGCGCGTTGGGCAGATCTTGTGTATTGCTCAACAGATAGCGTGCTTTTAGCGTTTCAATTCGCGCTGGATCAATATCCGATAAGCTGACCTCATCCGGGGTTAATGCCCCGCGTTTTAAGGCGGCGCGCAGAATCGCTTCGGTCATTTGACCGGCACCAATAAAGTGGATATGGCTCATAGTTAATCCTCGGAAGTAACAGAAACAGGGCCCAATGACCTCTCCACCAGCGATACCCAAAGACCGATGCCGGGTGCGATAAGTTGGTCATTAAAATCATAATGCGGGTTATGTAATGCTGCGCCGGGCGTTGGGCCATCGGCCCCCAGCCACAGATAAGCGCCCGGACAGGCTTCCAGAAAATAGGCGAAATCTTCTGCCGCCATGGATGGCGATAACTGCGTGTGGACTTGCGTGATCCCGGGGACTTGGCGTGCGGCATCCGCCAGAATTTTTGCCTGTTGCGCATGGTTGACGGTTACCGGGTAACCGTATTCCCAGCGAATGTTGCCAGTGACGCCAAACGGCTGGGCGAGCTGTTCGACATACTCCGCCATCAGGGTCTGGCAACGCGCTCTGGCGGCCTGACTCAGGCAACGCAACGTGCCGGATAAGTGCATTGTCTGCGGGACGACATTTATTGCTTCTCCGGCCTGTAGTTGCGTCACGCTGATCACGGCGCTGTCCAACGGAGAGAGGCGGCGCGTCGTGATCGTTTGCAATGCGGTAATCAGGTGTGCACCGGCCAACACCGGATCGGCCCCTTTTTCCGGCATCGCCGCATGGCATCCCACGCCAGTCAGCGTGATAAAAAAGTTGTCCTGCGAAGCCATCATTGGGCCTGCGCTAACGGCCACTTCCCCTACCGGCAGCCCCGGCCAGTTGTGCAGCGCATAAACCGCAGAAACAGGGAAGCGCGTAAAGATCCCTTCTTCCACCATCAAACGCCCGCCACCGGCATTCTCTTCCGCAGGCTGAAAAATAAAGTACACCGTACCATTGAACGCTCTGGTCTGGCTGAGATAGCGCGCCGCTCCCAGTAGAATGGCAGTATGCCCGTCATGTCCACAGGCGTGCATCGTGCCTGCCGAGGTTGAGCACCATGCAACGGCGTTATTTTCCTGGATGGGTAATGCATCAATATCAGCGCGCAGGGCTATTGCCGGCCCTTCACCATTGCGAAGAACACCAACCACGCCAGTACCCGCGATACCGGTATGCACTTCAAGATCATATTCGCGTAGCAGGCTGCTGATTTTCGCGGAAGTATTAAACTCTTGTAAGCCAATCTCCGGGCGCGCATGAATCTCACGTCGCCAGATAATCGCCTGTTGAATAATGTCTTCGGGAATGGAGCACATATTTCCTCTACATTTTCCCGGCACAATGCCGCAGCATGACGCTGTGAATGAATTACCAGAACGCATAATGCCTTCTGGTAGTGGATTAAATTATTGTGTTTTTTTTAACGAAAAAGAGCAGCTCAGGGCTTACCAAAATAGATCCTGGCCAGCCCTTCTTTTGTCACTTCAACCGCGTGCTCGGCGCTCAATGAAATATGTTGCTCAATCAGCACCACGCCTTTTTCTATATCCCGCTGACGTAAAGCCGCGATAATGTCGACATGCTCGTCATAAGCATTATTCCTGCGCACGGGCGTTTCGAGATCGATACGCCGGAAAAAGCGGCTGAGCGAATTCAGGCTATCGAGCATTTCATAGAGCCGACCGTTATGGGAAATACGGGCTATCTCCATGTGGAAACGTTCATCGATTTCCGCTATCTTCGCCCAGTCCTGTTCGGTTTGCGCCGGGCGATGCTGGCTCACTTCCTCCCAGATAGCCGTGGTCGCGGCGATCTCTTCATCGGTTGCCCGCAGGCAGGCGAAACGAAAGGTTGATTGCTCTATCACCATTCGCACTTCATACAGCTCGCGGACACCCTCCGGCGTCAGGTCGCGGGAGTAAAAACCCCGGTTAGGGACAAAGTTCATAAAGCCGTCTTTTGCCAGACGGTTTAGCGCTTCCCGTACTGGGGTGCGCGAGACGCCCAGTTGTGCAGCAAGCTCAACTTCATTCACCCGTTCGCCGGGACGAAAGTGGTAATCAATCGCCAGGCCTTTCACTTTCTCGTAGACCTTTTCCACACTGTCAGCGCTACGGGATTTCTTTTTAATAGCAACCACATTATCCCCTTAATTTACCGCACACTCAGCACGAAAATAAAAATGCTGCACAGGTTATTTCACGTAATGTTTTTATATATCCGTCATACTTCAAGTTGCAGGTGTGTTGGCTGCGTTCGTTCACCCGAATCACTTACCTGAGTAAGCTCATCGGGATTCACTCACTTGCCGCATTACAAGGCTCTAATGAGCCTTGCCCTAAAGGGCCAACGCGTGGCGTTGTTCAACACGCCAGCGTGTTGTCCTGCAACTTGAATTATTTAGGGTATAGATAGCACAGCAAAAAAAACAACTCAACACAAAAGTGAATACACTTTTGTTCTATTTAAAAGTTAATGATTTATAAGTTTTTTTATATTATTTGTTGTCGTGGTTTTTTTTCGCACCATTTTGCGTCAGCGTTGCACCAAAATGAATCAAAGTGACTTCACTTTTGTACGCAGGCTTTTTTATAAACCACGGTAAAAAGAAAATAAAAGTTTTACTATGCGATTTTTATTATTTTAGATTTCCTTGTATTTATTCGGGAATTTGCATTTGTCTCACCTGAAATAAGCACGTGCTGTCGGGAATATCCTGGCTTTCTGGCATCGTCTTTGCTTAATACATAAGTGTATGCACTTATATATTCACTTTGGTGCGCACTTTTTTGGCATGACCAGGCAGGCTTGTGCACGTTTGCACAGGCGACAAAACACCGGCCTCAGAAGTCGGCAACAGCAAACCGGAGAACCAACATGAAAAATCGTTTTGGGCAGGGCATGGCGCTGTCAACACTGGCAGGTATGACGTTGTTAGGTCTGGCGCACACGGCGCAGGCCGATGTGAACATGGGGGCGATTTTGCCCTTAACCGGCACCAGCGCAAGCATTGGTGAAGATCAGCGCCGTGGTATTGAACTGGCGGTTGAACAGGTCAATGCCCAGGGCGGCGTTAATGGTCAGCCATTACATGTGATCGTGGAAGATTCCGCTGAAAGCCCGGTAACCGGCCTGAATGCCGTGCGCAAGTTAACCCAGGTTAACCATGTGCCGTTAGTGGTGGGTAGTTTTTCCTCCAGCGTCACCATTCCGGTTGGGCAATATCTGGTGAAGAACAATCTGTTGCACATCAATATTTCCGGCACCAGCACCGATATCCGCAAAATCGGCGCTACGTCCTGGAGCGTTATTGGCCTGGATTCCCTTTCCGCGAGCTTCTCGGCACAAGATGTGCGCCAGCTCGGTTACAGCAGCGTAGCCTTTATCGCACCTGATGGGGCTTACGGGCAGGGGATGGCGGAGCAGTTCACCAAAGCGTTTGAAAAAGCGGGTGGCAAAGTGGTTGCCAAAGTGCTCTATGCCAGCGGTCAGCCTTCTTATCGCCGTGAGTTGGAGCAAATCTCCCGCGCCCATCCGCAAGCCTATGTCTATACCAGTTACGGCCAGGATGCCATTGTGCTCAACCGTGAGGCCTGGGAACTGGGGCTGAATAAAACGCCCTGGTATGGCATGTATTTAACCATGGCTATTGAAGGTTCTCCGGCGCAGTACACCAACGGACAGGTGGGTATGGAAGTCGCGGGTATTGACCAGAAAGCGGCGAGCGGCAACGGCGCAAATTATGCTGAGCTGTACCAGCAAAAATTCCATGAGAAACCGCGTTCCGTGTACGGCAGCTATGCCTGGGATAGCGTGATGCTGGCGGCGGCAGCGATTGATAAAGCACACAGTGCCGATCCGGCAGCGATGATCGCGGCAATGAAAACCATTGCGCCTGGCTTTACGGGGATTACCGGCACATTAAATCTGGATGCCGATAACCAGCGTCAGTCCCAGCCATACCTGAAAGTGAAAGCGTTTAATGGCGTACCGGTTCCCCGGTAACGAGCCGCTTTATCTCGCCAGTTCACGCTACATCATCGGGGAAACACCATGCTGCAGTTTTTGATTGATACATTGATTCGCACGGCGGATTTGTCGCTGGTCGCGCTGGGATTAAGCCTGGTGTACGGGCTGGTACGGTTCGCCAATATCGCCCATATGCAATATGCCATGGTCGGTTCATTTATTACCGCCGCCGGGCTTCGTCTTGGCATGCCGTTGTCTATGGCAATCGTGTTTTCGGCAATGGTCTGCGGCATGCTGTCCATGATGTTGCATCACTGGGTGTACCAGCCGCTGCTAAAACGCGGCACCGCTAACGCCATGATTGGCTCGCTGGCGGTATCGATGGTGCTGATTGCACTGGTTCTCGGGGTTGAAGGATCGGCCCCGGTGAATTATTCCCTGCCAGTGGGCGAACTCTTGCTGGTGGGGGACACACGCATCTCGACCGACGAGCTCTGGAGTCTTGGCGTCACGATGTCGTTGGTGGTGATGTTCAGCCTGCTGCTGTTTCGCACGCCGCAAGGTCGCGCTATCCGTGCGCTGGCCAGTAACCGGGATCTGGCGGCGGCCTCCGGGTTGAATGCCAGTGCCATTATCCACAACGTCAATCTGGTGGCCGGAATGCTGGCCGCTGTGGGAGGCAGCATGCTGGCGATGAACGCCAGCGCATGGGTTAACCAGGGCAATGATCTGATGTTGCCGGTACTCGCTGCCGCCATTCTCGGCGGGCTGGGAAACCCAATGGGCGCTATTTTTGGCGCACTCCTTATCGCGGCAACCGAAACCCTCGTTACCAACATCGACTGGAGCTGGCTGTTCGGCGGCGACTTAGTGTTTATCCCGGTAACCTGGGTGAATGCCTCATCGTTTGTGATTTTGCTGCTGGCGCTGTTGCTGCGTCCTTATGGCCTGTTTAACCGGGAGGTCCGCCGTGTCTGAGTTTTTACTGCATATCCTTTGCCTTGGCGGGATCTATGCCATTGTCGCACTTGCCCTGAATTTACAGGCAGGTTATGCCGGTTTGCTGAATTTCGGTCATATCGTGTTTGTCGGAACCGGCGCTTATGCCATCGGTCTGGGAAGCCATTTTGGGTTGCCGCTGTGGCTGGTGATCCCGGCCGGGTTACTGTGTGCCATTGTTATCAGCGCGCTGATGACGTTGCTGGGTCGTCAGCTCACGGCGGATTACTGGGGCATCGCCACGCTGGCACTGGCTGAAATCATCCGTATTGCGGTCGTCAATGAAGACCGTCTGACGGGCGGCGCGCAGGGGATTGGCGGGCTGTCTGCGCCCTGGTCAACCGGCGATACCGTCGCCGATACGCGCATCTTTGCGGTCATTATCCTGCTTTGCGTCATCATCGCCACGCTTGCCAGCCTGCGGATCGGCACCAGCCGGTTTGGCCGGGCGCTACGCCTGATGCGCGAGCAACCTCAATTGGCTATCTGCATGGGCTATGCGCTGCTATGGCTGAAATGCCGGGCGTTAATGAGTAGCGCGGTGATGTGCTGTCTGGCCGGTATGTTACTGGCCTGGTACACCGACTATGTCAGCCCGGATTATTTGCTCTCTTCGGAAACCTTTCTTATCTGGAGCATGGTAATGATCGGCGGTATTGGCAATGTGCGCGGCGTGCTGCTGGGCGTGTTGTTGGTAGAAGGGCTGTATAACTTTATCCCCTTCGCAAAAGATTATTTCCATATCAGTTCAGACCTGACTGGCGCTTTGCGCCTGGGGTTGGTCGGTCTGGCTTTATTGCTGTGCCTGCTCACCCGGCCGGGCGGCCTGTTACCTGAAAAATTAAGGACGTTATCATGAGCCGTTTGCTTGAAGTGGCTGGTGTCAGCAAAGCCTTTGGCGGCAACCAGGTACTGACATCCGTATCATTTACGCTGGAAAAGGGCGAAATTCTTGGCCTGCTGGGGCCGAATGGTTCCGGTAAAAGCACGCTGCTCAACACCATTTCCGGTTTTACCCGACCGGATGGCGGTAGCATCACATTTGATGGCCGCGCTATTGCGTGTCAGCCCAGTCACCGAATTATCCAGGCAGGCATTGCGCGCACCTTCCAGCTTCCTGTCATGCCGGAAAAAATGAGCGTGATGGAAGTCGTGATGGCGGCGGGTACTCGTCAGCACGGGTTATTCAACGGTCTGCTGGGGCTGGCTTCCGGGCATAAAGTCGAACAGGAAGACCGAGTCCGCGCCAGCGAATTACTCGACACCTTGTTGTTAACCAAAGTGAAAGACCTGCCTGCTGCGGCGCTTTCCGGCGGACAGAAAAAATTACTGGGCATTGCCTGCGCGTTGATGGGCAAACCGACGCTACTGATGCTGGATGAACCTATGGCGGGTGTGCACCCGAAATTACGCCAGGAACTGGTGGAAACGCTGGTCAACCTGAGTCGTCAGGGCATTTCGCTTTTGGTTATCGAGCACGACATGCACTTTATTAACACCTTGTGTCAGCGCTGCATTGTGTTGGATCGCGGGCAGATTGTCGCCAGTTGCCGCCCGGACGAACTGGCGCAGAACCAGCAGGTGCTGGAAGCCTATCTCGGGCACAGCACCGCAACATTGCAGGAGGCGGTATGATTACCCTCGAAAACGTGGTCGCCGGTTATACCCCAGGGATTGATATTCTGCATGGTATTTCGTTGCACGTTAAACAGGCGGAAATCGTGACGCTGCTGGGGCCAAATGGCTGCGGCAAATCCACCTTGCTGAAATCGATTGCCGGTTTTGTCTCCCCGCGCGAAGGACGGGTTGAAATCGATGGACAGGAAACAGCCAAAATTCCGGTGCACCGAAAAATCCGTGAATGCGCGCTCGGGTTTGTCCCGCAACTGGACAACGTCTTCAACACTCTGACCGTGGCAGAAAACCTGCAAACCGGGGGACAGTTTTTAGCGCCCGGCCAGCGTAAGCAGCGGATGGCGCAACTGGCGGAACATTACCCGGTGTTACATAAAAAGTGGCAATCGCCCGCGTCCGCGCTTTCCGGCGGCGAGCGACAAATTCTCGCGCTCGCCCGCGCACTGATGCCTGAACCTGCGGTACTGCTGCTTGATGAACCGTCGGCCGGGCTGTCACCGAAAATGCTGACGGAAGTGTTTAGCGCCATACAAACCATTCGCCGCAAGGAAAAAGTGACTATTTTGATGGTCGAGCAGAACGCCATGGAGGCACTGCACATTTCCGACCGGGCTTACGTGCTGGCGCTGGGGAAAGTAGCAATGGAGGGCAGCGCGCGGGTTCTGCTGGACGACCCCCGTATGCGCGAGCTCTATTTTGGCGGTCGTGCCGCCTGACAGGATCAATAAAAAGAACAGAAGGAATACACCATGCCGATTACCCCGGTTATCGATCACGCGGTGATTAATGTCGATGAAGAGCTGGATCAGGCGCAATCCTTGTTCCAGCGGATGGGATTTCAGCTCAGTACGCGGGGACACCATTCGATGGGCTCCAGCAACCATCTGGCCATCTTTGCCGATAACTATCTGGAGCTTTTAGGCTATGAGCCCGCCAGGCAGACTGACTCGCGAGGTTTATGGAACGTTGCGCCAGGCCTTGCCGGGCTGGTCTGGAAAACCCAGGATGCGCATGCGGTATGGCGTCACCTCCAGCAATGTCAACTCGATGGCGAACCGCCGACCCGCTTCTCACGCCCGGTGATACTGCCGGACGGCAGCCAGGCTGAGGCCCGGTTCTGTATCTCGCGGATCCGCGCCAGCGCCGTGGCATACGGCTTCAGTTTTTTCTGCGAACATCAGACGCCGCAGGCCGTCTGGCAGCCCGCCTGGCAAGTACATCCGAATGGCGTGCAGGCGCTGTCCGCGTTCGTTATTGCCTCGCCTCAACCTGAACAGACGCTGGCGCTGTATCGCCAGTTATTCAGTACGGAGGCTCGCGCGGAGGAGAACGGTGGTTATGTGCTTGATTCAGGAACCTGCTGCCTGCGTATTATCACGCATCAACAGGCCAGCCAGGAGTTCGCGCTGCCGCCTGTCGCTGCGCAGGCTCCGGCGAAAATGGTGGCGCTCTGTTTTCAGGTGGCCTCACTGGGGCAGCTCAGGCGCTGCCTTAGCCAGGGCGATATTCAGTGGCGCGAGCAGGGCCATCAGGTGCTGGTGATGCAGCAGCAGGCACAATGGCTGGCGATGCGTTTTGCGGAAAAAGCGTAGAGGGGAGAGCCAGAAAACGAAGGAAGAGGCAGGACGACAGATGCCCAGGCCCTACCGGGATTTATAAACCAGACCCACAGGAAAATCAGGTAAGCCCCGGCAGACGGAGCTTACGATAGGCGCGTCGAACGCGGGAACTCCGGTTTTCGCAAGCGGTCAGCGAAGGGGATCTCGCAGCCTCGGTGAATATTAACGGGCTTGCTCGTTATGTTCTGGCGGTACAAGGCGGCATGGTGTTGCAGGCGCGCGATGGCGCCAGCCGTGCTGAGCTTGAGAAGGTTGCCCGGTACGCGATGCTGGGATGGGGCGACTGGGAGAAGGCTGCTTCACCCCGGCCCCTCGCTTCCTGCCGCCAGCAGCGGCACCAGCACGTCGCTGATAGGGGTTGGAATACCCTGTGAACGACCATAACGTTGGATCACGCCGTTGCGGATATCCCATTCCAACGGGCGGTTCGCCTGTCGGTCGGCGAGAATTGAGGTGCCCAAATCCGCGGGAGCATGATGGAAGGCGTCAACAATCTCCTGTGGAACATTTTCATCAAGTACCGCGCCTTCCGCATGTGCTACCGCCAGACATTCGTGCAGATAAGCCAGCGCCAGTTCCGTGACATCTCCGCGTGAGAACATCCCGGTACGACGATTAGCCAGCACCATCAGTCCCGCGGCGGCATTATGCAGCAGTTTGCGCCAGGCCACCGAGATAAAATCGGATGATAATTCAACCGTACAGCGAGTGCCGCTGAGCGCATCCACTACCCATTTTGCCTGCGGCACATCCGGCAGCGTCAGGCGGGGTTGGGCGCGCAACCAGACGGATGCGTCAGGCTCACGCTGTGCCGGGAACCAGACTACCGAAGGCAACACCTGTGCGCCGTTGACCCAAGGTTCCAACAATTTTTTCTGCTCGACACCGTTTTGCAGTGCACACACGACGGTGTTTTCATCGCACAGTGTAGCCAGCCAGTCGGCGCTGCTAGCAATCTGGGTGGTTTTCACCGCGACAAACACCAGATCGAATGGATGGCTGATAACCGCCGGATTGTTCAATACCGGGCCCGGCACCACAACTGTATCGTCATCGCGGCGCAGAATTAACTGTGGATGCGCGGTGCGTCCGCAAAGGCGTGGCGTGCGGCCAACTTCATGCAGTACCGCAGCGATGGTCGTACCGATAGCACCCGGACCCAGAAGCGCCATTGTGGGATGGTCTGACATTTTGTGTTCTCCTGATTCAATGATCATTACGGAACCGGTAGCGATGACCGAGCATGCCAACAGAGCAGATTGGTAACAGTATATTCGTTGAATGTGTTGAACAGATGAAAGAGATACTGGGTATTTACCGGTTCAGAACTCTGAATCGAGTCAGGGAAATCATGCGGTGCCGGTGGTTGGAGTACGAGCGCCCCATGAATCCCTGAATAACCGAAGGCCGGGAGAATATCAGCGGATAACTGAAAACCCTGGAATCCCCAAAAGTACGCAGAATTAAAAATAGGTCTACTTACAACATCTCGCCGAGTAGTGTGGCACGCGTATCCTTTGGTGGTTCCGGCTTCAGATGGGCCGGTTCAATCTTGCAAATACTATCAGCGATGATGCCGATTAATGACTCTTTCGGGAATTTTTCCCATTGTCCTACAGCCTCGCGTTTTAAGATCGCATCACCTTGTCCCCAGTACTGAGAAAAATAGATGCGCTCAAACTGTGCACGCTCTTGAGTATCGCAATTAACAACGTTAATCACACGCGAGCTGGAGACATAAACGGGGGGATCGGTTTGTACACGTCTTGGCCCTATGTAGTTATTAATGAGAAAGAAACGGCGCAAATGTGTGTTGTTCTGGTAGCTTGAAACGCTACGCATGTCGGCATATGTACCTCCCGTATTGTCTTCAAGCAGCTTTAGCAATCCAGCGGGGCGCGGGCCAACAGTTGGCACTTTATTTGGACTGGAACAGCCTGCAAGCAGTGCTAATGTGGTACACAGAATTAAGTATTTCATTGTTTGTTTCCAGCCAGATCCGGTCGCAGTGGAAGTAAATCACCTTCTGTTACGCTGCCTTGCACCGAACAGAGTAGCTTGGTTTTGCCATTACTCACCTCCAGTAGTGCAAGTTTTTCTATGCTGCCTTTGGCTGGAGCAATGCCGCTGGCCGCACTTGAATTGGCTTGCCATTCACGATCATCAGGACGTTTAATCATCGGATTAGATATATATTCGTCACCCGCTTTTTGCCAATTTGCCTCCGATAACGCCGCCATCACCACTTTCGGCGATTCCTCGATAACCAGCCCCCAGAAATAATATTTACCTAACTCTGCGAGGTCGCTCTTTTTCGACCAATAACCGGAAAGTGTTAGTTGCCCCACACGAACTGGCTGAGAGAACCACAGCATGTCACCATTGCCTTTGGGGGCAGTGAACCAGGCATGCCGTGCTTGGTCGGTCGTTAGCGGTACAACGTTTTTAAACTTGGCCTGCTGGCTATAGAGCTCGCTGAAAAAACTACTGTCACAGCGAAGAAGGCTTTCAGGGAGAGTCTTGGCCTGCACTGCTCCTATAGCACTTACAGCTAATACCAGAGTGAATATGAGCTTCATAAAATATCCTACTATCAATGGATTGGTTATTAATTAGGGATGGAATAATTTTACATGACTTCGCACAGGGAAAAATCTGTGTAAAGTCAACTTTATATTCGATGGAGCAATGCGCATTTGTAAATGAACCTGTTTTAACTCTATGTATTTGCTGAAACCTCACCAGATATATTTCTTTCTATATTTGTAAAAAAAGAGATTCTTGGGAGTTGGGATACCCGGTGTTTTATCGACTCGTCGTTTCTTGAAATACTGAAGTCAGTGGAACCGTTCCTATCCTTGGCATCAGTGTGATACCCCTCACCCACGCAATGCCGATGGCACAACGCCGAATCGGCGACGGAAAGCGGCGGTGAATTTGCTGTGGGATTCATAACCGACGTCAAGGGCGATGGCGGCGACCGGGCGTTCGGATGACTGCAATAACACCATTGCCGTTTCCAGCCGGGTATCCCGCACACAGGTAGTGATGGTGTGGCCTTCCTGTGCCAGTCGGCGGTTCAGGGTGCTGGCGGTTGTGGACAGCGCTTGCGCTACACGGCTTGCCGACCAGTGATCATACGGGCGCTGCGCCACCAGCCGCCGCACCCGCTCGCTCCAGTTCAATGCTCCCGGCGGCGCCAGTACCACACCGGCGTGTTCAGCCAGCAAGAGCAATACTTCCAACACCCGGTGTTCGCTGAGCGTTGTCGAACAGTTTGCGTCGCTCAATGCATCGGCGGCGCGCAAAAACGCCGTTTTTATGCTTGCCGAAGTCTCTGCGACCCGGGCTGCGCTGCGTACCGGTTCCAGCGCGGCGAACTGACCGAAAGACTGATAAAAGCGCGTTATCGTCTCGGGTTGCAGGTTGATAACTTGCGCTACATAACGCCCTTGCGGTGCCGGATCGTTGACAACATCCCATTGGGTGCCGCGCGGCAATATGAATAACTCGCCGGGTGCAAAATCACTGCGGCCTTCCGGCGCTAGCAACTGTTTGGTGCCGGAAACGACCAGCCCAATCAGATCGGCGTGCATCACTACCGTGCGTAATACGTATTGGTTACGGGCAATAATCTGATGGGTAAGCAGCGAACTGGCCGGTGTATGGCGAGGCACCGGTTCGGGCGAATACGTCGTGGGCAGATTGGGGGGTGCGGTCAGCGTCATCCGGTATCCGTGGTCAAAATGGAACAGAGGTTGAACGAGCCGGAACAACGGGAACGATACCGGCGCGCTACCATTGGCATCACAGTTCAGTCTGTGTTCTGACATTCATCATCAATAAGCCGTAAACGCGGTGAGGCAATGAATGACGAACCCAAAGCCTACCATGAGTCACAGGAATATGAATATGAAAACAGGTTTACGTTTGACCCGCTCTTGCGCCCCGTTGCTCGTCGGTTTGATGGTGACGGCTACGGCACATGCGGAAACTCTGACACTCTCCAGCCCGACGATTGCGCCGAATAGCACGTTGCCTGCCAGCTTTGAGTTCAATGGCTTCGGCTGCAGCGGGCAGAATCAATCCCCGGCGCTGAACTGGCGCGCCGCGCCGGCAGGTACTCAGAGTTTTGCCGTCACCGTTTATGACCCGGATGCGCCGACCGGTTCTGGCTGGTGGCACTGGATGGTACTGAATATTCCGGCAAATGTGACGGGCCTTGCGGCTAATGCCGGCGAAATGGGCGGCAAACGCCTGCCTGCCGGTGCTAGCCAGGTCCGCATTGATTATGGGGTGGCGTCGTGGGGTGGTGTTTGTCCGCCGGCGGGTGACAAACCGCATCGTTACATTTTCACCGTGTATGCGCTGAAAACCAAAACGCTGGATGTCCCTCAAGATGCTAATCCGGCGCTCGGCGGCTTTATGATTAACGCCAATACACTGGCCAAAGCCAGTTTCACGGCTTACTACGGCCGCCCGGCGCAGTAATCGTCTGGCCGCGAGAGACGCTTTGCCGTTTGCTGGGGCGTCACGTCTGCATCAAGCCGGATACCCGATGGGGAGGTATCCGGTTTTATCGTAACGATGTACCTGCCTCAAGCGTGTTGATGCCGCCAGGCGTTAATCACGGCTTTCGCTATATACAGATCCTGAATCGCCAGACCGGAACGGTCGAAAATGGTGATGTCTGATGCTGATTCACGGCCGCTGCCTTTCCCGTGTGGCGAGTAGCCCGTTGGTACAGGCGCACCACGATATGACCCGTCCATCATCCGTGGGTGTGAAAACACCAGTAAACATATTGTTACAAAGATGTGATGATGAAATATTAAATTCATCAAGAATAATCAACTCAAGTGAAGTGATATATTTAAAGTATTACGCCGATCATGGTTGTATTTATAAATAAAAAAGCATCGTATTACATAACTATACCGGTGATGATTGATGGGTAAATAAAGCCATTAATCGGAAATGAAAATGACAATAGGTGCGTTAAATAGATAAATATTGAGCCGGTGATGATAAGTGCCTTTTTCTCTGGCGAATAGGCATCAATGTTGTTTTGTGGTGAAAAGATTCAGGGGAAGTGTCTCTCAATACATCTATATCCCCGTCATACTTCACGTTGCCGGTATGTTGTTCAACATGCGAGCGTGTTGTCCTGTAACCCGAATTATTTTGGGTATAGACATGCGAAGGAAGATACAGGGTGGAAATTTATTTCTTATTATTTCCTCATTAGAAATGGCATGATGGCTGATTATGCTCATCCATTTTAAAGATGGATAAATATATTTAAATCTTATTGATTTTATTTATTAGAGTTTCACAGGTAAATAGTTTCAGCGAGGATTTCTTGTTATTCAAAAAAGGTGATTATCATATTCAATAAGTTCTATTGACGGCATAAAATTATCGACTTAAGCTCACGGCAATATTCCCCATTGACTCAGTGTTTTTTCTGGGTTTTATTGTCTTTAAGAAAATATGGCTTTATTTAATCAAATGGCTTGATTAAAGTTCGGATAGCATGTTCTATACCCAAAATAATTCGGGTTACAGGACAACACGCTCGCATGTTGAACAACACACCGGCAACGTGAAGTATGACGGGTATATACCAATAATGCTGTTGAAGAGTCTGGGTGATTCCGGTTGTGTACCTGTCGACCGAAATATGAAGGATATAAAAAATATATGGAGGTTATTCAGATGAATACTCAGATAAAAAGAATGTCGCTGGATGGTACCAATGATTTTCTTATGAAGCCGGAACATAAAAATATTGCGCTGGCGATTATTGAAAAGATATTTGCACGTCGTTGTCTGGTGGATGAAGACGGTCAGGAGCATTATCGGTATGAGGATGAAATTGCACCTCATCTCGATAATATTATCCACGCTGTCAGCCGTCAGGAGCCCATCGTCATGGTGCTTCCCGCGTTTCCGGGAAAATCGCCGAATCGCAAGAAAACCCTCAGCCATCTGCCTGATTATGCAGAACTGTATGCGCTGGATAATTTGCATGAATTATGTCAGGACATTCGCAGCGTTTATCAACCTGGGGCAGTCATTGGTATTTGTTCTGACGGTTATGTCTTTTCCGATGTCGTCCGCATTCCGGATCATCAGGTAAAGGATTATACGGATATGATCAGTGATTATTGCATGAAGAAATATCCAGGCATGTTTTTTATGTATGACCTGATTGAGACATATCGGGAAATCAAGGATCTCGATTCCATGCGGGAAGAATTGATGATTCAGTATGGCACGTCATTATTGACGCTGAAAAAACGGGTGAAAGAAGAACCGGAAGCCGCCTCCATGTATAAAGGCGTAACACGCTTTTTGTGTGAGGATTACGGCGGTATGGAGGAGTTTGCCGGCGTGAGTAATGCACAAATCCAGAAAGTAGCCCGGGTGGCGGCTTATCGCGTCATTCAGCGTAGCGAAGCCTGGAGTCAGCATCTGGAAGAGAAATTCCCGCAGGCTGTGCGTTTGTCGATTCATCCGCAATTCCGGATTTCTAAAAAAATCGGTATCAAGCTGGCTCCGGTCAGGGATCGCTGGCGGACGCCGTGGCACTCGGTGGCGGTGAAACGGGGAACCGACATCTATTTGGAAAAGCGCAGCAATGTGGATGAACGCCATCATCACCTGATTTTCAAATCAGGCCGTCCTTTTCATTACATCAGCACCCAACTCAATGTGAAGTAACTATGTCGGTATGGAGTAACTATGTCGGTATGGAGTGATTATGTCGGTAAATAAAGCCGTGATTTTCGATCTGGACGGTACGCTGGTCGATACCTTGCCCGGTATTGCATTTGCATTGCATCAGACGCTGGGCGAGTTCGGCGTAACGCCGGACCCGGCGTTCATTGTCAGGGCGCATATTGGCGGCGGGTCAGGAAAGATGTTGGCCGCTGCCGCCAGACATCATGGCATCAGTGATACAACGGCGCTGTCGCAACGCTACCACGCGTTGTATCAGGCACATTGTCTGCACGATACCGTCTGCTATGCCGGAGTGAAAGAGCTGGTCGTGACGTTAAAAGCGCAAGGCGTCAGGCTGGCGGTATTGACCAATAAGGATGACGCGCTATCCAACCGAATCCTGCAGGCGTTATTCCCGCCAGACACCTTTGAGTTGGTGTACGGCGCCCGGCCCGATCGGCCGCTCAAACCTGATACTACCGGTTTGCGGCAGGTGATGGCGACATTGGAGACGTCGCATGAGCGGTGTCTGTATGTGGGGGATACGTCAATCGATGTGCAAACGGCAAATAATGCCGGCGTGGCTGTTGCTTACGTGACCTGGGGATACGGTAACGCAGACGGCACTACCGCCTGGCAACCGAGCTCTGTTTGCCACAGCGTGGCAGAGCTGAATACCTACCTGTGTCTGCATTTAGCGTTGCAGGAGTCTGTTGTCTGATGCTGAAACGCAGGATAAATAAGGTGAAATAAGACGGCGCAATATTACGCGGCAAGAAAAATAAATCATTAATGCTGTTGGCTCCTGGTTCATTTTAATTATCACCATGATGCTGACGGTGTGCTGTATTATTAATAGCACTTTTATCTGGTTTTTTTATTTTACTGGCGGCGGTGTCATTTCAGTGTGAAATGGCGTGCCCATTTACAGGTTGGGGTAGAGGAATGCAAGGAACGTTCGATACATTGTTTTCTATGTAAGCGGTTTTCTCTGTGAACGGTTTTCTCGATGAATGGAAACAATGAATATACCCAAAATAATTCGAGTTGCAGGAAGGCGGCGACGCAGCGAATCTCCGGGAGCTTACTCAAGTAAGTGACCGGAGTGAGCGAGGAAAGCCAACGCACCTGCAACTTGAAGTATGACGGGTATATACTCAATATTAATGGAGTAGAATTATGCACGACAGTATTAAAGAGACGGCTAATAAGATAGCTGATATCGTAAAATCCTATCTGGTTCAGGCTCAGAGCGATCGTTTTGAGCCGGAAGGGCGTATATTTCTGGAAAAACAAATCGGTGCCTTCCTGCAAGCCGCCACGCCTGTCAGGTTCGTCCTGCCTGGCTTCCCTTGCAAATCGCCCAATGTCGTCGATAAGTCGTTTGGCACTTTACCGGATTATGGTGATGTGATTTCCATTAATCGTCTGGAATCATTGGCGAAAGCGATTCAGTCTTTATATGAGCCCGGCTGTCAGGTGACTATTCTGAGCGATGGCACCACCTTTAATGATATTGTCGACGTTCCGGATGAAACGCGTAAAGCTTATAACCACCAATTACGCGAGTTGATTCAATCGCCCTATATTGAATGGAAAGAACTCGGGGATTTTTTCCCGGAAACACGTTCGGACGATGAAACCCGAAAAGCGTTGATTAAATCAGCCGGATTACCTTACAAAGGCATTGCCGATTTTATCAAGCGAGTCGGAAATAACGCCGAACTGGCGGCGACGCACGATAAGATTTGCAGTTATTTGTATAACGATGTGCGACTGAACCGGCAACCCCAGCAGTCCGATGAAAATTACCTGAACAGTGTGGTGGAAAAAGCCTATCAGATGATGTACCGCGGTCAGGCGTTGAGTGCGTTGGTTGAGCGGGCATTTCCCGATATCGTACGCCTGTCGGTTCATCAGTATGATAATGACGGCCCGAAATTCACCTTTGGTTTTACCGATGGTCTCACCATCGTGCGCCAACCGTGGCACAGCGTGCCGGTTCTGGCCGCGTCAGGGGACGTTTCGCTACAGGGGCACGCCAGTATTGATAAAGACCGCCATGTGTTGGTGACTTATCAGGGGCGGCCATGGGTGTATGTGGAAGCCGATGACGCCGGTGCCAGAGAGTTCGACTATGAACTGCTTAAACAACCGTTGTTCGGCCTGAAGATTGACGATCCGCACGGATTGGGCGTTAAGGCGCTGTCGCCGGCGTTTCTGGCTTTCCTGTCCGCTCAGTTTGGCTTCGTGTGTATCAAGGGCGTGCAGTTTGAGCGCAGCGAGCAGTTGGAAGCGTTCTGCCAGCCGTTTGGCGAAATTTTCCAGTGGCAATTCGGTGCGGTGCATGTGGTTAAACCGGAGGAGAAACCGAGTGGATTCGTGCACTCGCTGGAGAAAACGCCGATACACTGGGACCTGAGCATGATTCGGCTGGATCACGAGCAGGTCGGCGGCAACCCCTGGTTTACCGCGGAGCGCTTCATGTTGTACTGCAAGACCCCGCCGAAAAAAGGCGAAGGCAGCACCACGGTGGTGGATGGTCGCATTGTGATGGATATGGTTGGCCCGGACGTGGTGAAAAAGTGGGAAGACGTCCACATTACCTATAACACGCCCATGACCTATTTCGGCGGCAAGCCTCGCACTTATCCGCTGGTGTATGCGCACCCAAAAACCGGTAAGAAGGCGTTCCGCTATCAGGAAGGCAGCGACTCCGAGCTGCAAAAATTCACGGTTGAGGTGGAAGGCGTCTCCGCACAGGAAAGTCGGGCTCTCATCGAGGAGCTTGACCGGCTGGTATACGATGAACGTTGCATGATTGCGCATGACTGGGAGCAGGGCGATCTGCTGATTCTTGATAACTGGCAGACGCTGCACGGCCGGCTGCCGATGACCGAGGCCTCGCGTGGCCGCGAACTGTGGCGGGTGCAGGTGTTTTAATCGCTGCGGAACGACGGCAGTAACACGGGGCGGTTCCGCCCCGTTATCTATCCGCCCCGTCATCTAATCGGCAGGTTCTACGTGTTCTCTCCCGCTTCCAGCGTCTGGCGTTGGGTCAACGTTGGGAAATATTTCATCCACAGCGCCACCACCAGCAGCGTGCCGAGTCCCCCGACGACGATCGCCGGCACCACCCCCAACCAGGCGGCGGTCACGCCGGATTCAAATTCCCCCAGTTGATTGGAGGTGCCGATGAAAATGGAGTTGGCGGCGCTCACCCGGCCGCGCATGTCGTCCGGCGTTTCCAGTTGCACCAGCGTTGATCGGATGACAACACTGACCATATCGGACGCGCCCAGCAACAGCAGCGCGGACAACGACAGAAACAGATTGGTGGACAGGCCAAACGCGATGGTGGCGACGCCGAACACCGCGACCGCCGAGAACATGATCTTACCGACGTTGCGGGTGAGCGGGCGGCGGCTCAGGTAAATCGACATCAGCACTGCACCGAGCGCGGGCGCACAGCGCAGTAACCCTAGCCCCCACGGGCCGGTGTGCAGAATATCTTTAGCGACGATAGGCAACAAGGCGGTGGCGCCGCCGAGCAGCACGGCGAACATATCCAGCGAGATCGAGCCGAGAATGACCGGATTACGGCGGATAAAATTCATGCCGCCAAACAAGCTCGCCAGCGTGACCGGCGCGCGGGCCGGCGCCTTGTACTCGTATCTTAACCGCAGCAGCACCAAAAATGATGCCAGAAAACAGGCTACGCTGGTGGCGTAAAGCGTGGTGGCGCCGATCAGGTAAATCAGGCCGCCGAGCGCCGGGCCGGCAATCACCGTGGCCTCGCGAGCCGACGCCATCAACGCCACGGCACGAGACAACAAACTGGGCGCTATCAGGTTTGGCAGCAGCGCTTGCGTCGCCGGCATTTCAAAGGCCCGCGTCGCACCCAGCACGGCGGAACAGGCATAAATCATCGCAGCGCTGATGGTATGGGTGAGGTTACCCAGCACCAGCACCAGTATGGTGGCGGCCATCAGCAGGCGGCAGCAGAGGATAATCACACGACGGTTGTACTGATCGACGGCATGACCGGCAACCAGCGTCAGCGCCAGTTGCGGCAAGAATTGCGCTAATCCCACCAGACCGAGGTTCAAGGCGCTATTGGTCAATTCATACATTTGCCAGCCAATCCCGACGATCAGCATCTGAAAGGCAAAAGAGGACGCAATTTGTCCTAACCAGAAACACAGAAAAGTAGGATTTTTAAGTGGTGATGCGATTTCCACGGAATGTAATCCAGGCCGGTAGTTGTAATAAGACGTGTTCAGTGTACCCAACTTATTGTTTTATTGAACTGAAGTTTTCTCCACAGAGGTAAGTAAACGATAACGGGTCGGCGGTTTCTTTCGCGCAGAGCGGCGGTAGTGAGAAAACTAAATAAATAGAGTGGCTTTGATGGGGAGAGCGCAACAATATCGATTTTTACGACTCTTTTTGCTGACAGTGCCTGGTTAAAGGCGATAAAATAATAAATACGAAATTTTTTATTTATTGATATATCAGGTTTTTATCTGATTCTTCCATCTTAATGAGGATTATTATGCAACAGCTACCTGCCTGCCCTAAATGTCAGTCTGAATACACCTGGCAGGATGATGCCATGCTGAACTGCCCGGAGTGCGGGCATGTATGGTCGATGGAAGGGGACGCAGGAGCGCAGGAGGAAGGGCTGGTGGTGAGGGATGCCAACGGTAACCTGCTGGCGGACGGCGATACCGTTACCGTGGTGAAAGATCTGAAAGTGAAAGGCAGCTCCTCGACGCTGAAAATCGGTACCCGCGTGAAGGGGATTCGTCTGGTGGAAGGCGATCACAATATCGATTGCAAGATCGACGGTTTCGGCGCCATGAAGCTGAAATCCGAATTTGTGAAGAAAAGCTGATCGGAAAATTCAGCGCGATGAAAAATAATGCTGCCCGGAATGGCACCGGGCGGCTTGTCGATTAGCTGACGGTATCGATCGGTATATATTCCACCCGGTTGCGCCCCTGATGCTTGGCCCGGTATAACGCAGTGTCGGCGGTGCCGTACAGCATATCGAAACTGGTATGCGGTGGCGCCCAACTGACACCGAAGCTGGCGGTAACCTGATGCTCAGGCAACGGCTCCAATGCGGTGTGGTTCAGGCTGGTGTGGATATGCTCGGCGACATCCACCGCGGCCATCAACGTATAGCCATCCAGCAGGATGGTAAATTCTTCGCCGCCGACGCGGCCAATACTGCCTTTTCCCTGTAACAGGTCTCTAATGCGGGCTATCAACGCACAGATCACCGCATCGCCGGTCGGGTGACCGTAAGCGTCGTTGACCTGCTTGAAATGGTCGATATCCAGCACTATCAGTGCCGCTTGCTCCTGTTCCAGCGCGTGGTCGACCAGGTCGATGATCGCGCTGCGGTTGAATACATCGGTCAGCGGGTCGTGGGTGGCTTTGTACTCCAGTTCCACCGCTAACTGATGTAATTGGGTATTGAGGCGGGTCAGCTCACGTTCCGCTCTGTCGCTGCGGGTGATCAGCCGGTGGGTTTCCCGTACCAGTCGTTGATAGTGTTCCGCCAGCATAATCAGACTTTCCCGGTACACCTCCGCCGGCATGTCGGCCTGAGCGGCAATATTGCGGGCTGACAGCAGGATGTCGTATTCGGGGGTGAACAGTTCATAGCGACTCATGCCGTTACTCCAGAATGTGGGGATGGAATTCGAGCGCGGGAAAATCGATATGCAGCTCTTGCCCGAACTCTTCGGCAATGTCGTCGTCCTGGTCGTAATACCAGTGCAACGCAATAGGAAGCTGCTGCTGTGCGGCTTTATCGAGAATATTGAACAGGCTGAACAGCATTTTGGTACTGGAACTGTTGAAGTAGGGCAGCGACACATGCACGTTAATAGGCGCCGGTTGTCCGGCCGTTGCGGCGAGACGGTTTTGTACCAGACGGTTTTGTACAAGACGGTTTTGTAAATAGCGCTGCACCTGCTCGATCAGCGGGCCGTAAAACGCCGCCGCATTTTCCGGGTAAGACTCCCCGGACAACGAAAGCTGGTGGGCGTCGAAGCGAAAATCCACCGTCGGCGTACTGGCCGTGCCGGTAATATGAAGATTGTCCGTTGTTATTATGTCTGTCATGGTTAAATCACCGCCTTCAGATAAAACGTGGAGAGCCCGGTGGTGGCGTCGCTGCGAAAGGTGAATTGCAGCGGTTCGCTGGCATCGCGGGCAACGGTCAACAGGCCGATATCCGCCCCTTTGCTGGATGCCGGGATCTCTTCACGCAGTGAGGCCTTATAGGCAAGCCGAATTTCATCGAGCGTCATCGTGCACAGCGGTTCCAGCCGCCGACGCAGCGTTTCCGCATCAGCCGGATAGACCCGATTGGCGCTCAATAAAAAGTATTTTCCCGCCTCAAAACCGATGCATACCGAGCCATGACGGATTTCATGTTCCTGTTCTTCCGACGTGAGCGCCGAGGCGGAGTAATGGATGATGTTCTGCACCATCTCCACAAAGCTGGAAAACAGCTTGCGGCGGACATTGGGCGGCACCCGGCTTTTTTCCAGTTGCAGCCGTACCGTTTCCGCCAGCGAGCAGATGATGTTTTGCGAGAAATACCCCACATAGTACAGCGCGATATTTTGCTGTTGGGTGAGGTCGAAAAATTCAGTGTACTTCGTGTCGGACATGTTCCGGTTTTACCTGGTTAAACGTGTTCATGGGTGCCTGAAGCCCCAAAATGTAAGGTCGTCGCGTCGTGTCTGGGTGCCCTGCCAGATGCGATGATGATGTAATAGTTGGGCGGCAAGCTGATTCATCGGCAGTTCCCTGATGCGTTGCAACACGTTCTGCAGACGGCGTTTGCCGAATTTGATCTGCCGTTCGCCGCCAATCTGGTCGAGCAAACCGTCGGTGGTGGCAAAAAACAGATCTTGCGGCGACAGCGGGCGTTGGAATGTTGGCCAACTGTAGTCGTATGGCGTATTGGTGTAGCCCACGCCCATACGGTCATTGTCGAGCGTCAGCAACTCGCCGCTTTGCGCCGCTAGCAGGAACGCCGTCATGCGGGCGCTGGCCCAGCTCAGGGTTTGCTCGGCGGTATTGACGTATATCACCAGCGCATCGCAGCCATCGTCGGACGCTGACATTTGCCCCGGATAGCCGCTCTTTTGGCCCAGTGTGTCTTTGATATAGCGATTAATGCCGCCGATCAGTTGTCCTGGTTGGTCCGGGCGGTGTTGCGCCAGCGCCTGT
Organism: Dickeya chrysanthemi NCPPB 402; assembly: GCF_000406105.1. NCBI lineage: Bacteria > Pseudomonadati > Pseudomonadota > Gammaproteobacteria > Enterobacterales > Pectobacteriaceae > Dickeya > Dickeya chrysanthemi. The sequence continues at coordinate 3,545,870 of NZ_CM001974.1, read as the reverse complement.
TCCAGCGCCGAATTGAATATCAGCGTCATAAAGGCGCCCGGCACGCCATGGCCGGTACAATCGGCCAGTACGGCCAGCCAGCCATGTGCGTATTGTCTGAAGGCGTAACTATCGCCGCCGACGCAATCGCGCGGTTCCCACACCAGACACCAATCCTGCAAGGTCTCGGCCAGCGTTTGCCGAAACGGCGTCAGCATCGCTCCCTGAATGACGCTGGCATATTCTATACTTTGCACAATCTGCTGATGCTGGCGGACATGGGTATCCGAGACGATGCGGAACAGATCGATACCCAGGCCGATACCAAGATAGCGGCCGTTTTCGGTAATGATGAAGCCGTCGGCCAGAAAGCGCTCTCCGCTGATGACCGCCTTGTCCGCGACATCGCTCAATAAGGTCGAGGCCTCGATGATCAGCGGCGTTTTGTCCATAAAAGCAATACAGCTTTTTCGGTCATACAATTCGCGGTAGTAGGGGCGCGCCATTTGCGACAGGAAACTATGACGGTTGATCAAGCCGAATGGACGTCCATCCTCCACCACCGGCAGGCTCACCAGATCCTTGTGACGGCTGAACAACTGTAATACGGTGGCGTTATCGGTAGAGGGCGAGATATCCGGCGTGGTGATACATAAGTCGCGTGCGCTTGGGAAGGAAGCGAAGCGTAACCGATGTTCCTGTGACGGCAAGGCACTCATTGTTTTGTCTTTCTGGAGAAGTAGGCTAGCTCCACGTTAACAGCGACAGATGACGGGAACATGACAGGCTGTTGAAACGCTAAGGAATTGTCAGTTTCGTCTTTACACTCATGACTAAATATTGCCGACATGTTCGTTTAATGAACGTTTTTATGCCTTTTTCGTATTAATAAAAAAATAAATTGGCCGATATATTTTAGACGTGGGCGTGTCTTTTCTATTTTGTGAATGCAGTGTGAAAAATGAAGCCGCCCGTGTGGTTTTCAACCACTCTTCTATTTCCTGATAGCTTTGGATGGCATGAGTCTGTTTAGCCGTCCTGCGTGATTCTCGCTGCGGCGGGTGTGTTGTTTTTCTTCCGGTGTGCAGGTGTTGGTGCGTCGTAATAAATCAGTGCCCTTAGAGGCATGCTATCGTTAAAAATAAAAAAGGAGTGAATCGTGGTCATATCGGGTATTCAGAATCAAAACATGGCATCTTCTTATCCACAGCAAGGTTATATTGCCAATGGCGGCTCTGGAGAGAGCACCGACGCTGTCGGAGTAAATAAATCCGCTTCCTTTAGCTCAGGAAAAATGAATAATTCGCCAAATAATGAATTTGCGGATAACAATTCTAATGATGTGACCGATACGCGTGATCGTACGACATCGCTGGACGAGCGCCTGGCAAAAGAAAAACTACAGAAACAGCAAACTGAATCCACCGTTGAGCGCTCGCTGCGCATGACGGGCATCCCGCTTTATGGCGGCGTGTTGGTTTCGGTAGTGAAGTACCCTGACGGTCAAAGTGAAAGCTATAACGTATTTACCGGTAAGCGTATGACTTCCGCCGATTTAAGTGTAAGTGGCGGGCGTGCGCCAGCGAGTACGGCGGAGTTTGGTTATTATAGCCAGGGTTTATATAGCGGTATGTCGGCAGCAGAAGTTTACGAGAAAATACAGCAAATGCTGGGTGCAAGTTCGGGTGAGGTTCCCTGGGCGCTTCCCGGTAGCAATAAATTGCCGCAGCCGAGCTGATACGTAAAAATATTACCGCTACGTTTGTTATTCAGAAAATATATTAATGACCTGATTTATTATCAGGCGGCGACTTATTTTTAGATTTTCCCTTTTTTCAGTCTTTCCAGAACCAGGCGCAATGCCTTATTCAAGGGTTTATCCTGCCGCATGACAATCGCCAGTGTCCTGTTAAGCACCGGACTCAGTGGCCGAATATGAAACGCTGGCGTCAGCGCGTCAGAGTTCAACGACAGTTTTGGTACGATGCTGCATCCCAGCCCGGCCAGCACCATTTCCTTGATAGCCTCGATACTGCCCAATTCCATTACCGCTGCGTTCGGCCAGCCGTACGCCAAAATAGTGCTCCAGTTGGCGAAATTGCTGGTTGACGGCCGGCTGGCTCAGGTTGAGCCGGTTGGCTGCCGCAGAAAAACTGCCCTCCCGCATCACCGTGGTAAAGGTTTCCAGCAATTCCAGATTCTATCTGGCCATATCAAACTTTCCTTTATGACAGGCATAACTGTTTGTGTCTGTTGCCTTTATCGGGGATTGGTTAAGCTAGTGGATATCCTGCTGTCGCATACGATGGTTTGTGCGGCAATAAGGCCCAGCCTAATCGCTAACCTGCTGTTTTGACAAGGATACACTAATGAGCACCATTGTAATTGAGGATGCCCGGGCGGAACATATCGCTGCCATCAGGGATATTTATGCCCAACATGTTCTGCATGGTATCGCGACGTTTGAAACCGAAGCGCCTGATGAAGCCGAAATGCGCGATCGTTGGCAGAAAATTCGCGACGCTGGCTTGCCCTGGCTGGTGGCGACGGAAAACGGGCGCATGTTGGGATACTGCTATCTGGGGTTTTATCGTACTCGTTATGCTTACCGCTTCACCCTGGAGGATTCGATTTATCTGCATCCGGATCATCTGGGGAAAGGCATCGGCAAGCGCTTGTTATCCGCCGCATTGTTACAGGCGGAACAACAAGGATATCGACAGGTGGTGTCGGTCATTGCCGACAGCGGTAATCAGGCCTCGCTGCAATTACATTTGTCGCTGGGATTTACCCTGACGGGGACGTTACGTTCGGTAGGGATGAAGCACGGGCGTTGGGTGGATACCACATTGCTGCAACGTGCGCTGGGGGAGGGGGATGCCTCCTTACCGTATGACTGACGCCGGACGATCGCCTGCGTGGCGTCCGAGGTTCGGATAGGCTCCCCGCCAGGACATAACGCGCCGCCATGACGGGGAACCGGGTATTGATTGCTAGCCGCGATGGCGTAACTGAGCCTGCCATAGCGCCAGTACGCTTATCAGCGCAGTGATCATCAGGTAGTAGCTTGGCGCCAGGTTGCTGCCGGTGGCGCTAATCAATAACGTACAGATGAATGGGGCAAAGCCGCCGAATACGGTCACCGCCACGTTATAGCTGATCGCCATGCCGCTGGCGCGGGTGGAGACCGGGAACAGGTCAGCCATCATTGACGGCACGGTGGAGAAATACACCGATTTCAGCAGCGCCATCCAGCCTACCACCACAATCAGCGACATCGCCGACAGATACCGGGTCATCAGCCAGAATGCCGGATAGATGGTTACCGCCAGCAACAGCAGCGCCCCCCACATCAACGGCAGGCGGCCGACTTTTTCCGCCCACAAGCCAACCAGCGGCGTGACGACCGTCAGGATGACGCCGGCAATCAGCGTGGCGCTGAACGCAGCGCCGGACGGCAGGTGCAGCGTCTTGGTGGCATAGGTGGGGACATAGTTCAGCATGTAGTTGATGGCGGTGGAAATCACCATCAGGCCGACGGCAATCAGGAACAGTGCCTTTTGCCGGGTGAACAGCGTCTTGATCGGCGATTGGGTTTTCTCGGCCTGTTCAAAGTTGGCGGGTTCATGCACGTGACGGCGGATGTACAGCCCCACCGGGCCAATCAACAAACCAAACGCGAACGGGATGCGCCAGCCCCATTCCTGAATCTGGGCTTCGCTCAACGATTGCGATAATCCGAGACCAAACGCCGAAGCCAGCAGGGTACTGGCGCCCTGCGTGGCGAACTGCCAACTGGCGATAAACGCGCGGCGTTCCGGGAAATGCTCCACCAGAAACGCGGTGGAGCTGCCGAACTCGCCGCCGGCGGAAAACCCCTGAATCAGGCGCGCCAGCATGACCAACAGCGGTGCCGCCAGACCGATGCTGGCGTAGGTGGGCATAAAGGTAATCATTGCGCCGCCCAGCAACATCATGCTGATGGAGAGCAGCAGAGACGCCTTGCGTCCGGCGCGATCAGCGTAAGCACCCAGTACCACCGCGCCCAACGGACGGATCAAAAAAGAAACGCCGAAACTGCCGAAGGCCAGCAACAGCGATACCGTCGGATCCTGGGTGGGGAAAAAGGCGTGGGCGATGTAATTGGCGAAGAAGCCGTAGACCGCGATGTCAAACCATTCCAGCGCATTGCCGATGCACGTAGCAAACAGCGTTTTGTACAGGCTGGGGCGTGTGGCTTGGTGATGTGAAACGGATACCGTCGTCATCGTGTCCCTCAGCTTGGCTTGTTGGCATTATGATGTGCACGGTGTCGTGCCAGAATGGCGTGACCCTGTTCACCCAGATCCCAGAACAGACGCGTCATGATCTGCAACCCTTCGCGGGCGATGCTTACCAGCATATGCTCGTCCACGGCGTGCTGGCCACAGGCCGGGTAAGAGTGGGGGATCCACAGCGTCGGCAGCCCGAGAATCTCGGCAAATACCTCGTTGGGCAGCGAGCCGCCGAGGTTGGGCAACAACGCCGGTTTTTTATCGCTGCACTGACGCATCAGGTCGAGCGCCCAGTCTACCAGCGGGTCGGTCGGGTCGAGACGGGTGGCGGGCGTACCACGTACCTCGCTGATTTCCACCATGGTGAAGCCGTGTTCGTCGAGGTGACGACGCAGATGCTGCGCCAGTTGCCGCCAGTCGGTGTCCACTACAAAACGTAGCTGGCATACCGCCGTAGCGTGACCGGGAATAGCGTTCATCGGCCGCTGCGGATTGCCGGTCAGAAACGACAGCACTTCCAGCGTGTTCCAGCCGAACAGCCGTTCGGACGGGCTTAGCCCCGCTTCACCCCAATGCGGGTCGAGAGCCGGGTCCGTCGCCTGCCCGCCTGGCGTGATGTCCGCCAGAATCGTGCGCAACGCCGGTGTGAGGCGCGGTGGTTTCAGCGCGTCCACCTGCATTTGACCATGTTGGTTGACCAGACAGGCAATCGCATTAGCCAGTTGCGTGCCGGGGTTGCTCAGTAAACCGCCCCAGTTGCCGGAGTGGTAATCCCGCTCGCGGGCGCGGATGGTCAGGCGAAAGTTGACGCAGCCGCGTGAACCCAGAAACAGCGTCGGGCGTTCGGCGTTGAGACGCGGGCCATCCGAAGCGATGAACAGATCGGCTTGCAGGTCTTGTGCATGACGGCGGCACACCTCGGCCAGGCCCGGCGAGCTGATCTCTTCGCCCATTTCAAACAGCCATTTGCAGTTAAAGCCGAGCCGCCCCTGACGGGCCTGAAAGACCTGCTCCAGCGCCGCAATATTGACGGAGTGCTGACCTTTGTTGTCGGCGCTGCCGCGACCATACCAGCGGCCTTCCCGCTCCACCAGTCGCCACGGGGAAAGCCCTTCGCTCCAGTGCTCGTCATCGCCGAACACGACGTCGCCGTGGCCGTAGCACAGTACGGTGGGCTGGCTGTCGTCTTCATGCGGGAGGCGAGTAAAAACGGGCGGTTGGCCGCGGCCGGGTTATCGATTTGCTGCAATTCGAAACCCAGCGCCTGTAGCGCCGGTACGATTTCCCCGCTGAGATAGTGTTGTAGCTCGGCGTCCCGGTCATTGCGCTGACTTTCGCTGGCGATAGCGACGCGACGCGCCAGCACATCCCGAAAGCGGCCGCTATCGAAATACGCCAGCGCCTGTTGAATCACTTGTGGTGTCGTCATGTTATGCCTGTCTGTGGTGATGTTTTTGTCGTGATGTTTTTTAGTGATGCGATAAACCACGTTCTAAATCATCGCCAGCATTGCCACAATAATAATAATTGCAAGCAAGCTTTGCTTTTAATATAAAGCTTCGTTGCACAAAAACGAGGCAGGCGGACAGGCTATGCATAGCAATGAAATCAGGTATTTTCTGACGGTAGCGAACACGGGGTCGCTAAGTGCCGCCAGCCAACAACTGTTTGTGGCGGTATCGGCCATCAGCCGACAAATCCACAAACTGGAGGAGCGCATCGGTGCGCCGCTGTTTGAACGCCATGCCCGCGGTATGGTGTTGACGGATGCCGGGCAAATCCTGGAAAACCACGTGCGTAAAAGCATGATGGACATGGAATACGCCATCGCCGAGATTCAGGGGTTAAAAGCGGTTCGGCGAACGTTTGTGCGGGTTGCCTGTACCGACGGCATGGCGTTTGATCTGCTGCCGGGGCTGTTTTGCCCGCTTCCGGCAGGATAACCCCGCCGTCACGTTCTTTTTACAGGTCGGTAGCGCGATACAGGTATCGGAAATGGTGCGCAACGGTGAATGTGATCTGGCGTTTCAGTTCAGCCTGTCGCCGGAACGCGGCATTGACGTGATGGCGTTGTACCCGGCGCCGGTGTTGCTGCTGATGCGCCCGGATCATCCACTGGCGAACAAAACCATCCAGCTCCCCGATCTGCATGGATTTCCGCTGGTGTTGCCGCAACAAGGCACCACCATCCGTCAACTGTTCGATCTTTCCTGCCGGATGAGCGGCACCTTTCTCGAGCCGACGCTCAGTTGCAACAACTTTTCCGCGCTTTACTACTTTATGCAGCAGACGCCGGATGCCATTACCGCCTGTAGCCATTTTTCGGTGCTGTACCGGGCGCGACAAGACGGCTTGTTGCTGAAACCGGTACACAGCGAACCGTTGACCCAACGCAGCCTGCAGGTACAGACGCTGGCGGGTAAACATCGCTCGGCGGCATTAAGTCATTTCATCGCGTTTATCATTGCCGAACTGGGCCGCGAGCATACACGGCTGGCAGCGGATATCGGACTGGAGCCGCACACATTCGGTTAGCCCGGGAGCGTCGGGTTAGCATTGCCAGCGGCAGATGCGCCAGTCTTTCTCCTGCGCTAACGCCGCCAGTTCAGGCGATGGATTAACCACGTAAGCCTGATCGACGAATTCCAGCATTGCCCGGTCGTTGAGCGAATCGCTGTAACCGTAAAGCCGGCCGAAGGGCTCGCCGTCGCGGTGTGCCAGCCATTCGCGGATACAGGTGACTTTACCGTGCTGATAGGTTGGTACGCCGTGAATATCGCCGGTAAAACGCCCGTCTTTCAGCGTAACGCCGATCGCCAGCGCGTGGTCCGCTCCCAAATGACGGGCGATGGGCTGCACCAGATGTTCGCCACTGGCGGAGATAACCACCAGGGTATCGCCGCGCTGGCGATGCCAGTCCATGTGTTCTCGTGCTTGTGGATAGAGGCGGGGCAGAATATCACGCTGGATAAAGCGTTCGATCCAGGTGGAGACTGTCTCGGCCTCCAGACCAATCAGCGGCGACAGCGAGAGATACATGTAATCTTCGATCGCCAGCGTGCCCTGGTAGTAGCTCTGCATCAGGTGCTGTTCCCGTTGCAATAATTCTTTGCCGGCGAATCCCTCCGCCTCCAGCCAGCGTAGCCATAAGCCGGTGCTATCGGCGCAAATCAGGGTTTCGTCCAGATCAAACAGGGCTAAATCCATCAGGATCCTCCGGTAGTCAACTGCGGATATCAGGTTGTCGGGTAACCGCCGACGCAACAGATGCGCGCGGCACGGCAAAACTAACATACTGTACCGATCAATAATGACAGTCACGCGTTAGTGCGGCGGTTAGGGAGCGGCATCGGCCAGTACCTGCTGCATCACACTGTTCTGCCAATCAAAATAAGGATTAAACGTCAGCCGCACATGCGTTTTTCCCTCCTCCTGATAGCCCCAGTCGGAATACCAGAAGCGACTGCGATCGCGGCATTGGTCTTCTGATGGGGAGGTCAGGCCATTGCGGCAAAGAATTACCGAACCATTGCGGCCGTACAGCGGATTATCCGGCGAGAACAAGACCGACATATGTGAAAACTGGCTGATGCGCCATTCAGGCAGACGATCAGCGCGTACCTGCTCACGGTTGGTGATGGCATTATCCGGTTGCCCGTACCAAATCAGGCGGCTGGCCGGGTGAGTAAAGTGTGTTCGAAAGAGCTGCCGCAGGTAAGGCGTATCCAATACCGAGTCGTGCTCGGCGACCACCATCAGCACCGGACGATCATAGTTGTAGCGCCATAACAGGCGCCTTACCGCCAGGCTGGTTCGGTAATACTGCGCCAGACCGTTGGTCGGGACCAACAGATAACGTGTGGCTAACTGTGTCGGCGCATTTGGGCGAGGTGCGAGCAACCACTGCCGGAACGGGGCAATCACCGGCGTCAGAAAATCAAAGGTTGAATTGGAGCGAATCGCCGGAGAGAACAGCAGCAGCCCGCGAATATTCGGGTGTTCCAGTGCGTATTCCAGAACCAAATTGGCGCCGGTGGAGAAGCCGCCCAGATAGACCTCATCCACATCGCGTTGTAGCAGCCCGGCCTGTTCGGCGACGACCAGCCGCCAATCGTCTATCGATATCGGGATCATATCTTCCGGGCGGGTACCATGTCCGGCCAGTAGTACCGTGCGAACAAGGTATCCTTGTTGCGCCAGTGCCGGTGCCACATCGCTAAATGTGCCGGGCGCATCGCCCAGCCCATGCACCAGCAGGATCCCTTTGCGGGGTTTCCCGGCGGGGCTGGTTTCCTGCGGTGTATTCCAGCGTAGCTCTTGTCGAATATCGCTGGACTGAAACGCCCGATGCTGCCGCACCCATTGTTCGGTTTGCTGTTGATAGGCGGTAAAAGAGGGCTGCCCCAACGGCGGCGTAGCAATACGGCCGCAGGCGGTGAGCAACGGCAGCGTGACGATGCCTATCAGCGCCAGCATTCTGGCTGTGAATAATCGGCGTCGGAGAGCGGTAAACGCATATTCCATAAAAAACCATCCTTGCGAGCGAGCGCGCACAATCGTAAGACGGTATGACAAGTTGATTGACGAAAATCATCCCTTGAATCATAACGATGGCGTCCTGAGGAGACAATTTCTCCGTGCAGGAAAACCGGGTATTGGAAATCGGTTCCGGCGGATAACGGCGTTGCGTCGGTATGAAACCCCAGCATGGAAAATATATAGCAATGAAATAATTAAATTTTGTTATTTGTTGTCAATAGGTAATCAGTGCGACAATCGCCTGCCCCATCAATTGACATCGGTGAGCGGATCAGTGACAGTCCGCCGCCCGAACGATAACCCCAGAAAACACAAGCGCATTGAAGCGCTGGCCATATTGTGTAACCCACTGCGTCAACACAATAGCGCCGAGTAAACCAAAAGGATGCGTGAGATGCGCACAGTAAAAAAACCTTATCCGCCGTTTCATGCTGAACATGTGGGCAGCTTTGTTCTGCCGCATCGCCTGAGGCAGGCACGACTGGCGTGGCGGCAGGGGCTCATGACCCGTGATCGGTTAACCGAAATCGAAAACGAAGAAGTGCTGAATGTGGTCGAACGTCAGAAGGATTGCGGTCTTCATGCGATTACCGATGGCGAACTGCGCGTATGCGATGGCATCACCGATTTTTTCTCCTGCCTGACGGGCATCGACGTGGACGATTCGGTCCTGCCGGATGGCGAGATGCCCTACCGGTTGCGTGTCGTGGGTAAACTCGATTTTGACGACAACCACCCATTTTTGACCCATTATCGCTTTTTACATCAGGCGGTGGGCGGCGGTGGGGAAATGCTGGCAAAGCAGACGCTGCCCAGCCCGAATATGCTGATGTACCCGGCTATCCGCAACAATGCGGCTTATCCCTCGCTGGAGGCATTTTGCGATGATCTGGCGGCGGTATACCGCAAGGTGATTCAGGCGTTTTATCGTCAGGGCTGCCGCTATATTCAACTGGATGATCTGTTCTGGGCGCACCTGTGCGACAACCGGGCGATGGAGCGGGAAAGTGCGGCTGGGTTCGAGTTGCATACGCTGCTGGAACGCTGTACCTACACGTTAAACCAGGCGCTGGCGGAGCGTCCGCAGGATATGTTCATCAGTCTGCATATCTGTTGCCGCCGTTTTTCCCCAAACTGGGTTTACGGCCGCGGGCGTGAAGTCATGGGGCATGCGATGGCGAATCTGGCGGTAGACAGCCTGTTTATCGAGTATGACGACCGCCGTCCGGTTGGACTGGAACCGTTACGGCAGGTGAACTGCCAGAAAGTGGTGTTGGGCGTAATAGATTCTCACCATGCCGGGCTGGAGACGTCGCAATCGATCAAGATGGCTATTAATACCGCCTCGCTGTACCTGCCGCTAAAGCAGTTGGCCATCAGCCCCAAGTGTGGTTTCGGGCACTACGAGCCGGGTGGGCTGACGGAAGAGCAGCAATGGGCCAAGCTGAAGCATATGGTGAATATTGCCCATGAAGTCTGGACGCTACCGGGGTGAGCCGCCCTAGGTAGAAGGCGGAGGGGGAATCCGTTATCGCCTGCATCTCTCATCCTGATGCGGGGATTGATGAAAATAGACAGTCCATTCAGTGATCTGGCTCTCCTGTTGACTATTAGACGCTATACAGCTCTGTGAGAGCGCTGCACCATAAGCGCCGATGCCAGCTAGCTGGCTGGCAGGCAAGGCATTTTTAATAAAAAACGATCGGCTGACGCCGAGTTTTGGGCCGGATCAGCCCGATCGCCTCTGACCAGATAAAGAGAATCTGTTATGGAAAGATGGTTAAAATCTCTGTTTGTTATGGTTTTATTTTTGTTTTTACGGCGAATGCGGCTGATAAGCTGCCGAACATCGTTATCCTGGCAACCGGCGGTACCATTGCCGGCTCCGCGGCAACAGGTACACAAACCACCGGTTACAAGGCAGGCGCGCTTGGCGTGGATACGCTCATCAACGCCGTGCCGGAAATCAAAAAACTGGCTAATGTGAAAGGCGAGCAATTCGCCAACATGGCCAGTGAAAACATGACCGGTGATGTGGTGTTGAAGCTGAGTCAGCGCGTGAATGAACTGCTGGCGCGGGACGATGTGGATGGCGTCGTCATTACTCATGGTACCGACACGTTGGAAGAATCGGCCTATTTTCTTCATCTGACGGTGAAAAGCGACAAACCGGTGGTGTTTGTGGCGGCGATGCGCCCGGCTACGGCCATCAGTGCCGACGGCCCGATGAACCTGCTGGGAGCGGTGCGCGTGGCGGGCGACAAACAGTCCCGCGGCCGTGGCGTGCTGGTGGTGCTCAATGATCGTATCGGTTCCGCCCGCTACATTACCAAGAGCAATGCTTCGACACTGGACAGTTTCCGTGCGCATGAAGAAGGTTATCTGGGCGTGATGATCGGTAACCGTATCTATTATCAAAATCGTCTCGATAAACTGCATACTAACCGTTCGGTGTTCGATGTACGTGGCCTGACCTCGCTGCCGAAAGTCGATATTCTTTATGGTTATCAGGATGATCCGGAGTATCTGTATGACACGGCCATCCGTTATGGCGCGAAAGGCATCGTCTATGCCGGCATGGGAGCCGGGTCGGTGTCGGTTCGTGGTATTACCGGCATGCGTAAGGCTCAGGAGAAAGGCGTTATCGTGATGCGCTCCACCCGTACCGGTAATGGTATCGTGCCGCCGGATGAAGCGCTGCCAGGGCTGGTTGCGGACTCGCTCAACCCGCCGCACGCTCGTATCCTGCTGATGCTGGCATTGACGCGTACCAGCGATCCGAACGTGATTCAGGAATATTTCCACACCTACTGATAGCCCTGAACGTTTAAGGTCGATTCGGTATACACAGGCCGCCTTCGGGCGGCCTTGTTGTTGGTAAGAGACCTATAAATATCTGCAGCGCTTTTATGGGGGGATTTGCCATATCCGGCGTAAATGATGGCGTGTTGTGCTGGATTTGGCGGGAAAGCTGGCGTGAAGTCGCTTTCCCCATGTTGCGACAATACGGAGGCTTTCTTAATGAGGATTGTTGCCTGTATGATTCAGCTCTTGGTACGACGGGCGCTGACTGGCGGCAACTTCGCTGCGGGGAGCAGGCCTGAGAAGAAAAAGAAGGACAGGTCGTGACATGACACAACCCATTTTTATGGTCGGTGCCAGAGGATGCGGAAAAACCACCGTCGGCGGCGAGCTGGCGCAGGCGCTTGGCTATGACTTTGTCGATACGGATATTTTTATGCAGCGCACCAGTGGTTTGACCGTGGCGGATGTGGTCGCCGTGGAAGGGTGGCCTGGGTTTCGCCGTCGGGAAAGCGACGCATTGCAGGCGGTCACAACCGCGAATCGGATTGTGGCGACCGGCGGGGGTATGGTGCTGCTGGAACAAAACCGCGAGTTTATGCGTGCACACGGAACCGTCGTTTATTTGCACGCACCGGCGCAGGAATTGGCTCAGCGCTTGCAGGCCAGCCCGCAGGCACATCAGCGGCCGACATTGACCGGACGGCCGATCGCCGAGGAAATGGAAGCGGTACTCAGGGAACGTGAGGCGCTGTATCAGGATGTGGCGCACTATGTGGTCGATGCGACCCGGCCGCCGGCGGTCATCGTCGCGGAACTGTTGCAGACGTTGCGTTTGCCTGCGGCCTGACGGCCAATCGATTTTTTAACAGAAGGGTTGGGCATTATGCTGAATGTAAATGAGTATTTTGAAGGGAAAGTAAAATCCATCGGTTTTGACGGTAGCCGCATCGGCCGTGCCAGCGTCGGCGTGATGGAAGCCGGTGAATATACTTTTGGCACCGGGCAGGCGGAAGAAATGACCGTAGTCAGCGGTGCATTAAACGTATTGCTGCCGGGCGCGCAGGAATGGCAATTGTTTGAAGCGGGCGACGTTTTCAATGTGCCGGAAAAAAGCGAATTCAAACTGAAGGTGTCTGAACCGTCTTCTTATCTGTGCCGTTATCTGTAACCTGCGGTTTTTCCTTTCTTGACAACGGCTGTCGGTAATACCGGCGGTCGTTTTCTGCGGCCTGCTGACCTATCGCTTGTGCAATCTGCTTGTCATCCTGTCGTTATATAGTCATCGGAACGTTTCACCCCAAATAATTCGAGTTGCAGGACAACCGGCTGGCGTGTTGAACAACAGTGTTAAACAACACATCTGCAACGTGAAGTACCCTGCAACGTGAAGTACGACGGGTATATCATTCTTGGGTGATGGTGATAATGACGTTTAGTCATTACCAGGCAAAATGATGGTTATTTGAAAATATATACTTTTGTATATTATCAATTTGTTATTAATTGAAAATCTCATACTCTTTTCTTATGGGAAAAATTTCAGATAAATCTGTAAATCTGGCGAGAGCCATTGTATTTTCCTGAGAGAGGGCCTTTCTTTTGGCTGCGGTATCGATAGTCCGCGTGATGAGAGGAGATACTTCTGGTCGATAGTTTACTTTTCCCGAATGGAATGCCTCGTAACCGATGAGGCGCTCGTTGTGGTTATCTAAAAAAAAAGTATTTCAATAATTACGTGGTCATTATGTTTAAAACTATTCGCGCTCGTATTCTGGCCGTGTGTACGGCTATCATTGTGGTTGCATTGGTAATTAACACTTTCCTGAATTACCGGGTGACTGATAAATATAACGATGAGTCTATCAATAACCTGCTTACCGCCGTCACTGCCGGCCACAGTCTGGCTATCAGTGATTGGGTTGCCTCCAAAAAACAAATCATTACATCGCTCAATTCCGTTGCACTGACCAACGATGACCCTATCCCTGTATTTAAACAGATGGCCACGGCGGGCAGTTTCATCAATGTGTATATGGGCTACGCCAGTCATACCGCTAAATTTTCAGACCCAGGCGGCATCCCGGCTAATTATGATCCCACCGTTCGGCCCTGGTATCAGCAGGCGGTGAGAGAAGGGAGAGCCGTTGCAACCGCACCCTATCTGGATATGGCGACCAATACCATCGTGGTGTCGTTTGTGGCACCGGTGCTGGACGGCAACAGCGTCAAAGGCGTGCTGGGCAGCGACGTGACTATGGATAGCGTTATCGCCAACGTCAAAGCCATCCAACCGACGCCTGCCAGCTACGGGATTCTGATTCAGGCGGATGGCACCATCATCGCCCATCCGGATGCCAAATTAACGCTGAAAAAATTAACCGAGATTGTGCCGCAATTGAGTCTGTCATCGGTACTGAAATCCGACCGTCCGGTGCTGATGAACATCAGCGGACGCGACATGCTGGTGAAAACCCAGCCGGTAGCCGGTACCGACTGGTATGTGCTGGTGGCGCTGGACAAAGCGGAAGCGACCGCCGGTATGGGGTCGTTGCTGTGGACCTCGGTGATCGCGCTGGTCATCATCAGTATTCTGGGGTCGGTGGTATTGGGGCTTCTGATCAGCGCATCCCTCAAACGCTTGTTGCAGATTCGTGATGCGATGGATGACATCAGCCACGGCAATAACGACCTGACGCAACGTCTGCCGGATGAAGGCCACGACGAGGTGTCGCAGATTGCCCGTTCGTTCAACAGCTTTGTCGATAAACTCAGCATGATCATGCTGCAGATTCGCGACATCAGCGCATCGCTGCAAACCGCGACGGATGAAGTGGCGACCGGCAACAATGATCTGGCGTCCCGTACTGACGCGGCGGCCGCCAGCCTGCAACAGACCGCCGCCGCGCTGGAGCAGATTTCCGCGACGGTTACGCAGTCGGCCGGTTCAGCCCGTCAGGTGAACGACCGGGCGCTGGCGCTGGCGAACGATGCCGGTGCCGGCGGTAAGGTGGTATCCGAGGTGATCAATACCATGGAAGAGATCGAGGTGGCGTCCGGCAAGATCGGCGACATCATCGGCGTGATCGACGGCATCGCCTTCCAGACTAACATTCTGGCATTGAACGCGGCGGTGGAAGCGGCCCGCGCCGGTGAGCAAGGTCGCGGCTTTGCGGTGGTGGCCGGTGAGGTCCGTTCGCTGGCGCAGCGCAGCGCACAGGCGGCAAAAGAGATTAAGGCGCTGATTGAATCTACCGTACAGAGCGTGGATGCCGGTTCTCGTCAGGTCCGTCAGGCCGGTAACACCATGACCGAGATTGTCGGCGGCGTCTCTTCGGTGACGACGGTGATGTCGGAAATCACTCATGCATCGGAAGAGCAGATGCGCGGTATTCAGGAGATTAACAAAGCGGTGGCGCAGTTGGATTCGATGGTGCAACAGAACGCGGCGATGGTGCAGGAAGCGGCGTCCGCTTTCGCGTCGTTGCAGTCGCAGTCTGAAGAATTACACTCCTCGATTAGCCACTTCAAGCTGTAAAGCGACAGGGTGCCGGTTTATTCGGCACCCTGAGTTTGACGGGGATTAGCGTTGCGCCTCGCCTCCCAACGCCTCCGTCAGGCTGGCTATCAGCGCCGCCACTTCACCGGTCATCAGCGTAAAATCGGCGTCAAACCGCTGTGCTACGTCTTCCCGGTCGATATCGTCGTTTTGCTCGCGCAACGTATCGGCGAATTTCAGCCGCTTGAGCGAGCCGTCGTCCGCCAGCACCAGTTGGATACGTTCCTGCCAGTCCAGCGCCAGTTTGGTTACCACCTTGCCTGCTTCGATATGGGTGGCGATCTCGTCACTGACCAGTTCCTGTTTCTTACAGCGGATCACGCCGCCATCCTCCAGTACCGCTTTCAGTTCGGCTTCGTCCTGCAACGTAAAACCGGCGGGCGTTTGGCCGGAACGCACCCACTCGGTCAGCGTCAGTTCGATCGGGTTTTCCATCGTGAGCGGCACCACCGGCAGCGAACCCAGCGTTTTACGCAACAGCGCCAGCGTATCTTCGGCTTTCTTGGCGCTGGCGGCATCCACCATAATCAGATGATTGACGGTGTCTATCCACAGCGAGATCTGGCTAAAACGGCTGAATGCGCGAGGCAGCAGGCTGTGCAGCACATCGTCTTTCAGCGCGTCTTTTTCGGTTTTCTTCAGTTTGCGGTGTTGTTCGCCTTCCAGCTTGTCGATCCTGGCCTGTAGCGCCTGTTTGATAACGGGAGCCGGCAGGATCTTTTCTTCTTTGCGCGCACAGATCAGAATCTGACCGTTGACTACGTGCGTCAGAGCGTCGCCGTGCGGGCCCATCGGCGAAACCCAGCCGGTTTTGGTCAGATCCTGGCTACCGCAAGGGGTGAAGGCGAAGGAGGCCAGCTGTGTCTCCATGGCGTCCGCAGAGAGGCTGATATCGCGGCTTAGGCGATAGATCATCAAATTTTTAAACCACAGCATTTTTCTTCCCAGACTGGCGCGTCTTGGGCGCAATATCTCGTGATAACACGGAGCGAGTTTCAAGACGCAGGGGTTATTCGCAGCGGGCATAATAACGAATTGTGGTGAGAGGCGGTACGATAATGTCATCATCAGTGATACGTAAGTTCGGTAGATAAACAGGAGACAACGTGCGAATAGGTATTGATTTGGGCGGTACCAAAACCGAGGTCATTGCGTTGACGAACGAAGGCGAGGAGGCGTTTCGCCATCGCGTGGCGACGCCGCGCCACGATTATCGTCAAACGTTACAAACTATCGCCGATCTGGTCGATATGGCGGAGCAGGCTACCGGCCAACGCGGTAGCGTCGGGGTGGGGATTCCCGGCACGCTGTCGCCGGTAACCGGGCGGGTTAAAAATGCCAACTCGGTCTGGCTGAACCAGCAGCCGTTGGATCAGGATTTGGCGCAACTGCTGGGCAGGCCGGTGCGGATAGCGAATGACGCCAATTGTTTTGCGGTATCCGAAGCGGTGGATGGCGCGGCTGCGGGGGCGGGTAAGGTGTTTGCGGTGATTATCGGCACCGGTTGCGGTTCCGGGATAGCGTTGAATGGCTTGGTGCACAGCGGGCGTAACGGCGTAGCCGGCGAGTGGGGCCATAACCCGCTGCCCTGGATGGATGCCGACGAATGGCGCGATCAGCAGACGATGCCCTGCTATTGCGGCCGCACCGGATGTATCGAAAGCTTTATTTCCGGCACCGGCTTTGGTAGGGATTATCAGCGTTTGAGCGGCCATGCACGCAAAGGGCATGAGATTATCGCGCTGGTGGAACAGGGCGACAGGCTGGCTGAACAGGCGCTGCAACGCTATGAACAGCGGCTGGCGAAGTCGCTGGCGCACATCGTTAACGTGTTGGATCCGGATGTGATTGTACTGGGCGGCGGCATGAGCAACGTGATGCGGCTGTATGACACCGTGCCTGCGCTGCTGAAACCCTGGGTGTTTGGCAGCGAGTGCGACACGCCGATCCGGCGGGCGATGCACGGCGATTCCAGCGGTGTGCGCGGCGCGGCCTGGTTGTGGCCGCGGGAAACATAAGCGAGCGAGACGGGGGACGTGGTGAACGCCCCCCTTGAGGTTATTTCACGGCGTACGTGCTATCGAGCTGGCTGATGCCGAGGCCGTTGCGCTTTTTGACCCGGATCTGCACCTGTATGCGGTCTTTCATCGCTTCGACATGGCTGATCACGCCGATAGTCTTGCCGGACGCATTGAGGTTATCCAGCACGTCCAGCGCGGTATCCAGCGCTTC
>NZ_CM001974.1:3114880-3163955 GCF_000406105.1 Dickeya chrysanthemi NCPPB 402 | reverse complement strand
CGAATCTTTAACCAAAGATCACCTCTCGAAAATGATTCTTGCAGCACTTTTTAGCGTGTAGGGAGGTTAAGGGACAGACCCTAGTATGGTCAAAGTTCATCCCCCTATCTGAAACGCTCAAACAGTGCGACCATTCCTTCAGGGGAGATATCTTTGACCTGTGCTCCTTGCCGCTCAACCCACTTACTAGCAAAATGCGAAGGGGTATCCTGACCTAAAATTTCGAAGACGAAGACCGTCTTATCGTAGTATCGAACGCATTTAATATGGGTGTTTATGTAGGATTTAAGCGGCTCTGAAAGCGCTGAGCGTCCTACCCGATCAGAAATGTCTTGGAACATCTGGTCAAGGTTTTTTCCGGCGTGGTTCGCTTCGTGATCAACACCAGTTATATGGAAGCCGTTATAAGACAAAGCCTTGCTTCCGAAAATCTCCTGCACTCTTGTTGCAGTATTGGCATTTTCTGCAACTCCGACAAGAACATAACCCTTGTGTCCTCGGCCGATATTAGCAATGGCAGCGCAGGTCTCCATAATTTTTTCGAAGGATCGTTCATCAAAGGAGGGGGATGGGTCTAAAGTATAGAAACCTTGTTTAAAATCGTAGGCTGCTTGCTCAGTTATTGAGTTAGTGAGTAAATTTTGGAGTTTAGTGATCCAATGAACTTTTGCAGGATCTGGGTTTTGGTCGTTTTCAAAAAAGCCCTGAATCCAACCAATTATTGAATCGACCATTCTACTTCGATTGTCAGCACCCCATCTCCCTCCATCTTGAACCTGGATACTCTTACCGCAATCTTTCAGCCGTCCGATGAGGCCCGCACTATCTGAAACCACCATACCCTTTTTAATTATCAGGTCATGTAGGGCGAGAAAGACCACTTGGAAGTAACGGGGGATCGGATTACCGCCATTTCCGTTAGGAAAAA
Organism: Dickeya chrysanthemi NCPPB 402; assembly: GCF_000406105.1. NCBI lineage: Bacteria > Pseudomonadati > Pseudomonadota > Gammaproteobacteria > Enterobacterales > Pectobacteriaceae > Dickeya > Dickeya chrysanthemi. The sequence continues at coordinate 3,163,027 of NZ_CM001974.1, read as the reverse complement.
TCAATCCAGAGAATGTTGTTTGAGCCTGACTAAGAAGTAGAATTATCACATCATGCACTCTTTGATAATCAAGATCGACTAGTTCTCCACTTCTCTTTTTAATAGCCTGATCAATTGCCTCGAATCTTGTTTTGTTAGTTAAAGCTTCCGGGGATATTGCGCCATAATAGTCATCAAGAAGCTCTGTACGCGAGGCAACAGGTTTGTCAGAGACCATATAAGCCAGGATATCCGCGACTATCTCTTCATCCCGGCTCTGTCTAAGCTGCTCCTTCGTCAAGATTCCGTTAACAATCCAGAAGACGCTATCGGCACTGATACCGTAGTCTAATTCTTTGTTTGTTATGCTAATTTTTTCATCTCGCTTAAGAGCAATAGATCCGCATTAGATGTGTCACCGCGAACTCTTGCGGAGATTTTCCGAACACTTTCCGCGAACACATTTGTAGCGCCTGCCGCCCGCAACTCTTGTCGTGAGAGCTGACGCCCACCTGAGTTAATTCGCCGAAATACTTCCTCAACTGACTCTCTCTCGGCTGCTTCATAAATTGAAAGCGGGACAGGATATGATGCAATTGCAAGACACTGGCTTCGATCAAGGAGTGGCATCTTCTGAGCAATGACTCCGCGATCAAGTAGGTCTTTCGTCGTCGCAAATGTATTTAAATCAAAGTAGAATCCATTAAACGAAAAATCGTTTGTGATAAAAGACATGATGGCATTCATACGCTGCATCCCATCAATAATCTCGAGAGTGCCGTCTTTTCTCCCAAGAGGTTCTGCTAATAAAATGATAGGTATTGGGAATCCTTTGATTATTGAGTCAATAAAATTTTGTTTTTCCTCAATAGTCCAAATCAATTTACGTTGATACTGTCGATTCACAACGTATTTTTTATCCTGATAGTTGATAAACACTCGCTCAACTTGTTCGCCACGAACTATTAGTTCTTGTTGTAACGTTGCCATGATGTTGCTGTCCTGAGCCATTTATAGAAATATAACGATTAGGCAAAAATTGCCCTTCACTACACTTGCATATCATAATAATTGAATTGTCATAAAAATAAATATTCTTCTACCGCATCGTTCTGCACATCCAAATGTTCCCCCAAAACATATAGCAAAATAGTCGAATTACTTGTAATTAAAGATTAAATACTTTTAAATCAATTAGTTATGTTGATATTTTGCAGCAGCGAATAGAACTTGTTACTCATTAAATTCTTTTGAATTTATAACTTTTTTGTGCAAGGAGACAATAACGCTGAGCTATAGGTACATGATCTAATTGGAATTAATTTTCGGAATATGTTCATAGCTATGCACGAAGCAGACAGGGTTAGCAGGGAATGTCTCAGGGCGTGAAGCGGAAGTTCACGATTGTTCCTACTGCTGGTACAGGCTTTTTGATGCGTCAGGCAATTGTTCAGGCTATAGCTGAAAGTGATGCTGCGCATAGAGTTCCCATCGGGCTTATTAATCCCTGGATGGTTATTATCGTGCTGCAGCATCAGTAAAAATACAGGATAAGTATAGGTTCACCCTGATTCTGCTTTAAACATACAAGAATCGTACCTGGCGGTCATGGCGTGATGGGATAACCGCACAATGAGAGCGGCGACGAGCCGTCGCTTTCCAGCCTGTCGCCGCTCTGGTGGGGTTAGTGTGGGGCGTTTACGTGTGTTGTCCGGCGTTTTTCACGCCAGTGGTTGTAGCGCTCTTGTATCCGCATCACCGTCACAAAAAACACCGGTACGAAAAACACCGCCAGCACCGTGGCGCTGACCATACCGCCGAACACGCCGGTGCCGATGGCGTGCTGGGTTTCCGCGCTGGCGCCGGAGGCCAGCATCAGCGGCACCACCCCGAGCGCAAACGCCAGCGACGTCATCAGGATCGGCCGCAGGCGCAGGCGCGCCGCCGTAACGGCAGCCTCTGTCAGCGTTTGGCCTTGGGCGTGCAGTTGCCTGGCGAACTCGACGATCAGAATGGCATTCTTGGCGGATAAGCCGATAACGGTAATCAGCCCCACTTTGAAGAACACGTCGTTCGGCATGCCGCGCAGGGTGACCGCCAGCACCGCGCCGAGCAGCCCCAGCGGCACCACCAGCATCACCGACAGCGGAATCGACCAGCTTTCATACAGCGCCGCCAGCACCAGAAACACCACCACCATCGACAGCAGCAGCAACATCGGCGCTTGTGCGGCGGATTGCCGTTCCTGTAGCGATTGCCCGGTCCAGGCGACGGTAAAGCCCGGCGGCAGTTGCGCCGCCAGCCGCTCCATTTCCGCCATCGCCTCACCGCTGGAGACGCCCGGTGCGGCGCTGCCGGAAATCCGTACGGCCAGAAAGCCCTGATAACGCGTCAACTGCAACGGGGTATCGCTCCACACCGGCGTCACCACTTCCTTCAGCGATACCATGCCGCCTGCGTTGTTGCGTACATACAGTTTGAGCACATCATCCAGTTGCATACGCGCCGGCGCATCAGCCTGAATGATCACCTGTTGCATACGGCCGGCGTTCGGGAAGTCGTTCACGTACAGCGAACCGATGGCGGCAGACAGCGTATCGCTGAGGGTGCTGAACGGCACGCCGAGCGCCTCTGCCTTTTGGCGATCGATATTTAACCGCACCGTGCTGCCGGGCGGCAGACCATCCGGGTAGACGCCGGTGACGATGCGGCTTTGCGCCGCCAGCGTCAGCAACGTGGCTTCCGCTGCCTTGAGCGCGTTATAACCCTGACCGGTACGGTCTTGCAGGCGCAGGCTGAAACCCGACGAGGTGCCCAGCTCATCGATCGCGGGCGGCATCAGCGTCATGGCGGTGCCTTCGCGAATCGACGACATCGCCTGTTGCGCCAGCGCCACTTCGTTCTGTGTGGTGGCGCCGTTGCGTGCCGACCAGTCCTTCAGCGTGGTGAAGGCGATCGCGGCATTCGGGCCGGAGCCGGAAAAACCGAAACCGAGGATCGACATGTTGGACTGGATGCCGGGACGAGAAGCGATGTACTGCTCGTAGGTTTTCACTACCTCCAGCGTGCGCGCTTCGGTAGCGTCCGACGGCAGTTGGATCGAGGTCATAAAGTACCCCTGATCCTCTTGCGGCAGAAAGTCGGACGGTAATTCCCGCAGTACCCATGCCAGCGCGCCGGTCAGCGCGGCAAACAACAGCAACATGCCGCCGGAGCGGCGCAGCAGCACGCGGGTGCCGGCGGCGTAATGCTGCGTGAGTCGCTCGAAGCGACGGTTAAAACCACCGAAGAAACCACGTTTCTCATGATGACCGTCGGCGACCGGTGTGAGCAGCGTGGCGCACAATGCCGGCGTCAGCGTCAGCGCCAGAAACGCCGAGAACAGGATCGAGACCGCCATCGACAGGGTGAATTGCCGGTAAATTACCCCCACCGAACCGCTGGCAAACGCCATAGGGATAAACACCGCCGACAGTACCAGCGTGATGCCGATGATCGCGCCGGTGATCTCCTTCATCGCCTGGGTGGTCGCCGCTTTGGGCGACAGCCGTTCCTGCGCCATCAGTCGCTCAACGTTTTCCACCACCACGATGGCGTCATCCACGATGATGCCGATCGCCAGCACCATACCGAACATGGTCAGCACATTGATGGAGAACCCGGCCGCCAGCATTACCGTGAAGGTGCCGAGCAGGGCGATGGGCGCAACAATCGCCGGGATCAGGGTATAACGCACATTTTGCAGAAACAGGTACATCACCAGAAACACCAACACCATCGCCTCAATCAGCGTTCTGACTACCTGCTCGATGGAGATTTTAACGAACGGTGCGGTGTTGAACGGCAGCGAATACCCTATCCCGGCGGGCATGGACGGTTTCAGTTCGGCCATACGTTGCACGATCGCGGCGGCGGTACGCACCGCATTGGCGCCCGGCGCCAGTTGAATAGCGGCGGCGGTGGCGTCCTTGCCGTTTTCACGTACGGAAAAACCGTACGATTGCGCGCCCAGCTCAACCCGCGCCACATCGGCCAGCGTCACCCGTGAGCCGTCTTCCCGGGCGCGCAGTACAATGGCGGCGAATTGTTGCGGGGTTGCCAGTTGCCCTTGCACCGTCAACGGAATCGTCACCCGCTGCCCCGGTAAAATAGGCGCATCGCCGACCCGGCCAGGGGCGATTTGCACATTTTGCTGGGTGATGGCGGTCGACAGGTCATTCATGGTCAGACCGTAGGACAGCAGCTTGTTCGGGTCGACCCAGATACGCATTGCCTGTTCGGCACCGAACAACTGGACACGGCCGACGCCGTCAACCCGGCGTAGCTCCTCGACGATGCTGCGCGCCATGTAGTCGCTGAGCGCCACCTGATCGTAGCGCCCGTTATCGGACGTCAGGCTGACCAGCATCAGAAAGCCCGATGCAGCGGATTCCACCTGCAAACCGTTTTGCCTGACCGTTTGCGGCAGCCGGGGTTCGATCGATTTAATGCGGTTTTGTACGTCGACCTGCGCCAGCTCCGGGTCGGTCCCCGGCTTGAAGGTCACGTTGATTTGCGCCAAACCGGAGGTATCCACCGACGATTCGAAATAAAGCAGGTTTTTGACGCTGGACAGCTCGCGTTCGATCAACCCGACGACCGCATCATTCATGGTTTGGGGCGTTGAACCGGGATACAACGCGGTGATGGTCACCGTCGGCGGCGCCACCGACGGGTAACGGGCGATCGGCAACTGGGGAATGGCGAGGGTTCCCAGTAGCACGATGAATAAGGCGATCACCCAGGCAAACACCGGGCGATGGATAAAGAATTGCGGCATGGTACGGAATTCCTTTGCGGTTAGCGTGGTGCTGCGTCAGTGGCGGACGGCACCATTTTCCCGTGCTGGGTTGCCACCCTGGCCTCGTCGCTCAGTCGTTCGCCGCCTTCGACAACCACCTGTTGGCCGACGTTGAGCCCGGTGCGGATGCGATACTGGCGGTTGACCAGCTCGCCCGTTTCCACCGTAACGGCATGGGCGTTGTTGCGGTCGTCGATCACCCAGATTTTGGCCTCGCCTGCGATGCGCATCACCGCTTGTTGCGGCACCAGCAGGGCGTTGTCGTGGCGACCGAGCGGGACGCGCGCGCGCACGAACATCCCCGGCAGCAGTTGGCGTTGCGGGTTATCCACCAGAATGCGCAGCAGCACGTCGCCGGTGCCGGTATCCACATTCACGCCGGAAAACAGAATACGCGCCGACATCGGGTAGGGCTGGCCGTCGCTGCGCAGAATCTCCGCCGGTACGCCGTCACTGCCGCTGGCGCGCTTGCTCAGCATGTCGCGCAGTTGCTCCAGCGAAGAGGCCGGCAGGCGCACATCGACATACACCTGGTCTATCTGCTGGACCCGTGCCAGCGGGGTGCTGTCGTTGGTGCTGACCAGCGCGCCTTCGGTGATCAGCGCCTGATCGATGCGTCCGGCAATCGGCGACTCGACGGTAGCGAAGGTCAGGTCAAGCTGGCGGCGCGCCAGCGTGGCGCGTGTCTGCGCCACATCGGCGGCGGCCTGGTCGCGTTGTGCTATCGCATCGTCATAGGTTTGCTGGCTGATGGCGCCGGTGCTGAGCAGCGGTTTGAGGCGCGTGACCTGAATCTGCGCCCGGTTCAGCACCGACCGGGCGCGTTGCAGCGCCGCGCCGGCGGTATCGACATCAGCCTTGAACGGCGCGGGGTTAATCTGGAATAACGGTTGTCCGGCACGGATTTCGGCGCCCTGTTCAAACAACCGACGCTGGACGATACCGCCTACCTGTGGGCGGATTTCCGCCGTGCGCACCGCCGCCACCCGGCCGGGCAGATCGTCGGTCAGGGTCATGGACACCGGCGCAGCGGTCATGACGGTGACTGTCGGCGGCGGCGATTCGACCGGCACATCGGGGTGGTCGCAGCCGGTCAGTAACATGCCGACCAGCGCCGGCAACGCCCAGGCAATCGGGTATGGGTGTGATTTCTTGCTATTCATATGATGTCGTAATCCCTGCTTACCGGCCATAGGGAGGCCAGACTGCGGCAGTGTGCACCTGCTGTATGCGGTTTTCGTTGGAGAAAGATGGAGATATGATGGAGGCCCTGCATTTTTTACTATGAGTCGTTCGATGACTGTTCATTCGCAATCCATGCCGATGGTTGACGATATCCATGGGTTGGTGCTTATCGCCGAAGATGAGCCGGAAATTGCCGAGATTCTTCGCGCTTACCTGACACGTAGTGGTTTACGCACCCTGCACGCCGCCGACGGCCGTCAGGCGCTGGAGCTTCATCTCTCCATGAAACCGGATCTGGTGCTGCTGGATGTGCAGATGCCGCTGGTCGATGGCTGGCAGGTGCTGTCGGGGATTCGCCTGCGCGGCGATACCCCGGTTATCATGCTGACGGCGCTGGATCAGGACATCGACAAGCTGATGGGCTTGCGAATTGGCGCCGACGATTACGTGGTGAAACCGTTTAATCCCGCTGAAGTGGTGGCGCGGGTACAGGCGGTGCTGCGCCGTGCCGGGTTGCGCGCCGAACGCCAGCCGCCGCGTTTCCTGCGGACCGGTATTTTCCAAATCGATCTGGAAAGCCACGAGGTGGTGGTGGACTATGAGGGCGTCAGCCGAACGCTGGATCTGACGCTGACCGAGTTCCGGCTGCTTGCTCATATGGCGCGTGCGCCGCGCCGGGTGTTCAGCCGTGAAGCGCTGCTGGTCTCCTGCCTGCCGGAAGGGGATTCGCTGGAGCGTACGGTGGACAGCCACATCAGCAAACTGCGTAAGAAGCTGGAACGGCTGGGGCTGAACGGCGTGCCGTCCAGTGTGCGCGGCGTCGGTTACCGACTCGGTGAAACGTCATGACGCATACCGGCAGTTTAAGCCGACAAATTATGCGTTCCATGACGCTGCTGGCGCTGTCCATCACGCTGCTGATGGTGGTCGGCTCCTATATTTTCTATGCATTTATGTTGGCGATTTCGCCGGAAAGCCTGTCGCCGAGCGATCAATGGATGCCGACGACGGTAGAGTGGTTCTGGATGGTCGGAACCACCTTACTGGCGTTGGTGATCGCCGTGGTGCTGGCGATTCGCCTGGCCCGCCGCATTCTGGTGCCGCTAAATTCGGTGGCGCACAGCCTGCGCCAAATCGCCGAAGGCGAACTGAACGCACGCGCCGAAACCGACGACTACTCGTTGGGTGAGGCGGCATTGCTGGTGCGTGACTTTAATACCATGGCGGAGCGGCTGGAACGTATGGCGCAAGAGCGGGCGTTCTGGAATGCCGCCATCGCGCATGAGTTGCGCACACCGGTCACCATTTTACGCGGCCGGTTGCAGGGGTTGACCGAAGGCGTATTCGAACCCGATATCGGGTTGTTTCGTAATTTGTTGACGCAGGTGGAAGGGCTGGGGCGGCTCATCGAAGATTTGCGGGTAGTGGGGCTGGCGGAGAGTGGTCATCTGGAACTGCGCTGGACGCCGACCCGCCTGTCCGACGAAGTGACGGCGGTGGTGAGTGCGTTCGAACCCACGCTGCAAAGTGCCGGGTTTAGCCTGTCGCTGGCACTGGAAGACCCGGTGGTGCAATGCGACCCGGTGCGGATTCGTCAGGCGCTGCTGGCGTTGCTGGAGAATGCGCAAAAACATGCCGATGCCGGTCCGTTATGCGTTCGGACGGGTGTGGATGGCGGGGTGGCGTATCTGAGCGTCGAGGATAGCGGTCCCGGCATCGATCCACAGTTTGCCGATCAGATTTTTGAGGCGTTTGCGCGCGGCGCGCCGTCACGCACCGGCAACAGCAAAGGCAGTGGGTTGGGGCTGGCGGTGGTGCAGGCGATTGCGCAGGCGCACGGCGGGCAGGCGAGTTGTTGCCCTGCGCCCTCCGGCGGCGCTTTGTTCGAGCTGCGTTGGCCGGCGGCCGCCAATCAGCGATGAACAGCCATGAATCATCTATCGTTTAAGCGCCGCACGGTGATGGCGGGCGTTTGCCGTCATTGATGTGTGTTCATACCGGCTGGCGTAGGTGCGCCAGCAAATTGGCGGCTTCGGGCTGTAATGTCGCGCCGGATTTAATGCCCAGCCATAACTTGCGGGTGGCCCAGTCATCGGTCAGCCGGATGGCATGTAGCCCGACGCCGAGGATCTCCGGACGGATCGCGCCTTCAGGCAGGATGCTGATGCCGAGCCCGGCTTCGATCATGCGGCACACGCCGTCAAAGCTGCTGACCTGAATACGCAGGCGCAGCATTTTTCCGTGCTCTTCGGCGGTGTCCTGCAACAGTTTGAGCAAAGAGCTGCCGTTGTTGAGGCCGACAAAATCGTACTGCAACGCATCGGCAAAGGTGATTTCCCGGCATTCGGCCAGCGGGTGTCGGGGCGACACCAGCACCACCAGTTGGTCTTCCCGGTAGGGGATTTTTTCCACGCCGGAGCAGGGCACATTGTCGGCGAAAATGCCGATATCGGCCTGCCCGGTGAGCAGCGCCGTCACCACGGTTTCGCTCAGTTTCTCTTCCAGATTGATGCGAACCAGCGGATGACGTTGCAGAAAGTGCGCCAGCTCCTGCGGCAGAAATTCGATGATAGCTGACGTATTAGCCCAGATATGCACATGGCCGCGTACGCCGGCGGCGTAATCCTGCATCTCGTCCGCCATCCGCTCGACATTGCTCAGCACCTGACGTGCGTGGTGCACCAGCTCTTTTCCCGCTGCGGTCAACGCCAGGCCGCGCGGCATGCGGATGAACAGCGTGCAATCAACGGTGCGCTCCAGCTCCGCCATGCGTTTGCTCAGGGCTGACAGCGTCATGTGGAAGGTGGCTGCGGTTTTGGTCAGGCTGCCGATTTTGGCAACCTGCAAAAACAGGCGTAACGATTGCAGGTCAAAATGCGCGGGATTGATCATGGAGTGATGACAGTCCTTGAAAGCGAAGACGCCACAGCCTAACACACCGGCGACCCTTTCCTGTCAGGAAAGGGTGATTGACGATTAAGGAATTATCAAAAGCGTCGCCTGCGCCTAGGATGTCATCCTATTGTCTCAATTACAGGAAACGTGTTGTTGATTAGTCACATTGACCATCTTGTGCTGACCTGCGTGGATCTGGCGGCGACGCAGCATTTTTACACTCAGGTGCTGCAACTGCGGCAGGAAACCTTCGGCAATGGCCGCATCGCGTTTTGCTTCGGGCGGCAGAAAATCAATATTCATGTCAGGGGCGCCGAATTCGCGCCGCACGCTCATTTGCCGGCACCCGGCGCGCTTGACCTGTGCTTTATCGCCAGCGAACCGCTGGAGCAGGTGATGGCGCATGTGCAGCGTTGCGGCTGGCCGGTTATCGAGGGGCCGGTGGAGCGTACTGGCGCGACCGGCAAAATCCGCTCGATTTACCTGCGCGACCCGGATCTGAATCTGATTGAAATCGCAGAGTATCTTTGCCATGACCCGCGCTGATCAAGGCCGGTTCTTTTTATTCAACTTATTATTTCTATACCCTAAATAATTCGAGTTGCAGGAAGGCGGTAACCGAGCGAATCCCTGGGAGCTTACTCAAGTAAGTGACCGGGGTGAGTGAGGGCAGCCAACGCCCCTGCAGCTTGAAGTATGACGGGGATAAAAACGATATAACAGGATGTAGTGGTTATTTATGACCAGTTTGCTGATGACCAATATGGTGTTGTGTTTGATTCTGGGGATGGGGCTTGGGGTATGCGGCGGGATGTTGGGTATCGGCGGCGGGCTGATCGCCATTCCGGTACTGGGGATGCTGTTTGGCATGAACCAGCATCTGGCGCAGGGCACGGCGCTGATTATGATTACGCCGAACGTGCTGATCGGCTTTCTGCGCTACCGGCAACGCAACAAGATCGACACCCGCATGACGCTGATGTTGTGCGCCTTCGCCACGGTGTCGGCCTATGTCGCCGCACATATGGCGGCGGCCATTCAGGTTGATAATTTGCAGCAGGCGTTCGCCATTTTCCTGCTGGTGCTGGCGACGTATTACATCTGGCAGTGGATCAATAGCCGGCGCAGCCGCACGCCGACTTCGGTATTGTCCCATCGTTATCTGCCGGCACTCGGCGTGGCCAGCGGCTTTATGTCCGGTATTTTTACCGTCGGCGGCGGGCTGGTGGTGGTACCGGCATTGGTGACGCTGTTCGGTTTCACCCAGACGCAGGCGCAGGGCATTGCGCTGGCGCTGGTGGTGCCCGGCGCGCTGGCGGCGCTGGCATCGTACGCTCAGGCCGGCAATGTGGATTGGGCCACCGGCATTCCGCTGGCGATTGGCGGCATTCTCAGCGTGTCGTGGGGCGTGGCGCTGGCGCATAAGTTACCGGTGGTGGCGTTGCGGCTGGCGTTCTGTCTGGTGCTGGTGAGCGTGGCGGTGGTGATGCTGGTGGCGAAATAACGCGGCGGGAATACGTTGCGTAAAAGAAGCCTGACGGGTGGCGAAGCCCGCCCGTTGTCGCTACAATCCAGCCATCGATTAACCTACGGATAAAAATAAGGAGGATCATCATGCTGTGCTGTGAAATGTTTAACACTTCACATCCTTTTGGCGATCGCCGCTGCTCAAGCGTTATCGATATCGTGCTGCGATAACGGTGGCTTGAGCGAAGCAAACCGCATTTCCCCTTCTCTCGGGCTTACCGGGTTATCGTCAGCGTTGTGTTGACGAGGCACAGTTGTGCCTGTAACTCTTGAGTAAGCAATGAGCACTTTACTGACTGTACACGCCCTGAGCGTGGATACCCCTTTCGGCCCTCTGCTGAACGACATTTCTTTTACCCTGAACCAGGGCGACCGCCTCGGTTTGATTGGCCATAACGGTTGCGGCAAAAGTACGCTGTTAAAGCTACTGGACGGTACGCTAGCGCCAGGGCGCGGCAGTGTGACGCTTTCCCATCATTGCCTGCTGGCTCGCGTTGAACAGCATCTGCCGGCGGATCTGCATCCGTTGACGATGCTGGATGCGGTGCTGGCTCGTCTTCCCGCGGCCGAACGCGTCAGCGAGCGCTGGCGGGCGGAGACCTTGCTGGCGGAAATGGGATTCGGCGAGCGGGACTGGCTGCTGTGCGCCGGTACCCTCAGTGGTGGCCAGCATACCCGGTTGTTGCTGGCGCGAGCCCTGATCACCTCGCCGGATCTGTTGTTGCTGGATGAGCCGAGTAACCATCTGGACTTGCCGACGTTGCTGTGGCTGGAGCAGTTCCTGCAACACTGGAGCGGCAGCTTTGTGCTGGTTTCCCATGACAGCCAGTTGCTGGATAACGTCACCAACGGCAGCTATATCCTGCGTGACCGGCAACTGCATTACTTTGCGCTGCCCTGTAGCGCCGCCCGCGCGGCACTGGTGGAGCGCGATCGCAGCGATGCCTTGCGCCGCAAAGCGGAACAGAAGGAAATCGACCGCGTAACCGTTAGCGCCAAACGGCTGGCCGTCTGGGGCAAGGTCTACGATAACGAAGATCTGGCGCGCAAGGCCAAACAGATGGAAAAACGCATCGAGCGGCTCAAAGAGGAGCAAACCGAGCTGACCGCCGGCAGCCAGTGGCTGCTGGCGCTGCATGGCGAAGCGCTGAACGCCGATCGTCTGCTGGAGATGACGGCGCTGGCCGTCAGCCCGGCACCGCAGCACCCAACGCTGTTCACCGTGCCGTTACAGCGGGTGAAAAGCGGTGATCGGGTGGCGATTATCGGCCGTAACGGCGGCGGCAAGTCTTCGTTGTTGCGTCTTCTATGGCAGCAGTACCCGAATTCGACGTTGAATGGGGCGATTCGTCTGCATCCCCGCGTTCGGTTGGGGTATTACGACCAGACGCTGCATCAACTGCGTGACGACGACACCCTGTTTGATGCGCTGGCGCCGTTCGCGCCGCTGGCGCAGGACCGCAAGATGGCGTTGATCAGCGCCGGATTTCCGTGGTCGCGTCATCAGCAAACCGTCGCCACCCTGAGCGGCGGCGAGCGCGCCCGGCTATTGTTCGTCGGGCTGTCGCTGGCGCGTTACGGTTTGCTGATGCTGGACGAGCCGACCAACCATCTGGACATGGAAGGCAAAGAGGCGCTGGCCGATACGCTGCAAGACTTTGACGGCGGCGTGCTGTTGGTGACGCATGACCGGGCGCTAATCAGCCGCAGTTGCAATCGCTTCTGGCTGGTTGAGCACGGCGTGTTGAGCGAGTGGCACGATCTGGAGCTGGTCTATCAGCGTCTGGGCGCATCGCCTGCTGAAACCGCGATACACGGGCTGCCGCCGTCAGCGGCGGTGCCGGCGGCTTCGAAGCCTGCTGATGAGGCGGACGCGCTGCTGGCGCAACTGGTTGAGCTGGAAAACCGGCTGGCTGAGGATCTGGCGCGGAAGGCGAAGCACCAGAAACCGGCGCAACAGGCGCAGTGGCGGCAAGAGATTGCCCGCCTCAACGCCTTGCTGGGGCTGGCGTAATGCTAATACCTGCCCCCTCGTCAGAGGGGGCATTTGCAGTGGCAGCCAGGTACTTCATGCCTGTGCCGTCAGCAGTCCTCAATAATCAGGTACGCGGCGTTCAGCGGCCCGTGTACCCCCACCACCTTGATCAGTTCGATATCGGCGGTAGAGCTGGGACCGGCGATCAGATTGATGCATGACGGCAGCGGTTCGCCTTGTTGCACCCGCTGGCGTAGATGCTGGGCCAGTTGCGCGACGCGCGGCAACAGGCAGCTTTTGCGCACAATAAACAGCGTGGACTCCGGCAGTAAACTCATGGCGCGGCCTTGTTGCGGCGTTGAGAACAGCACTACACCGCCGGATTCGGTCAGGCCGTAGTCGGCGTATACCACGCCGATGCGGGCTTGCGCCGCCTGCGTCAGGTTGTCTTCGCCTGCCGCCGGGTTCCAGCATCGGGCTTGGTATTCCTGTTGCAGAAAGCCGGTTACGCCCAGCTCCGCCAGTCGCGCATCGCCGCTGACCAGCACCGGCGTGCCGCCGTAACGCTGGCACAGCCGCCCGGCGGCTTGCGCCACGTCATTGGGCGGGGTGAGCTCACAGTGCGCCAGCATCACATTGCCGGCGTAGTCGATAAAGGCGTCGCAACGCTGTTGCGCCGTCAGCTCGGTCAGGCGGGTGCCGGCCGGGTTGTTTTCCAGCGGCGGCAACGGCGGCGGCGTTTGGCGGGGTTCCCGACCAAGCCGATGCGCCAGGGTAGACAGAAAGGCGTCGCGGTTTTCCATTAGCGTTTCTCCTTGCTCTGACGCTGATGCTGTTTGAACCAACTACGGAAGCTCTCGCCATCGGCGTCCGGCAGGTCGCGGGCGGCGGTCCACTCGCTGATCGCACCGATGTTAAACGGTATCTTGCCGTTACGAATCAGCAAGCGGGCGGCACGCGCGCCGGCCACCATACCGACTTTCCATAGGCCGGGGTGACTATTGGCGTAGTTGAACAACCCGACGATGCGCCGCTCGGCCGCAGGCGTCATCCCATTTTCTGCCAGCGTGCGTCGGTGCTGCACAATCAGCGAAGACAGCGGAATGCGCACCGGGCACACATCGTCGCAGGCGGTGCACAGCGAGCAGGCGTAAGGCAGGTGTTTGAAGTCTTCATAGCCGCCCAGCAACGGCGACAGCACCGCGCCGATCGGCCCAGGATAGATAGAGCCATAGCCGTGGCCGCCGATGTGGCGGTACGCCGGGCAGGTGTTGATGCAGGCACCGCAGCGAATGCAGCGCAGAATATCGTGGAACGGCGACCCCAGGATCTGCGAGCGGCCGTTATCGACAATCACCAGATGAAACTCTTCCGGGCCGTCGATACCGCCGATATCGCGTGGTCCGGTCAGCCAGGTGTTGTAGCCGGTCAACCGGGCGCCGACCGCACTGCGCGCCAGCATGGTGAGCACCACATCCAGCTCTTCAAAGGTCGGGACGATACGCTCCATGCCCATCACGGCGATGTGGGTACGGGGCAGGGTAGTGCACAGCCGGGCGTTGCCTTCGTTGCTCACCAGACTGACGGTGCCGGTTTCCGCCACGGCAAAGTTGCAGCCGGTGATCCCTACCTCAGCGCTGAGAAAGTCGGCGCGGATTTTCCGGCGAATAAAACGCGTCATCGCTTCCGGTGTTTCCGGGCCGTCGTAGCCCAACTGCTGTTGCAGTACGCGCCGGATTTGATGGCGATCTTTGTGGATGGCAGGCACCACCACGTGGGAGGGCGCGTCCTGGTCCAGTTGCAGGATGTATTCGCCGAGATCGGTTTCCACCACCTTGATGCCGGCGGCTTCCAGTACGGCATTCATGCCGATCTCTTCAGTCACCATCGATTTGGATTTCACCACCTTGCGGGCCTGTTTGGCCTGCGTCACCTGCAAGATATAGCGGGTTGCGTCTTCGCGTGTTGCGGCAAAAAACACCTTGCCGCCGCGGGCGGTGACCTGTTCCGACAACTGGTACAGGTAGGCGTCAAGGTTATCAAGCACGTGCGCGCGGATCTGCGCGGCTCTCGTGCGCCAGACATCCCACTGGCCCAGTTCATCGACCATCTTCTGACGGTTGGCGCCGATGCGTTCCTGCGCGTTGGCAACCGCCTGGCGCATGATCGGGTCGTCTATTTGCTGGCGGATACGCTCATGAAACGGGGTCGTGCTGGTTTTGAGGTACATGGCGTCTCCTTAGCGGCTCATCAACACTTCAGCGATATGCAACACCTGAACGGCGTGCCCTTCACGCTGCAACCGTCCGCCGATGTTGAGAAGGCAACTGACATCAGCGCCGATCAGGTAGTCCGGTTTGGCTTCCATGATGTGCGCTACCTTTTCTTTCACCATTTCACCGGAGATCTCCGCCATTTTGACGGAAAAGGTGCCGCCGAAACCGCAGCAGGTTTCCTGCGCGTGAAACGGCAGCAGTTCCAGATCGCGCACCTGATGCAGCAAGGCCAGCGGTTCTTCGCGCACGCCCATTTTACGAAACAGACTACAAGAGGGGTGATAAACCGCCTTGCCCGGCAGGCGAGCACCGACATCGGTGACGCCGAGGCGGTTAACGATAAACGAGGTGAGGTCAACCATCCGTGCGGCGACCTGCGCGGCACGGGCCGCCCACTCCGGTTCATCGACCAGCCAGTCGGCATAATGCCTGATGGCGTTGGTGCAGGAGCCGGCCGGCGAGACGATGGGGTCATCGTTCTCTTCCAGCGCGGCGATCAGCGTTTTCATGCCCGGCAGCGCGTCGCGGATGTATCCGCTGTTGATGGCGGGTTGACCACAGCAGCCCTGACGTTCGGGAAAGTGAACGCGGCAGCCGAGCTGTTCCAGCAACAGCACGCTGTCACGGGCCATGCGCGATTTGAGCGCATCGCCGATGCAGGTGACAAAAAAATTAACATTCATGTTGTGTTAGCTTCCTGTTTGTAGGGGTTAACAACGTATCGGGTTAAAAAAATCAGTCGGCGCGTTATCGTCGTACGTTCGTTGGCCTGCGCCTGGTGGCCTGAACGTGTGGTGAATACTCAGCGCGGCACGCACAATCCCTGTTCGACGCCCCGGCTAAAGAGAACCTGCCATAACTGGATGTTTCTGGCCCGAAAGGCGCCGGCGCAGGCGGTCAGGTAATAATTGAACATACGCCGGAAGGCGGGCGAATAGTCGGCGGCCAGTTGCGGCCAGGCGGCGGTAAAACGGGCCAGCCAGGCCATCAGCGTTTTATCGTAATCAGTACCGAAGTTGTGCCAGTCTTCCATCACAAAATAGGGTTCGCTGGTGTTGGCAATCTGTTTAATGGATGGCAGGCATCCGTTGGGAAAAATGTATTTATTGATCCACGGGTCCACGTTATGAGCGGTCTTATTCGACCCGATGGTATGCAGCAGGAACAGGCCGTCCGGCTTCAGGCACCGATTCACCACATTAAAATAGGCGGCGTAATTTTTCGGCCCCACGTGTTCAAACATGCCGACGGAGACAATACGGTCGTACTGCCGGTGCAGATCGCGGTAATCCTGCAACAGAATATGGATATCCAGCCCGCAGCAGCGTGACTCCACAAAGGCTTTCTGCTCGGCGGAAATGGTGACGCCATGCACGGTAACGCCGTAATGCTGAGCGGCGTACACCGCCAGACCACCCCAGCCGCAACCGATATCCAGCAGCGTCATGCCGGGTTCGAGCTGAAGTTTTTCACAGATCAGCGCCAGTTTGTGCTGCTGGGCTTCATCAAGCGTGTCGGCTTGTTTCCAGTAACCGCATGAATATTGCATGTAGGGGTCCAGCATGTGGCTGAACAGGTCGTTGCCGAGGTCGTAATGTACTTTGCCGACTTGCCAGGCGCGTTTGCGCGACTGACGGTTGACCAGCCGCGCCAGCGCAATGCGCATCAGGTCGTGCCAGCGTGACGGGTGTTGTTCATCCAGCCGGGCGGCCAGGATGCGATGAAAAAACATATCGAGCCGCGGGCAATCCCACCAGCCTTCCATGTAGCTTTCGCCCAGGCCAAGCGACCCCTGTTGTAATACCCGTTTGAAAAAGCGGGCATCGTTCACCTGAATATCCCAGGGGTCGCTTCCGTTAAGGGTAATTCCCGCCTGATGCAATAATTCCTGCGTGATACGCCGCCATTCATTTTTTTCGCTGATATCATCAACGATGCACGCATTACTCATGATGTCTCCTTTAACTAACAGTTAATTCAATGTGTTAGCACAAAACTAATGATTACTGAGGTACTGTCGTTTCGGATGACATCGTGCTGCCATCGGCAAAATGGCGTAATACGTCAAAAGACGGACAATGCATGACTAAAAACGGCGAACAGGCATGATGTAATGTCGCTTCCATGAGTTATTCCTCAATCCATTTTCTGGTTTGAAAAATCGTACAAGCACAGCGAATCGGTTCTGCGGCGATGACGTCGCGCCGGCTGAATAGCTGCAGATTATCGGGCAAATCGGGCTGGCCTGCGTTACCCTATCAAGACAAACTCTATCGAGTAGAGGTCATGCTGTGATGTCTCATTCGCTTGTCTCGCCCCCCCGGTTGCCGATAGCCGGTCAGCCTGCGCCGGTATTGCTCACGTTGCCGCGCCCGGTCTACTTTCGTACCTACCCGCTGGCAAAGGAGACGGAGGTGGCGCCGCATCAGCACCCGTTCGTCGAATTTTTGTATGCGCGGGAAGGGGGAATGCGGGTGGAGATTGAAGGTAAGACGTTGATCGTGCCGGTGTTGTACGGCGTCTGGATCCCGGCGCATGTGCCGCACCGGATTCTGGCTACCAGCGATGTGTTGCTGGAAAGTTTGTATATCGAGTCGGATTACGTGGCCATTGACCACAGTGGCTGCAGAGTGGTGTTGGTCAGCGATTTTATCCGCGAGTTTATTCATTACGCCACCGGACACGTGCCGGAACAGTACGACTACGATGGAGATGACGCCCAACTGGTCAGGGTGCTGACCACGTTGTTGCGGCAGTTGCCGGATGCCGGGTTTTCGTTGTCGTGGCCTGCTTCCGCCACCCTGATGCGGGTGTGCCGTGATATTCAGCAGACGCCGGATGCGCCCCACGGCATTGAAGAATGGGCGGCGCGTACCGGCATGTCGGTGCGCACGTTTTCGCGCCGTTTTAAAAAAGAGACTGGGGTCGCGTTCAGCGAGTGGAAGAAACGTATGCGGCTGCTCGAATCGGTGGTGATGCTGAAGAATAACCGTAGCGTAACGCAGGTAGCGCTGGACCTGGGGTATGCCAGCACCGCCTCGTTTACCTTCGCGTTTCGTCAGATGTTTGGGGTGCCGCCGACGCGCTATTGACCTATTTATCCGCGTCGGCAGTGGCGGCTATTTCGCCAGGACGACCAGCAACGGAAACAGCAGCGGAGCCATCAGCGAGGTGATAATGCCGCAGATCACCAGCGCCAGCGAACTGAACGCGCCTTCTTCATAATCCAGCTCGGCGCAGCGGGCGGTGCCGAGCGCGTGCGACGCGGTGCCCATCGCCAGCCCGCGCGATGCTTTGGTATGAATGCGCATGGCGTTGAGCAGCGTGTGGCCGAATACCGCGCCGAGGATGCCGACAAAGATCACGCACACCGCGCTGATGGCCGGAATACCGCCGATACTGCCACCCACCGCCATGGCGATCGGCGTGGTGACCGATTTCGGCATGATCGAGGCGGCAATCGCCGGTGTGGCGCCCAGCCGCAGCGCAATCCAGGTGCCGGTCACCATCGCCACCACGCTGCCGATGAAACAGACGCTGATGATCGACTTCCAGCGCATACGGATCTGGTGCAACTGTTCATACAGCGGAAACGCCAGCGCGACCACCGCCGGTTGCAGCAGGCTGTTCAGCACCGCGCTGCCGTGGAAATAGCGCTCATACGGAATGTGGCTTACCAGCAGAAACGCTATCAGCACCACCATCGAAACCAGCAACGGGTTGAGTAACGGTGAATTCAGCCGCTGCGCCAGCCGACGCGCTAAAAAAACACCAGCAGCGTTAATGGCAGCGACCAGACGATATCATGCCACATGATCGGCTCCTTTTTTCGCATCGGCCGGATGGCGGGCCGGCTTACGCCCGTGGATCAGATGCGAACAGCCGCTCACGGTGATCAACACCACCAGCGTGCTGGCGGCGCAGGAGATGATCACCGGTGCGAACTGGGCGCGCAGCAAGTCGAAATACTGCATCACGCCGACGCCAATCGGCACAAACAGCAGCGCCATATAGCGGATCAGCACGTGGCAACCCGGTTTAACCCACTGCGCCGGGATAATCTGCAATGACAACAACAGAAACAGGATCAGCATACCGATGATGCTGCCCGGCAACGCGATGGGCAGTACGGCGGCAACGCCGATACCGAGGTACAAACAGGCGTAAATCAGTAACAACGCTCTGGCCTGATGCCAGAAACGGGCCATAAAGATTTTCATAAAAACATCGGCTACGGATAAAAGTGGGTGGATAACGGGGTTGATTATCGCGCGCTTAGTCGTGGCGCTTATTATCAAATCAGGACGATATTTATCGATTATGAGACGAAATTGGCCGGTGAGAATGGGTAACCGATCGCACCGAGCGGGCGGGGGATGGCCTGCTCGGCAGCGCACGCTCGCCGGTGGTGCCGTCCGGAATGTGTTATTGATTAAGAGCAACCGATTTTTACCAACAGGGGCGTTTGCTGCCGAACCCGCGATTCCGCAGCATATCTGGATTTGTGCCGCAAAATCAGGCAGCCGCTGGCGCGTCTGGATCATTTGTGGGGAGCGATAGGCTAATCACCTATCCCAATAGGCTCTAAGCGCGGGTGATGCAGGTCGTAGCGTGGCAGACAGTAGCGTGGCAGACAGTAGTGTGGCAGGTAGTAGCGTGGAAGATAGTAGCAAGGTGGACAGTAGCGTGGAAAACAGTAGCGTGGCGACATGGCCGCCACGCAGAGCAGGGGATGTTATCGGGTGCGCCCGGCGCGAAAACGCCGGGGCGGAGCAATGATAATGACTACGCCAGATCGAAACGATCGAGATTCATCACTTTGGTCCAGGCGGCGATGAAGTCGTGGACAAACTTCGCCTGCGCGTCTGTACTGCCATAGACTTCGGCCAGCGCACGCAGTTGCGAGTGGGAGCCGAAGATCAGATCGACACGAGTGCCGGTCCACTTCAGGTCGCCGCTGACGCGGTCGCGCCCTTCAAACACGCCGTCTTCTCCCACCGCTTTCCAGACGGTGCCCATGTCCAGCAGGTTCACAAAGAAGTCGTTGGTCAGTGCGCTGGGCTGGGTGGTGAAGACGCCATGTGAAGCCTGATCGACATTGGCGCCCAGTACCCGCAACCCGCCCACCAGCACCGTCATTTCCGGCGCGTTCAGCGTCAGCAACTGGGCTTTATCGACCAGCAATGCTTCGGCTGCCACGCTGTAACGGCCTTTCAGGTAGTTGCGGAAACCGTCGGCGATCGGTTCCAGTACGGCAAACGACTCAACGTCGGTTTGTTCCTGCGATGCATCCATCCGGCCGGGCGTGAAGGGCACGCTCACCGTGTGACCGGCAGCCCTGGCCGCCTGTTCCACCCCGACGGCACCCGCCAGCACGATCAGGTCGGCCAGCGAAATCCGCTTGTTGTCGGACTGCGCCTGGTTGAACTCGCTCTGGATGTTTTCCAGCACGCCCAGCACCTTCGCCAGTTGTTCCGGTTGGTTGACTGCCCAGTCTTTCTGTGGCGCGAGACGAATGCGAGCGCCGTTAGCGCCGCCGCGTTTGTCGGAGCCACGGAAGGTGGACGCGGATGCCCAGGCGGTGGAAACCAATTGGGAAACCGTCAGGCCGGAGGCCAGTACTTTGGCTTTCAGGTCGGCGATATCCTGCTCGCTGACCAGCGTGTGGTTGACTACCGGGATCGGGTCCTGCCAGAGAAGCTCTTCAGCCGGGACTTCCGGGCCGAGATAACGGGCGCGCGGCCCCATGTCGCGGTGCGTCAGTTTGAACCAGGCGCGGGCGAACGCGTCGGCGAACTGATCCGGATTCTCGTAAAAACGGCGGGAGATCTTTTCATACGCCGGGTCGAAACGCAGCGACAGGTCGGTAGTCAGCATGGTCGGCACATGACGTTTGGACGGATCGTGCGCGTCCGGCATTTCACCGGTGCCGGCACCGCCTTTCGGCTGCCATTGGTGAGCGCCCGCCGGGCTTTTGGTCAGCTCCCACTCGTAGCCGAACAGGTTCTGGAAGAAGTAGTTGCTCCATTGGGTCGGCGTTTGCGTCCAGGTCACTTCCAGACCGCTGGAGATGGTGTCGCCGCCTTTGCCGCTGCCGAACGCGCTCTTCCAGCCCAGCCCTTGCTCTTCGATGCCGGCCGCTTCCGGTTCCGGGCCGACCAGCGCCGCGTCGCCCGCGCCGTGGGTTTTCCCGAAGGTGTGGCCGCCGGCGATCAGCGCCACGGTTTCTTCATCGTTCATCGCCATACGGCTAAAGGTTTCGCGGATATCTTTGGCCGCCGCAATCGGGTCCGGGTTGCCGTTCGGGCCTTCCGGGTTGACGTAAATCAGCCCCATTTGTACCGCAGCCAGCGGGTTTTCCAGATCGCGTTCGCCGGAGTAGCGCTTATCACCGCTCAACCAGTTGGTTTCGGAACCCCAGTAGACGTCTTCTTCCGGTTCCCACACGTCCGGGCGCCCGCCGGCAAAGCCGAAGGTTTTGAATCCCATCGATTCCAGCGCCACGTTGCCGGTGAGGATCATCAGGTCGGCCCATGAAATTTTCTGGCCGTATTTCTGCTTAATCGGCCACAGCAGACGGCGTGCTTTATCGAGGTTAACGTTATCGGGCCAACTGTTGAGCGGCGCGAACCGTTGTTGACCGGCACCGGCGCCGCCACGGCCGTCACCGGTACGGTAAGTGCCGGCGCTGTGCCAGGCCATACGGACAAACAGCGGGCCGTAGTGGCCGAAATCCGCCGGCCACCAATCCTGCGAGTCGGTCATCAAGGCATGAAGGTCTTTTTTAACAGCGTCCAGATCGAGGCTGTTAAACGCTTCGGCATAGTTGAACCCTTTATCCAGCGGGTCAGACAGAGAAGAGTGTTGGTGCAGAATGTTCAGATTCAGTTGATTGGGCCACCAGGCACGATTGTCGGTACCGCTACCGCCGGCGGTAACGGGTGTGCTCTGGTGATGGAACGGGCATTTGCTTTCGGTTGTCATGCGTTCTCTACCTTATGCTCTGTGTCCCCATCGACCCGGCCTGAACAGACCGCCGGGCAGTGAGTTGTGGACAGGAAATTGCTCATGATGCTTGCCTTGGATGCTGTGTTAGCGTCTAACGCAATGCATTGAATTTCATTGGGTAGTTCTTGTTCGCCAGGCGGTATTCAGTGCCTTTGGCGTGAAATTCACTATTCATCTTAGCCAGCCTCTTGCCAGAGGTGAAATCGAATTACATGAATATTGTGATAGATATTGGCTATTTAACTGTAATAATTAATAAGTAAAACAATTGTTATCGGGCTGTATGCCGTCACCGCAACATGGGTGTGCCACGGCGACAGACGGATTGACCGATATCGACACCGGCCGCTTTCATGATCTGTCTCAATGAAGTGTGAGGTTTTTATAAAAGTTCATACGCCGGGCGGGTACATATTTTTTTCGCAGTGTACTATTCCCTCGCGGTGTACTCTTGATCACGGTTATTCATTTCCCAACGGTGTCTGTTACCCGCCTGATTTTTCCTGTTGAGGTTAATTTGTCGTAATAATAGCGGGGAGCCGTTGTGACACAATTAATAATGAATGATGCGGTCATGGACGATATAACGCAGGATGGTTTACTGAATGAGGTAAAACATTACTGGAATAACCGGGCGGAAGGGTATAACGAGGTTAACGTCGCCGAATTAGCCGGCGGCAAGCGTCGCTTATGGCAGGAGATTATTTTACGCCACGCCCCGAAAAAACCGCTGTTGAATATATTGGATGTCGGCACCGGGCCGGGTTTTTTCGCCGTGACGCTGGCGCTGGCGGGGCACCGTGTAACTGGCGTGGATGTGACGCCGGCCATGCTGGCGCAGGCCAGAAGTAATGCAGATTATTACGATGTCGAGATTGCATTCGTGGCTACCGACGTACATGCCTTGCCGTTTCCCGATAACCATTTCGATTTGCTGGTGACCCGTAATGTCACCTGGAACCTGAAACAACCGCTGTCAGCCTATCAGGAGTGGCACCGGGTATTAGCGCCGGGCGGTCGGTTAATTAATTTTGACGCCAATTGGTACGCGCACCTTTTTAATGCTGCGGCGCGAGAGGGCTATTTGCGTGATAGACAAAATGCCCGCCGTCTGAAGATGAATGATCATTACGCCAATACGGATACGGTAGCGATGGAAAATATCGCCAGAGCGCTGCCGTTAAGCCGGGAAATACGCCCGGCGTGGGATCGACGCGCTCTGCTGTCCTGTGGTTTTCATCAAGTCGTTATCGATGAAAATATTGCTGAAAACGTATGGGATAACGAAGAGAAAATTAATTACGCCTCTACGCCGATGTTTATGGTTGTTGCGGAAAAATAAACGGGTGTCCCCGTCATACTTCACGTTATATACCCAAAATAATTCGAGTTGCAGGAAGGCGGCAAGAGAGAGAATCCCGATGAGCTTACTCAGGTAAGTGATTCGGGTGAACGAACGCAGCCAACGCACCTGCAACTTGAAGTATGACGGGTATAGATGCGTTGGCGTTTCTTTTTTATTTTTCAGGGTAAGCAAGATGATGAGCATTCATCCCTTCTCGCTGGCGGCACTGGTGCTGTGTCTGCTGTTCGGCGCATTGTCGGTATCGGCCGATATGCATGACAATCAATTGGTTTACGCCAGCACCAAAGATATTCGGGATATTAATCCCCATCTTTATTCCGGTGAAATGGCCGCCCAGAATATGGTGTTTGAATCGCTGGTCATCAATACCCCTGACGGTGTGAAACCCTGGCTGGCGGAAAGCTGGACGATATCGCCTGACGGCAAACAGTATATTTTTTCGTTACGTCATGATGTCCGGTTTAGCGATGGCGAGCCGCTGACGGCGGCGGCGGTTAAACAGAACATGGACGCGGTGTTGGATAATTATCCGCGCCATGCCTGGCTTGAACTGGTAAAGCAGATCGATAATGTCACCGCGCTGGACCGTTACCGCGTCCAGATTACGCTGAAAAACCCCTATTACCCGACCTTAATCGAACTGGGGTTGACCCGGCCCTTCCGTTTGCTGTCGCCGAAAGCATTTATCGGCGGAAAAACCAAAGACGGCATTACCGGGTATGTCGGCACCGGCCCATGGATACTGGCGGAGCATAAACCCAATCAGTATGCGCGGTTTGTCGTTAACCCTGATTACTGGGGCGCCCGGCCGCGTCTTCACAGCGTGATGTGGCGGGTGATGCCTGACCGGCAATCGATGCTGTTGGCGTTGCAAAAAGAAAGCGTCCAGCTCATTTTCGGGGCGGACGGCGACATGCTGGATATGGACAGCTTTGCCGCACTGGAAGCCTCAGGAAAATACCGGGCGTTGATAAGCCCGCCGGTGGCGTCGCGCGCGCTGGTGTTGAATAGCGGTCGTCCTGTCACCGCAGATAAAGCGGTGCGGCAGGCGCTGCAATACGCGATTGATAAAGCCGCCATCGCCACCGGGGTGATGGGCAACACCGAAAGCGTCGCTGATACGCTGATGTCGCGCCGTGTGCCGTATTGCGATATCGATTTGCCGGTTTACCGGTTTGACCCGCAACGGGCCGGGGTGTTGCTGGAGGCGGCCGGCTGGCATCTGGCGGCGGGAAAAACGGTGCGGGAAAAGGACGGCAAGGCGCTGGTGCTGATGCTGTCTTATAACCGCAATAATGCGGCGGAACGGGAAATTGCCGAGCTGATTCAGGATGACCTGAAAAAGGTCGGCGTGCAGTTGACTATCCTGGGAGAAGAAAAACAGGCGTTTTTGGATCGTCAAAAATCGGGCGATTTTGACCTGCAATATTCGTTGTCATGGGGCACGCCGTATGATCCGGCGTCGTATATTTCGTCGTTCCGTATTCCCGCTCATGCGGATTATCAGGCCCAGACGGGGTTACACCGCAAAGCGGAGATCGACACGCTGATCGGCGAAATATTGCTGACGCCGGATGAGAAACAGCGCCAGACGCGCTACACGCAGTTGTTTACGTTGTTGGCCGATGAAGCGGTGTATATCCCGTTGACCTATTCAAGGACGAAAGCGATTTATGCGCCGGTGCTGAAAGGGGTGGCGTTTAACGTCTCACAGTATGAAATTCCCTTTGAGAACATGCATTTTTGAGTGTAATGCTCCTGATGGTGCGTCGGGAGTCGGCGGTGGTGGGCCAGCAGAGGAAACAGCAGCGAATGCGCGTTTATTTCATCAAACGAGTAGGTATGACGGCGCCGCTGGCCGTTCTGATATCGTTTCTGGCGTTTTCGTTGCTGAATTGGGTGCCGTCGGACCCGGCTGAAGTGGCGTTACGGGTGAATGAGATTGTACCGACCGACGAAGCCATACAGCTGATGCGACGCGAGCTGGGGCTGGATCAACCGTTTTTCCTGCGTTACTGGCAGTGGCTCTGGCGGGTGCTGCATCTTGATTTCGGCACGTCGTTTATCACCGGAAATGCGGTGTGGCTCGAGTTCAGGCAGGCGATGCCCGCCACGTTGTATCTGGCGGCGACGTCGCTGGCGCTGATTGTGACGATATCGCTGACGCTGGGCGTGCTCTGTGCGGTAACCGAAAACACCCTGTTCGATAAAGCCGTACGCAGCCTGGTGTTTTTAACGATCGCTATCCCTAACTATTGGCTTGGCCTGCTGTTGATGTGGGGGCTGGCGGTCAGGCTCGACCTGCTGCCGGTCGGTGGCATGCAAGACGCGCATGCCGTGATTTTGCCGTCATGTACGCTGGCGATGGGGTACATCGGCACCTATATTCGCCTGATTCGGGGCAGTATGCTCGGCAATCTGCGGCAAAATTACGTGTTGTACGCCAGAGCGCGGGGGCTACCGGAGCCGGTCATTGTCATCAAGCATGTGCTGGTGAACTCTCTGCATGCGTCGCTGGTGGCGATCGGCATGAGTATTCCCAAACTGATTGCCGGTACGGTGGTGATCGAAAATATTTTTGCCTGGCCCGGCGTTGGCCGGTTGTGTCTGTCCGCTATTTTTAACCGCGATTATCCGATGATTCAGGCTTACATGCTGCTGATGGCGCTGTTGTTTCTGGGCGGCAATCTGTTGACCGATCTATTACAGCGCAAACTTGACCCACGAATAAGAGGCGCGCGGGAATGAGGCAGCCGGGTATCGGAAAGAAGATAAGGCAGGATCGGCTGGCGTTGTTATGCGTCCTGCTGCTGCTGGCGGTGTGTCTGGCCGGGGTGTTCGCTCCCTATATTGCGCCGCACGACCCGACCCTGACGTCGATAAGGCATAAGTATCAGGGCATTAGCCTGCTGTATCCGCTCGGTACGGATAATCTGGGGCGGTGCGTTTTTTCGCGGCTGGTGTTCGGCGTAAGAACAACGGTATTTTACAGCGTCGCCGCTATGGTGATGACCGTGCTGACGGGCGCCGTCATTGGGATGATTGCCGGTTATTGCCAGGGCCGGATCGATAGCTGCTTAATGCGCGTCTGCGACGCGATGCTGTCTTTTCCCGGCGAAGTGATGGTGTTTGCCATCGTCGGTGCCATCGGGCCGGGGATGCCGACGATTCTGCTGGCGGTGGTGTTGGCGAAGTGGGCCTGGTATGCGCGCATGACTCGCGGGATAACGCTCAGGCACAGCAGCAGAAATTATGTCAACTATGTGCGGATCATCGCGGCGCCGCCGGCCTACGTGATGCGTCGACATTTGGTGCCGGCCGCCGCCGCCGATATGGTGATTTTGGCGTCTGCGGATATTGGCAGTGTGATACTGATGATTTCAGCGCTCTCTTTTTTGGGGCTGGGTGCCCAGCCGCCGTTGCCGGAATGGGGAAATATGCTCAGCGAGGCGAAAAACGTCATGTTGACGCACCCCACGCAGATGCTGCCTGCCGGTCTGGCTATCGCCGTGGTGGTCGCCGCCTGTCATGTGGTGGGGGATTTTTTGCATGATGCGTTGGAGCCGGCCACCTATACCGATAATCGGACATCACCATCATGACGCCGCCGATCTTGCTCGATGTTAACCGGTTGGCGATCACCGACAAGCGCACAGGGGGCCGGCTGCTTGAGGGCGTGACGCTGAGGCTTCATGCCGGGTGCTGTACGGCCATCGTAGGGGAGAGCGGCAGCGGGAAAACGTTGCTGTGCAAGAGCCTGCTTGGCTTGCTGCCGCCCTGGTTGCAGGTAAGCGGCGAGATGATGTTCAACGGCAACGACTTACGGTGCCTTTCTTCCCAGACGTGGCGGGCGATTCGTGGTCGGCAGATGGTGTTGATCATGCAGGACGCGCCCGGCGCATTTGATCCGCTGTATACGATCGGCAACCATTTTGATGAATCGCTCCGGCGGCATGGAGCGTTAACCCGCGCGCAGCGCCGGGCCTGCGCGTTGGCGCAACTGGCGCGCGTCGGTTTGCGGGATGCCACGGCCGTATTGGCGGCCTATCCTCACCAGCTATCCGGCGGGATGCTGCAACGGGTGATGATTGCCATCGCATTGGTATCGCAACCGGCGTTAATCATCGCAGATGAACCAACCGCCTCGCTCGACGGCATGACGCAATACGACATCGTGCAGCAGTTTATCGAACTGCAAAAACAGCATGACAGCGCCATGGTGTTCGTCTCTCACGATCTGGCGTTGGTCGGCGCGCTGGCGCAACAGGTGGTCGTGATGAAAGACGGTCGGGTTGTCGAACAGGGATGCACGGAACGGGTATTTACCCATCCCGAACAGGATTATACCCGCCACCTGATTGATACCCGCAGGCGTTTGAGCGCGGCGTTCCACCGGATTATGGGAATATAACGCATGTTGCTGGATGTGCGGCAGGTTGAAAAAAACTACCCGGAAACGCAGCGCCTGGCTTTCCTGAAAAGAAAGCGTGCGATCATCAAGTCGGTTTCGTTCTCGCTTGATCACGGCGAATGTCTGGGGATCGTCGGTGAAA
Source organism: Dickeya chrysanthemi NCPPB 402 (assembly GCF_000406105.1). Classification (NCBI taxonomy): domain Bacteria; kingdom Pseudomonadati; phylum Pseudomonadota; class Gammaproteobacteria; order Enterobacterales; family Pectobacteriaceae; genus Dickeya; species Dickeya chrysanthemi. The sequence continues at coordinate 3,135,423 of NZ_CM001974.1, read as the reverse complement.
GCGGCAGCGGAAAAAGTACGCTGGCGCGCCTGATTTGCGGGCTGGAACTGCCGGATCGGGGAAGCCTGTTATTAGCGGGCGAGTCGGTTTCGGCTCCCCAAAACAGGAAACAGCGTATCAGCGCCGTGTTTCAGGATTACACCTCGTCGATTAACCCGCTGATGACGGTGAATCAGGCGTTGTCTGAGCCGTTGATATTGCAGGGTATCGTCCGGCGGGGTGACCGGGATCGCCGAATCGCCGACTTATGCGCGCTGGCCGGACTGGCGCCGACATTAGGCGATCGCCATATTCATGAGTTGTCCGGCGGCCAGATTCAGCGTGTCTGTCTGTGCCGCGCGGTGGCGACGAATCCGCAACTGCTGGTGTTGGATGAAGCCATCAGTGCGCTGGATGTCTCCTCACAGGTACAGATTTTGGATCTGCTCATTGACCTGCAAAAACGCGTTAACCTCTCCTGCGTGTTTATTACGCATGATATTCAGGCGGCGGCATATCTGTGTCACCGCGTGATGTTCTTTTACGAGGGCGAAATTGTTGAAACCTGCGCGGTGAACGATTTGCCCAATGTTTCCCACCCCTACGCCCAAAGGCTGTTGCAGTCGGTCATGACCTTCCGCTAACCCTTGCTGCTGTTGGTATTTCCCTGTTCATGGCTATGACGAGCGCGGCAGATGTAAGTCCGCCGCGGAGACGGGTTGCGACGTTTCCATTGTAAGTAAAATGTAAATGGGGCGGTGGTCCGGCTTGACATTTCGTTGACCAGGCATTAGTTTCTTAATAAATTAATGCCTAGTCAGTTTTTTATTACATGAACAGAACCAATAACGAGATAGTTTGCTCGATAGGATTGCTGATCCATCTGTCAAATCAGTTTAAAGATCATCTGCTTAATGAGTATTTCGCCGGCACTGATATCACGGCTCCCCAGTTCAAGGTCTTGATCAGCATTTATAACGGGGTGATCAGCCCGGTAGAGGTGAGCAAGAACGTGATGGTGGATGGCGGCGCGCTAAGCCGCATGGTTGAGCGGATGGTGAAGCGGGAGCTGATTGTGCGTCAGCCTCACCCGGATGATAAACGGCAGGTCATTCTGGCGTTGACGGAAAAGGGGCGGGAGATCTGTCGGAATTTCGAACAGGAAGGCTTGCGGGGGGTTCCTGCGCAACTGACCGCTCGCCTGACGCCTCAGGAAACGGAACAACTGATATATCTGCTGACCAAGATGCTGCCTGATGAAGTGGTGGCGCGCTACTTGCCTTACTGAGTCCAGCCCTGGGTTATCGTGCTATATCGCTGTAGTGACTGCTGCGATGGTCGCGGTGGTAATAGATGAATTGATGCCGATGCCGGTTTGTCATCGGCGGTTATGAGTCAGTTTCTGGTAGTCAGTAAGGAGGATTTTGCAATGATGTTATCAACGATGCCATCGATGGTGAGGTTTACCGCTGAGCTGGTCGGGTGGATAGAGAACCACCTGGAAAGCCCACTGATGATCAATGACGTCACCGCGAAATCAGGTTACAGCAAATGGCATTTGCAACGGTTATTCAAGAAAGAAACCGGCGTCTCACTGGGAACCTATATTCGCAACCGGCGGTTGAGCAAAGCGGCGATTGAGTTAAAGCTTACCAATCAAACCATTCAGGACGTGGCGTTACGCTATTGTTTTGATTCTCAACAGTCTTTTACCCGCACGTTCAAAAAGCGTTTCGGCATGTCGCCCGGCCACTATCGCAGAGCGTCATTATGGGATTTCTCCAGCCTGCAGCCCTCATTAGGCACCGGTGCCGATTGGCTGCCGATCCCGGAACTCGTCGATTTACCGGCGATACCGACAAGTACGCATCACTTTGAACAGTCACAAAATATTGATGATCTTCTTTCCGCTAATGACCTTTCGCAGCGGGTCGGTTGGTGGGAACAGGCAAGTCATCAATATGATGACGATGTGGTGATTTATGCGTTTTGGACTGTGCTGCCGGATGCCAATCGGGTTAACCGCCATGTCCGGTTGGCGTACCATATGAGCGCCGTTGAGCCGTCGCAGCAGCAAGAAACCTCGGTGGATAGCCCGACAGCGGCGCAGGTCGGCAGTTATCTGCACTTTAGTTTCTCGGGGGATGCGCAGGAATATCAGTCGTTTCTGAAAGCCATCTACCACCATATTTTGCCCGGCCAGGCGTATACCCGCGTCAGTGGTGGCGAGCTTGAGGTTATCCGCTGCCGGAAAAATGCCGACGGCAAAATAGATACCGGATATTTTGAAGTGGAGTACTATGCGCCGTTTGACCGGCAATATTCGGCATAACGCGCAATAAATTAGACATTTCCCCACACACGCTGTGGGGCGGTGGCCCTGAGCGACAACAGAAAAGCCCCGGCAATACGGCGTGATGTTCTGTGTCTGGATGGGCCGGCCGCACCCAGCGGTCTATAGCCGATTTTGCCGCGAAATGTGGGCAATCAACGACATTACAGTACTCATCTATCCCGTATTAACCACATTAACTGTATCGATTAATGATCAATGGCACGGCTTTCCATCGGGCGGTTTCAGTTTTATCGGATGGTAGGGCGCCGTGGTCAAGGTATACTGCGCGGTAGTTTTTGATCAATCTTCACTCAACGTATTGAGCGTAACAACCTGACACTGAGGACTCGCATTAAACGTCTGGCCCGGAAAACAATCTGTTTCTCACGCTCGATTGAATTGTGTGAAAAAGTCATCGGTGCGTTCGTTGAAAAATATATTTTCTACTAATTGAAGGCATTACCGAAGAGCTCAGCGTATACGGCTGGAATAAAAAATAATATGGCTGAAATTAATAATGCGGCCGACATCATAGCCACTTAAATTACCATCTCTTAAGTGCTTATGAGTATCATTATCATGTGTGATGGTTTTTCAGGAATTTTTAGGGTAGAAAAAAACAAAAAAATTTTCGGGGGGATAATATGGGGGGATGCCGACTTTCACCTATAAATTTGAGTGTAATATGTCTGATTTCATCGCTTTCTTTTCACGTTAACGCCACAGATAAAGACAGTGCAATTATTGTCACAGCAAATGCCAATGGACAAGCCAGTAGTACAGACCAAGCACCTGCATCAGTTACTTCAATCTCCCAGGAGCAATTAAAAAAGAAACCTTACCGTGATATTTCTGATATGCTCCAGGGGGTTCCTGGTGTTACGACAACCGTCGGTGGTGACCACAAAGAAATAAATATACGCGGTATGGGATCTGCATATACGCTATATCTGGTTGATGGAATGAGAATTGACTCAAGAGATAGCAGCCGATTATTTGATGGTTATGGTCAGATGAATGCCTGGATTCCTCCGGTTTCTGCTATTGATCATATAGAAGTTATTAGAGGACCGATGTCATCGCTTTACGGCTCTGATGCAATTGGTGGTGTAATCAACATTATTACAAAAAAAATACAAAAAAATGGCAGGGAAGCATCGGCAGTAATTTGACTGTGCAGGAACACAGTGATTCCGGTGATATTTTTCAAAATGACTTCTTTGTTACCGGACCATTAGTAGATAATATCCTTTCAATACAAACCTATGGTAGTTATTCAAAACGTGATGAAGACGAAATTTATGATGGTTATCGCGGCAGTAAAAGAGAAAACGTGACAGGAAAGGTCACTTTTACTCCCACCAATGAGCAAGATATTTCGTTCACTGCTAACCATACACAGCAGGATCTCAGTCAGACGGTCGGAAAATCCATAAGCCCTGATTGCACGTATTACTCTGGTTGCCCTTCTGATTTTCGTAAAAAAGCGGAAGTTAATCGGTTCTCTGTAAATCATATTGGTTATTGGGCTATTGGTAAAACTGATTCTTATATCCAGAGCGAAGATTATTATATTAATTCACAAAATATTGATTTGAAAAATATTAATATGCGTTCTTCACTTTCCTCTAACATAGGAAGTCATATTCTTACGTTTGGCGGTGAATTAAGTATTAAAAAGTTACATGACGGTTTTTCAAATCAGGTTTCTGATTTAACGGATTTAAAACGCACAGAAAAATCTGTTTTTCTCGAAGATTCATGGATGGCAACCGAAGACTTTACTTTAACATCAGGAGCAAGGCTAGACCACGATAATCAATTTGGTGATCACTGGAGCCCGCGTTTGTACGGAGTCTGGAATGTTGCATCGGACTGGACAGTAAAAGGAGGGGTAAGTAGTGGCTTCAAAGCTCCAGGAATTACTGAAACGGATCCTAATTTTGGTTCGGTAGCATATGTTGGTGATGTCTATGGTAACCCGAACCTTAAACCTGAAAAGTCTGTAACACAGGAACTTGGTTTATTATATAACAATAACGAAGGACTCTCGGGGGGAGTTACGCTATTTAATAACCAATTTAAAGATAAAATAACAACAGTTGCATGCCCGGACACGCAGTGTAAACCTGTACCCAACCAGTATGGTGCTTATCCACTGACCTTTGCTAATGTGGGGAACGCGGTTACCAGAGGCGTTGAGGCAGATCTCAATTTTGCTATAAATAACAACATAACCGTTGAAAATAATTATACGTATACTTACTCGCAACAAAAATCTGGTGAGTATAAAGGAAAACCACTGACAAAACTTCCAAAGCATCAGTTTACTAGCACAGTAAATTATCAGTTAAATGAGTCTGTTAAAACTTGGCTGACAATGAATTTTCGCGGTAAAGATAGTGAAAATGTTGGAGGGACTGAACAGACATTATTACCAATCAGGGCTCCATCCTTTGCATTGTTTGATTTTGGTACAGATTATAGCTTGAGTAAAAATGTAAATGTCAAAGCGGGTATTTCGAACTTATTGGATAAGAGAATCAGATATGATAATTACGGATACACTGAGGATGGAAGACGTTTCTGGGGTGCAGTAAACTACACTTTCTGATAATAAAAGAGGGTTAATAACCTAATGCCGATCACTTAAGGATCGGTTGACCGATCAGGTGGCTGGTGTAAAAAGGGTTCATGTTCATCATGGATCCTTTTTAAATGGAACTTTCACAAGCCCTTGGCATTATCAATGTCACCTCACCTGAGCACGCCCGTAGCCTCTCTGACCTTATTCCCATTGAGCTTATCCATCAGGCAGTTACACTTACTGACACCGTCACGCCGCGCAAACGCAAGCCCCCTCGCGAATCCATGATTTAGCTTGTCGTTGGCATGTCCATCTTCTGCAATCGCCCTATGACTGACATCGTGAATCCAGGCTGTGTCCCTTAACTTAACAACCGCTTTTATTCCCTTTATTTTCAAATAAATGCGAAGACTGTTACTTGAGTAACCCTTATCCGCCAGTACCGCTTTCGGACGCCCGCTTTTTCGGATAATCCCGATCCGATTAAGCAAGGTTTCTGCATACCGGCTCTCGTGGGCCTGTCCGTCGCTCAGGCAGAAACTTAAGGGTAATTATTGAAAATACTGTTCATTACTCCGGCTTTAGACCACCGGTTAAAGTGGTTGTAAATAGTTTTCCAGTGACCATAACGTTCAGGCAAATCCCGCCACAGCGCGCCGGAGCAAAGCACCCAAAATATGCCATTCATGACGTGTCTGTGTGCAAAGTAAGGACATCCGCCTCTGGAAATGCCTCTTTCAGGTGGCAGCATGGGAGAAATCAGCGCCCATGCCTCATCAGGGAAATCGTAACGAGCCAAATTAAAGGACTTTTTGTGAGTAAATCATAGACCCGATTGTACAAAAAATAGTTACGGGACACACCCTAAATCATGAAAGCATTATTGTTTCTAACGTTAGCATCCTGAAATTCCTTATAGTATCCTAATGGTGGTTTACCCATAATTTTTTTGAACATAGTTACAAAACCGCTGGCGTTTTCATATCCTAAATCAAGAGCAATTGCAGTGATGCTGTCACCCTGTGAAATTCTTTGAAGCGCAATGACCACATGGAGTTGCTGTTTCCATCTGCCAAAACTCATCCCCAGCTCTTGATAAACAAGTCGGGTAAAGCTTCTCTCGCTCATGTTTATTTTATTAGCCCACTCTTTAAGTTTTAGGTTATCCCCTGGGTTTTTTATCAAAATATTGGCTAGTGAATGAAGACGGGCCTCGGAAGGCATAGGGAGACTTACCTCCATTTTCGATGAAACTTTTATTTGGTCAACCAAAACATCAATAATCTTTTGATCCGATGGTTTTATCGATTCAGGATTAAATCCCGATGCATATATTATTAGTTCTCGTAAAAGTGGAGATACAGATATTGTTGTACATTCAGAAGGCAATCCTTTGATTAAACTGGTATTAATGAAAATACAATAACAATTTGTATTGCCACTACCTCGTGTAGAATGAAGGATATTTGTTGGGATCCAGATTGCACACTGTGGTGGTATCAATCTGATACAATTTTTTACTTCACAAATCATGGTTCCTTTCACGGAAAAAAGAAGCTGAGCCTCTGGATGTTGGTGAGGTTTCAATTCCCAGTCGTCTGAAATGCTCTCGGATTTCATAGAAAAAACAGGCAATAATGGATTTATGAATTCGGATGGTGTGTGGTCTATTGTTTTCATTAGAATTGTACTCTATAAATTTCAGATGTCTGAAATGAGAATATTATGTCATTTATTTAATAATTTAGCCAATGTATCAATATTTTTTGTGTTTTAGTTTTTTGCTAAAATTGAGATAATTTTAGTCATGTGCGGCATGTTTGTTGACATGAGATTTCATCTCTATTTATAAATGCAACATTTTTATTGTTCTGAGATCTTTCATTTGGTTCATCGCGCTTTACCGGGGAACGCTGCTTTTATTTTCAGGAAGAAGTAGTCGTTATCCCGGTATCCATATGCCATTCGCTTTATCACCTTGATCCTGTTGTTCATCCCTTCCAGTACGCTGGTATTGAGTCGGTGTATCGCACTGGCTATTATCCCTCCCACATACCCTTTTAGGGTGTGTCCCGTAACTATTTTTTGTACAATCGGGTCTATGATTTACTCACAAAAAGTCCTTTAATTTGGCTCGTTACGATTTCCCTGATGAGGCATGGGCGCTGATTCCTCCCATGCTGCACCTGGAAGAGGCATTTCCAGAGGCGGATGTCCTTACTTTGCACACAGACACGTCATGAATGGTATATTTTGGGTGCTTTGCTCCGGCGCGCTGTGGCGGGATTTGCCTGAACGTTATGGTCACTGGAAAACTATTTACAACCGCTTTAACCGGTGGTCTAAAGCCGGAGTAATGAACAGTATTTCATTTTAATTGTGATGTTTTTGCGGGTGCATAGTTCGAAGAGATAATAGAGGGTGCATGATAGGGTATTGTTATATACCTTTGTCAGATATGAGCGAATGTTGATAGTGAAAATATAAATCAAGACTGATTTAACGCTCTAATTAATGACTTCAACGTAAAGATTATTGTTGGTGAAGGCGTGGTTTCATTTGCTTAAACTAAAATAACCTATATGTGAGACGTCCATCATGTTCATTCCAGCGTCGTTCAAGAACCCCTGCATCAAACAGCTCCCTTGTGACACGGTAGATAACATTTAGAGGTATTCTTTGATGTTCACTAATAAATAGATATATTTCCATAACCTGTAGAAAATTATTTTTATTATTTTTCATTATTTCAATCACACATTTCCTTGGTATCGTCTGTCGCAGGCGTTTTTTAATTAACACTAATCTTTTTCCTTTATGTTTAATCTGAATTTATGTTCCTGGTTTTTATCAACTAAGTCATTGTGTTTTTTCAAGTAGAGATTTCGCTTTTTCTAACGCTTGCTCTTTATTGGAAACAATAATCATAGGATACCCCCAAAATTTCGAGAATGTTTTTACAAAACTATTTAACAATAATCCTTGTTTTTCCTTTGGCACTATTTGAATTTGTGCAATGATATATTTTTTTACGTTTTTCTTATTTTTTTTAGCCATAGGACTATTTTCATTTTCTCGTCTTTTGAGTGCTCATGGCGATTTTTATCTCCAAATTCGGCTGTGTTTATTATGATAAATGGCGATCTCTTATCCAAAATTTTCTCCAATTGAATGAAGCTATCATCAGCATCATCCGCTTGCGATGGTTTGTTTTCAATGTTTTCAATTTGCGTCAGCCATACAATAGGGAACTCGGATTCATCAATTTTTAACATTATTCGCGCCTCAAAGAAGTAAACATAATGATAAAGATTATCAATTTCATAATTTTCGTCATCATAAGGCTCAGCCATTCTATTTCATGATTCGGCCTTTTTTAAAACTGCCAGGGTGTGTCACTTGGCTATTTTTTGTGCAATCTCTGATTTATTCAACAAAGCCACGAAAATCAGTAGATCATAAAACTCTATGCCTGTCTCCTTTTCTGGGGATTCGTCAGCGCTTCCGGGGTTAACGATATATTTCAGAGCGTTGCCCCCGACGGGCCAACGCGTTTCTCGAATTATTTGGGGTATATACAGCCATAACTTATTATTTTGACCGTTGCCCATTCCCAATAAATATGCACTGTCATTGCGCGCACAATGTTCTGAAAGAGTGCGTATTAATGCCATAAATACAATCCGGTTATTTGATTTTTAATTAAAAAACAAAAGGATATTTTATTGGCATGTGAATTGCTAATTGAACTCCATCTAGTATACCAGCAGGAATTCAATGATGGCGTTGATGACAGGAAAAACACTGACGGCATGGCAACAGCAAATCAAACAGGATAGTGATGCCGTTTTTGCTCGCTTAAAAGACCATATTGATGCCTTATCGACGCAAGACAATGCCTGGATTGCGATCGCCAGCGAAGCGCAGTTGCAATCCCAATTAGACGATTTACTTCCGCTTTATCGTAATCACCCCGATGCATTGCCGTTATTCGGTATTCCCTTCGCGGTAAAAGACAACGTGGATGTCGCCGGTTGGCCAACCACGGCAGCCTGCCCTGGGTTTGCCTTTATCGCGCAGCAGGATGCGACGGCCGTCGCCAAACTCAAAGCGGCCGGGGCGATTGTGATTGGCAAAACCAATCTCGATCAGTTCGCGACCGGGTTGGTGGGGACGCGCTCCCCGTATGGTGCGGTGCCCAACACCTTTAATGCCGATTATGTCTGCGGCGGCTCCAGCTCGGGCTCGGCTTCTGTGGTGGCGCGCGGTCTGGTGCCGTTCGCGTTGGGAACGGACACCGCCGGTTCTGGCCGCGTACCCGCCGGTTTTAACAACATCGTCGGCTTAAAACCGACCAAAGGGTGGTTATCGGCGCAAGGGGTTCTGCCCGCCTGTCGCCTCAATGACACGCTCTCGGTGTTTGCGCTGACGGTGGAAGATGCGTTTTATATTGCATCGCTGGCGGGGGGCACTGATACCGACGATGCCTATTCCCGTGTTAACCCCGCAACGGCGCCGGCGGCGATCCCGCACAATCCGACCTTTGCCATTCCTTCGGAATTGACGTTCTTTGGGGATGAGCCAGCGCAAGCCGCCTGGCTGAGTGCGTTGGCGGAGTTGCGAGACAGCGGCGTAACGCTCAAACCGATTGATTTTTCGCCGTTTCGCCAGCTTGCCGAGCAGCTTTATCAGGGGCCGTGGGTGGCTGAGCGCACCGCGGCGGTGGGCGACATGCTCAACCACCCGGAGCAGATGGACGCCACCGTGCACGCCATTATTGCCGCCGGGCTGAATTACAGCGCGGTGGAGGCGTATCAAGCCGAATATTTGCGCGCCGAACTGGCGCAAAACATTCAGCGCACCCTGAGCGAGGTTGATGCGCTGGTGGTGCCCACCTCGCCAACCATCCATACGCTGGAAGAGATGAAACAGGAGCCCATTCGTTTCAACTCGCAGTTCGGAACCTACACCAACTTTACCAACCTGGCCGACCTTTCCGCGTTGGCCTTGCCTGCACCGTTTCGTCCCGACGGGCTGCCGGCGGGCATTACGTTGATTGCCCCGGCCTGGCATGACCGTGCGCTGGCGGATTTCGGTCTGCGCTGGCAGCGGCAACTGGCCTTGCCGCTGGGGGCCACCGCTCAGCCCTATCAAAAAGATTCTGCACATTTGCCCGCTTCTCCACATCATGTGCGCGTTGCGGTGGTGGGGGCGCATCTGCGCGGAATGCCGCTGAATTTCCAGCTCACTCAGCGTGATGCCGTGTTTGTTGAAGCCACGGAAACCGCACCGTGCTATCGGCTGTATGCGCTGGCGAACACGCAGCCCGCCAAACCGGGTATTGCGCGCCAGGCGTCGGGCGCGGCGATTGCGGTGGAACTGTGGGATATCCCGCTCGCCCGCTTTGGCGAATTTGTCGCGGAAATTCCCGCGCCGCTGGGCATCGGCTCCCTTGAGCTGATCGACGGGCGTTGGGTAAAGGGCTTTATTTGCGAACCGGCGGCGCTGAACGACGCTACCGACATTACGGAATTCAAAGGCTGGCGTAATTGGGTGACCCGTCAGGAGAGCAAACATGTTTAACACCGTACTGATTGCCAACCGTGGTGAAATTGCCTGTCGCGCCATCCGCACGTTGAAACGTCTGGGGGTCACCAGCGTAGCGGTGTATTCCGATGCGGATAAAAACGCTGAACATGTGAAGCAGGCGGATGTGGCGCTGGCGCTGGGGGGCGAAAAAGCCAGCGACAGCTATCTGCGCATCGACAAGATTATCGCCGCGGCACAGGACAGCGGCGCACAGGCCATCTGGCCGGGATACGGCTTTCTTTCGGAAAGCCTGCCGTTTGCGCAGGCGTGTGAAAACGCGGGGATAGTGTTTATCGGGCCGACGGCGCAACAGATTGGCGAGTTCGGCCTCAAGCACCGGGCGCGCGAACTGGCGGCGCAGGCCGGCGTGCCGATGACGCCGGGCTCCGGGTTGCTCGGCTCTCTGGCGGACGCCCTCAGCGCGGCGGCGCGCATCGGTTATCCGGTGATGCTGAAAAGTACGGCCGGCGGCGGCGGGATCGGCCTGACGCGTTGTGCCGACGAACCGGCGTTACGGCAGGCATGGGACAGCGTGCGGCGACTGGGTGAACAGTTTTTCAGCGACGCCGGGGTGTTTGTCGAACGTTGCGTCGATCACGCTCGCCATATCGAAGTGCAAATCTTTGGTGATGGCAAAGGTAACGTGGTGGCGCTTGGCGAGCGGGACTGTTCTTTGCAGCGTCGTAACCAAAAAGTGGTGGAGGAGAGCCCGGCGCCGCATCTGCCTGCGGCGACCCGCGAAGCGTTGCTGCGCGCGGCGATGCAACTGGGCGCATTGGTGAATTATCGCAGCGCCGGAACGGTGGAATTTATCTACGACGCCGGGCAGGACGCGTTCTATTTTCTCGAAGTGAACACCCGCTTGCAGGTTGAGCATCCGGTCACCGAGTGCGTGACCGGGCTGGATCTGGTGGAATGTATGCTGCGCGTCGCTGCGGATGAGCCCATCGACTGGGCGCGTCTGAAACAAGCGCCGCAAGGGGCGGCCATTGAGGTGCGCCTCTACGCCGAAAATCCGCTGAAGAACTTCCAGCCAAGCCCCGGTGTATTAACCGAAGTGGCTTTCCCGGCGGGGGTACGCATAGACACCGGCGTGACGACCGGCAGCGAGGTGTCGGCGTTTTACGACCCGATGATCGCCAAACTGATTGTACATGGCGCGGACCGCGCAGAAGCGCTGGCAAAACTACAGGCGGCGCTTGATGCCACCCGTTTGCACGGTATTACCACCAATCTGGATTATCTGCGTCAAATTACCGCCGGCGATGCCTTTCAGCATGGGCGTGTCTGGACGCGGATGCTCGATGGTGTTATCGCCCGCTCGGCGGTGATTGAGGTGATCCAGCCCGGCACCTGGAGCAGTATTCAGGATTATCCGGGGCGTCTGGGCTATTGGGATATCGGCGTACCGCCGTCCGGCCCGATGGATGATTTCGCTTTCCGCCTCGCCAACCGCATCGTCGGCAACCATGAGGCGGCGGCAGGGCTGGAGTTCACCCTGCAAGGCCCGGAATTGTTGTTCCACAGCGACGCGTTGATCGCGCTGACCGGGGCGGATTGCCAGGCCACGCTTGATGGCGAGGCGGTGCCGCTGTGGCAGCCGGTGAGTGTGACGGTGGGGCAGACGCTGGCGCTGGGGCGCGCGCTGCGCGGATGCCGCGCTTATCTGGCAGTGCGCAATGGTCTCGACGTGCCGGAGTACTTAGGCAGCCGCTCCACCTTTGCGCTGGGGCAGTTCGGCGGCCACGCCGGGCGTACGCTGAACGTGGCGGATTTGCTGCCGATCTCACATCCTGAGCGGGCTGCCTGTACCACACCGGCACCGGTGAGCGAACCGCAAGCGCTGCCGGCATCGTTGATCCCGACGTATGGCGAGGCGTGGCGCATCGGGGTGCTGTACGGGCCGCACGGCGCACCGGATTTCTTTACTCCGGCGGCGATCGACGCGTTTTTCGCCAGCGACTGGCAAGTTCATTACAACTCCAACCGCCTCGGCGTTCGGCTGGTTGGGCCGAAACCGAGCTGGACGCGTCCGAACGGCGGCGAGGCGGGTCTGCACCCCTCGAACGTGCACGACTGCGAATACGCAATAGGGGCGATTAACTTCACCGGCGATTTTCCGGTGATCCTGACGCGCGACGGCCCAAGCCTCGGCGGCTTCGTCTGCCCGGTGACTATCGCCAAAGCGGAGTTGTGGAAAGTCGGGCAGGTGAAACCCGGCGATCGAATTCGTTTCTACCCGATAAGCGTAGAAGAGGCGGTTGCACTGGAACACGCGCAGGAGCACTGCATTACGACGTTGAACGCCGGTCGCGTCGCCGCGTTCGCCGCGCCCTCTCTGGCTGATCGTGACGGTGTTTCGGCGGCGGCGCTGGTATCGCTGCCTGCTACCGCCGCAGCCCCGGCGATTGTCTATCGCCAGGCCGGGGATAACTACCTTCTGATTGAGTACGGCGATAACGTGCTGGATCTGGCGTTGCGTTTGCGTGTTCACCTGTTGATGGAACAACTGCGCACGCGGGCGCATCCGGGTGTGAAGGAGCTGTCTCCCGGCGTACGTTCGCTGCAAGTTCGCTACGACAGCCGGCAAATTAGCCAGTCGGCGCTGGTGACGTTACTGCTGGAGCTTGAGATGCGCATTGGCGACGTCAGCCAGATGAAGGTGCCGTCGCGTATTGTTCACATGCCGATGGCGTTTGAAGACAGCGCCACGCTCGATGCCGTCAGCCGCTATCAAGACACGGTGCGCGTCAGTGCGCCGTGGCTGCCGAATAACGTTGACTTTATCCAACGCATCAATGGGTTAGCCAGTCGCGATGCGGTAAAACAGACCTTGTTTGACGCCAGCTACCTGATTCTGGGGCTGGGTGACGTCTATCTCGGCGCGCCGTGCGCCGTACCGGTCGATCCGCGCCATCGCCTGCTGAGTTCGAAATATAACCCGGCGCGCACCTTTACCGCAGAAGGCACGGTAGGCATCGGCGGGATGTACATGTGCATCTATGGCATGGATTCTCCCGGTGGCTATCAACTGGTGGGGCGGACATTGCCTATCTGGAACAAATTCCTGAAAAACGAACAGTTTCAGGCCGGGGAGCCTTGGTTGTTGCGCTTCTTTGATCAGGTCCGTTTCTATCCGGTGAGCGAAGCGGAACTGAATCGGTTACGTGATGATTTCCGTGAAGGACGCGCGGCTATCCGGATCGAAGAGACGGTGTTTGATTTTCAGGCGCATCTGCAATTCCTGCACACCCATGCGGCAGACATCGCGGATTTTCGTACCCGTCAGGCCGCCGCTTTTGAGGCTGAAGTCGAACGCTGGCAGCAGGACGATCAGGCCGTGCTGGAAACCCCAGTCCCCGACACGGTGGAGGTTGCCGACGACGAGGCGTTGCCGGTACGTGCCGACATGAACGGCAACGTCTGGAAGGTGCTGGTCACGCCGGGGAGCCAGGTTGATGCCGGTCAGCCGCTGATCATCGTCGAGGCGATGAAAATGGAACTGGCGATTAACGCGCCGCAAAGCGGCAAAGTCAAACGCATTGCCTGCCAGCCCGGTCGCCCGGTCAGCCCCGGCGACGCGCTGCTGTGGCTGGAATAACGGAGGAACCGATGATGAACGAAACAAGCCGAAAAAAACGCCCGGTGGGGCTGGCGGAGCGCATCTACCATGAGCTGAAAAACGACATCTTCGAGTTTCGCCTCATGCCCGGCGCGCATTTCAGCGAAAACGACATCTCCGAGCGGATGTCCGCCAGCCGTACTCCGGTGCGTCAGGCGTTGTTCTGGCTGGAGCATGAAGGCTACGTACAGGTTTATTCCCGCAGTGGATGGCAGGTAAAGCCTTTTGATTTCAATTATTTCGAGGCGCTGTATGACTTTCGTATCGTGCTGGAGCGGGAAGCGGTAAGACGCCTGTGCGGTATGCCGCCCGGCGTCTGCTCGGAACATCTGGCGCCTCTGGTCGACTTCTGGATTGATGCGCCGCGTATGGCGCCGGGCAAAGCGTTATCGCAGCAGGATGAGCGTTTTCACACCACGCTGGTCAGCGCCGGCGGTAACAGTGAAATGACGCGCGTTCATGTGGAGCTAACCGAGAAGATGCGCATCATTCGTCACCTTGATTTCACCCGTGAAGACCGGGTGGAGGCGACTTACAACGAACACGCCCGGATTTTACAGGCGATCCTGCAACAACAGACAGAGGAGGCGCAGCGCATGCTGACCGGGCACATTTCCCAGAGCAAAGCCGAGGTCAGGAAAATCACCTTACACATGCTCCAGCAGGCCAGTTTACAACCCGTTTCATCGTAGTCATGGTCCATCCCGTCGTAGGGCGGGGAATCGTCATACATCAACATCAACCAGGGGTTTTGTAATGAAAAGACGTTCTTTACTGAAAGCATTTGCCCTGTCCGCCACCTTTTTGAGCATGGGCTTTTCTTTGCAGGCAACCGCTGCCGACACCATCAAAGTGGGGATCATGCACTCCTTATCCGGCACCATGGCTATCTCGGAAACGCCGTTAAAAGACGTGGCGCTGATGACCATTGATGAAATCAATGCCAAAGGCGGCGTGTTGGGTAAAAAACTGGAGCCGGTGGTGGTCGATCCCGCTTCTAACTGGCCGTTGTTTGCGGAAAAAGCCCGCCAGTTGCTGACGCAGGACAAAACCGCCGTGGTGTTTGGCTGCTGGACGTCGGTATCGCGTAAATCGGTACTGCCGGTGTTTGAAGAGCTGAACGGTTTGCTGTTCTATCCGGTGCAGTATGAAGGCGAGGAGATGTCGCCGAACGTGTTCTACACCGGTGCTGCGCCTAACCAGCAGGCGATCCCGGCGGTGGAATACATGATGAGTGAAGACGGTGGCGGGGCAAAACGTTTCTTCCTGCTGGGCACCGACTATGTCTATCCGCGCACCACCAACAAGATCCTGAGAGCGTTCCTGCACGCTAAGGGCGTTCAGGATAAAGACATCGAAGAAGTCTACACCCCGTTTGGTTACAGCGACTATCAGACCATCGTTGCCAATATCAAGAAATTCTCCGCAGGCGGTAAAACGGCGGTGATCTCCACCATTAACGGCGATTCCAACGTCCCGTTCTATAAAGAGCTGGCTAATCAGGGCATTAAAGCGACCGATGTCCCGGTGGTCGCCTTCTCGGTAGGGGAAGAAGAACTCCGCGGGATCGACGCCAAACCGCTGGTCGGCCATCTGGCGGCGTGGAACTACTTTGAGTCGGTGAGCAGCCCGGTCAACACGAAGTTTGTTGCCGATTACCGCGCTTACGCCAAAGCGCACAAACTGCCGAATGCCGATAGCGTCGTGACCAACGACCCGATGGAAGCGACTTACGTCGGTATTCATCTATGGGCGCAGGCGGTCGAAAAAGCCGGCACTACCGACGTCGATAAAGTACGGGCGGCGATGGCCGGGCAGACATTTGCCGCGCCGAGCGGTTTCACCCTGACCATGGATGCCACCAACCACCACTTACATAAACCGGTGATGATTGGTGAAATCGAAGAGAACGGCCAGTTCAACGTCGTGTGGCAGACCGATAAACCGGTGCGCGCTCAGCCATGGAGCCCGTACATCGCCGGCAATGACAAAAAGCCGGATTACCCGGTGAAAACCGGCGGTAAATAAACCCGTGCGCTCCGTGACAGGGGCAGCCTGGCCGCCCCTGTCAGTGGTTGAATGTGCCGGCCAGGCCGGATAACCATCAAAAGACACCGACACCATGAAACGATTCCCGGCTTTGGGCTTTCTCCTTTTTGTTAGCGGCCTGCTGCTGACCGCAGCAGCACAGGCCGGTCCGGCCGCCGACTACGGCCAGGCCAGCCGCACCCGGCAGGCGCAGTTGCTTCAGCAGTGGTCGGCCGCACCGGAAGCATCGCGGTTGCCGTTATTGCAGGCGCTGAATGATGAATCCGTCGTTGCGGACCTGAATGGCCAACTGTTTACCGAACAGGACGGCAAACCGGTGCCGCTGGAAGGCGATGCCGCGCCAGTCGGCGCAACCAAAAAAGTGTTTATGAATAACCGCATTCGGGGATTGGTCGCCAGTGCGCTGGCGGCGCATCAACTGGTGAGCCAGGACGACGGCGTGCGGTTGCGGGCGGCGTTTCAGCTACAAAACAATGCGCAGGCCGAGCAACTGTCGTTTCTCACCCAGCGGTTGGCGGTGGAGCAAAACGAGCGCGTCCATACCGCTATCGCCATCACGGTGGCGAACTTACAACTTTCCGACAGCCGGGCCGAGGTGCGTTTGCAGGCGGTAAAACGGCTTGGCGAAGCCAGCGATCCGCAGGTGCAGGCCAGCCTGATGCGGTTAACGCAACCGCAAAATGAGCCGGATGCCGCCGTGCGCGCCGCCGCCGTCGCCAGCCTGAAGCAGGTGCAACAGCGTCTGAGATGGGGCGACTGGCTGGGGCAGGCGTTTAGCGGTCTCTCGCTGGGGTCGATTCTGCTGCTGGCGGCGTTGGGGCTGGCGATAACCTACGGCCTGCTGGGTGTTATCAATATGGCTCACGGCGAAATGCTGATGCTCGGGGCGTACTCTACCTGGCTGGTACAGAATTTGTTCCAGCGTCTGTTGCCTGACTGGCTGGCGCTCTACCCGCTGGTGGCACTCCCGGTAGCCTTTTTTATCACTGCCGCCGTGGGGATGGTGCTTGAGCGTACCGTCATTCGCCACCTTTATGGCAGGCCGCTGGAAACCCTGCTCGCCACCTGGGGGATCAGCCTGATGCTGATTCAACTGGTACGGGTGCTGTTCGGCACGCAGAACCTCGAAGTCGCCAACCCCGGCTGGCTCTCCGGCGGCTGGTCGGCGCTGCCCAATCTGGTGCTGCCGTATAACCGTATCGCGGTGATTATTTTTGTCGTCGGCGTTTTGATTTTGACCTGGCTATTGCTCAACAAAACCCGGCTGGGCATGAACGTGCGTGCCGTGACGCAAAACCGGCGGATGGCGGACTGCTGCGGCGTGCCGACCGGGCGCGTTGATATGCTGGCTTTCGGTTTAGGTTCCGGCATCGCCGGGCTGGGCGGGGTGGCGTTGTCGCAGTTGGGCAACGTCGGGCCGGAGTTAGGGCAGGGGTACATCATCGACTCCTTTCTGGTGGTGGTGACCGGCGGCGTAGGGCAACTGGCGGGTACGGTGGTCGCGGCGCTGGGGCTCGGCGTACTGAATAAAGTACTGGAGCCGCAAATGGGCGCCGTGCTGGGAAAAATCGCCATTTTGGTCTTGATCGTGCTGTTTATTCAGAAACGGCCGCAAGGATTGTTTGCATTCAAAGGGCGGGTAATTGACTGATGAGCCAACCTATCACCGTAACGATGGCCCAACGCGCCCCGCGCCTGACCGGCTCGCTGGCATCGCTGATTCTGGCGGCGCTGGTCGTGCTGCCGTTTTGCGCCTTGTTGCCGGCAGAGAACCCGCTGGCTATCTCCACCTACACACTGACGTTGATAGGGAAAATCCTCTGCTATGCGGTTGTGGCGGTCGCGCTGGATTTGGTGTGGGGCTATGCGGGGTTATTATCGCTGGGGCACGGCCTGTTTTTCGCGCTCGGCGGCTATGCGATGGGCATGTACCTGATGCGTCAGGCCGCCGGCGACGGGCTACCGGCGTTTATGTCGTTCCTGTCGTGGACGGAATTACCGTGGTTCTGGACCGGGACACAGCATTTCGCCTGGGCGTTATGCCTGATCATACTGGTCCCCGGCCTGCTGGCGCTGCTGTTTGGTTACTTTGCCTTTCGCTCGCGTATCAAAGACGTCTATTTCTCCATTATGACCCAGGCGTTGACCTACGCCGGTATGCTGCTGTTTTTCCGTAACGAAACCGGCCTTGGCGGCAACAACGGCTTTACCGGTTTCACCACGTTGCTGGGTTTCCCGGTATCGGCCACGGCGACGCGCATTGGCCTGTTCATCGCCACCGTACTGTTGCTGGCGCTCTCACTGGTGACCTGTATGTGGCTGACGCGTAGCAAGTTTGGTCGCGTACTCACCGCCGTGCGCGATGCGGAAAACCGGCTGATGTTCTGCGGATACGACCCGATGGGGTTCAAGCTGTTTGTCTGGACCTTATCGGCCGTACTGTGCGGATTGGCCGGCGCGCTGTATGTGCCACAGGTGGGGATTATCAACCCGAGCGAAATGTCGCCGACCAACTCCATCGAAGCGGCCATCTGGGTGGCACTCGGCGGGCGTGGTTCGCTGGTCGGGCCGATCCTCGGCGCGGGTATTGTCAACGGCGCCAAGAGCTGGTTTACCGTGGCATTTCCGGATTTCTGGCTCTTTTTCCTCGGGCTAATGTTTATTCTGGTCACGCTGTTCCTGCCGCGGGGTGTGATTGGCGTGCTCAAACGGAGGAAAGATGACTGATTCACTGTATACCCAGCCGCAGCGTCAGGATCGCTATCGCACCATCACCGATCCGGTATTGCAGCTTGAGAATATTAACGTCACGTTCGATGCGTTTCGTGCGCTGACGGATCTGTCGTTGTCGATCGGCGTCGGGGAACTGCGCTGCGTCATCGGGCCGAATGGGGCGGGTAAAACGACGTTGATGGATGTCATCACCGGTAAAACACGCCCGGACAGCGGCAAGGTATTTTACGACCAGACTGTCGATCTGGTGGGGATGTCATCGGTCGATATCGCCCGCGCCGGAATTGGGCGTAAGTTTCAGAAACCGACCGTTTTTGAAGCGCTAAGCGTGATGGAAAACCTGGAAATCGCGCAGAAAATGGATAAATCGGTCTGGGCCAGCCTGAAGGCGAAACTGAGTGGCGAACAACGGGATCGCATTGACGAAGTACTGCAACTGCTCCGGTTGACGGAGCACCGTCATCGCCCATCGGGTTTGCTGTCGCATGGGCAAAAGCAGTTTCTTGAAATCGGCATGTTGCTGGTACAGGAACCCCACCTCCTGCTGCTCGACGAACCGGCCGCCGGGCTGACTGATGCGGAAACCGACTACATCGCCGAGCTGTTCCGCACGCTGGCGGGCACGCATTCGCTGATGGTGGTTGAACATGATATGGGGTTTGTGGAAACGATTGCCGATCACGTCACGGTTCTGCATCAGGGGCAAGTACTGGCGGAAGGTTCGCTGCGTGAAGTACAGGCGAATGAGCAGGTCATCGATGTTTATCTGGGGCGCTGAATATGTTGCAGGTTAATGAATTACATCAATATTACGGTGGCAGCCACATTTTGCGCGGCCTGTCGTTTGAAACGACGCCCGGTGAAATCACCTGTCTTCTGGGGCGTAACGGCGTAGGGAAAACCACGTTGCTGAAATGCCTGATGGGGATCATTCCGGCAAAATCCGGCACCCTTCACTGGCAAGGGAGGCTGATAAATTCGAGCAAACCACACCAACGGGTACAGCAGGGCATTGCGTATGTACCGCAAGGCAGAGAGATTTTCCCGCGCCTGACCGTTGAGGAAAATTTGCTGATGGGGCTATCGCGTTTCCCGGGGAGCCAGGCGAAAAGTGTTCCCGAGGAGATCTACGCACTGTTTCCGGTGTTGCGGGAAATGAAACAGCGCCGCGGGGGCGATCTTTCCGGAGGGCAACAGCAGCAGCTTGCCATCGGGCGGGCGTTGGCCTGCAAGCCACAACTGCTGATTCTGGACGAACCCACCGAAGGGATTCAACCGTCGGTGATTAAAGAAATCGGTACGGTTATTCGCAGCCTGGCGCGCCGCGGTGATATGGCGATTTTACTGGTGGAGCAGTTTTATGATTTTGCCGCCGAGCTGGCGGATCACTATCTGGTGATGTCGCGTGGCGTGATCATTCAACGAGGCCGCGGTGACGAGATGGAGCAGCAGGGCGTCAGGCACCTGGTGGCGATTTAAACCCTCTGCTACCCGTCATACTTCACGTTGCAGGTGTGTTGGCTTTACTACTCGGCCCTGGGCCGCAGCACGCTGCGTTCAACTCTGCTCCCGGCAGAGTTGTCGCTCACCCCAGTCACTGACTTGAGTAAGCTCATCGGGATGAAATGAGAGACATCCTGTCACCCCCC
>NZ_CM001974.1:3089189-3114780 GCF_000406105.1 Dickeya chrysanthemi NCPPB 402 | reverse complement strand
GGGACATTACATGGGTTCCGTCAACCGTAAAGGGGCGCTGGTTTTATCTGTATCTGGTGGAAGACCTCTACAGCCGAAAAATCGTGGGATATGAAGTGCATGAAACTGAAAGTGGTGAGCAGGCGGCAGCCCTGATACAACGCACGGTGCTTCGGGAAGGATGCTGGCAATATCTTTATCGACACTCAATAGAGTTGTTCCTAAAAGGCTCAATCATCATTGTTCACCAGCGTTTAAAGATTCCATATGGGGCAGAACCTTGTACAAGTGAACCAAAAATTCCTGCGAATGGAATTAATGGAAAATTGAAATCAATCTTTCATATCCATGAAATTGATGTGCTCTACAAATATTTATCTGATCTTCTTGCTGAGAAAAAGAATGAACTTGAGGACATTTTTTCAGCTGGCAATTTCCAGATGACTTTGGTTTAAAGATTGAGCAATTAGAAGAAATAGATTCATCCAGTACCTACTTTAGATATCCAACAGCTAAAAAAGCTACTTACGAGAAAGAAAAATCCGCATTCAAAGAAACCACCGTAGAAAATGTAATGGCTTTAGCAATAAAAAACCAAGAGCCAATGAAATCAATGAAAGTTGTTTCTCGAATAGGCGGGGATACACAGATTTTTATTCATGATGATTCATTTACTGAAGAAGCTATGAACCTTCTTGCGGAATTAGCAGATGAGATATCGATCTGTCACTTCGCTCTAATGGATAGAATTGGTGGCGAATCTTTATGAAGAAAGCACTCGTTGGGTGCTTTCTTTTTACTAAATGATAAATTGTATTCGTGTGATTACCGTTAGTATCCATTGGTAATCATACTAATGGATATCAGTCATCCATGACCTGAACTAATACGTATCAGGCTGTTTGCGTCTTGCCTGAATGGGATGTCAGATAAAAAATCACTCGGTATAATTTTTATACCTTTTCAATAGGACTGCCATTCCTCATAAACTTCATTTGAAATACATCAGTCAATGATGCCTGCTTTATTCACTATACCATTACTATCAAATGATACTGCAAGCCTAAACTTCCCGCTACCAGATATCATTTTCTTTATACTGTTTTGTAATTTTATATGATTCATATCATAGCTAGTTTGGTCATGATTGGCTATATTTATCGATGAAAGTGTGATTTCTTTTATCTTATCCCTTCTCAATTCCAATAATTCATTAGTATTAACTCTTGAGTCTTTTAATAGTGTTTTTATACAATGGAGTGTTACATCAAAGAGTTTTTTCAATAACGAGTTCCATTCGTCAGATTTTATTTTGAAACTACTAAATTCTTTTGCAGTGGGATCAATGCAAGCACCCAGATAGCTAATGAGAGATGCGAGACATAATATCATGTTACGTCTTAAAATGATGGGCCTTAAACTTTCTATGCGTTCTCTGATTTTTTTATATGTATTACCAGTACCAAAACTATCCTCATCCTGCTGTTTTTCTAAATTTGAAATTAAAGTTTCGATATCAAGAAGGATACTGGACTGCCATTCATTTGCATCAGAAATTGTATCTTCAATTTTATTCTTTATTTGTTGAGATACAACCTCGTCAAAGTCTCCGGCTCTTAATTTTCCCACCAAACCTTCAAGGTATGAAATCCTGCCATGAATTTTTGCTAATTTATCATTTTCCATTATGGTTTTAATATCATCAATTGATGACTTTAATCCATGTAATGCACGATTTATGTCTTCAAGATGGGATTGGGCGACGATTATACTTAGCAACTGGTACGAACCTGTTGCTAATTGTTTTAATCTTCCACCTTCGATGACCCGGGCCTTACCTACAATCTTTTTTGTACCGTTATCTATCGCATCTGCTAGTGTTTCACCAGATTTTGTTTTCATCATTGAAAAAACACCAGAGTCTAATCCTTTTTTAATTTCTGGTTTAAAAAGTAATTCTACGGTTTTGTTAGGAGTGCTGGCATATCCTTTGAATATATTACTCGTTAAATCAGTGACTCTTCTTAATTCAGATGGTTGAGTTATCGCTGTCACTATATCATCAGGGAAATAATTCAACTCCTGTGAAGAAATTAATGTTTTACCACTTTCATCTATTAATGATAAGTTAGTGCTTGATGTGTTGTTAGTTAAATCTTCCATTATTTCACCAATTTTATTTGTTTGAGCGTTTATATCCTAAATGTCAAAATTTAATCATAAAAAACGCTTTGTTGTCTACTATCACATAAATAAAATTAATTGCTATGAATTCATAGTCATCCATGGCCTTTCGCTATTTATTCCTTCTGCCCAAACTCAAATGGCCTGACCATACCGTTGTGGTTAGCATCCGGAAAATCAGCCCACCATTGCAGCATCAGACGACGCTGCTCAAGGTGTTTGACCTTATGGGTATAGGCAGCGCGAACGTTATTCTTTTCCATATGGCTCATTTGAAGCTCAACCACATCTTCTGGCCAGATAACCTGATATCGGGGCCGCCAGAGTGAGGGCTGTTTCAATTTCCCTGAGAATGTTCCGGGCATTGAATGTCCGTAACATTCTCAGGCTGCGGGTGCGGGCGGCAAAGAGCCCGCGCATCCCGCAAACGGCGTTTTTACACCGCTGATTGCTGTAACCGACGGCCCAGGTATGGCGGCTGACGGTGACGTTTGCAGGACGGCAACGGTAGCCGGGCCTGTTTTTGGTGTTATGGTAAGTGTATTATGCCGTGTAATGCACACGTATCCCATACAGGAGAGCAATCATGACCGCGAAACAACGCAGCACGCAGAGTGTGACCATGACGGTAGAGCGTGCCTTGCTGGTCCGGGCGCGTGAGGCGGGCATTAACCTGAGTGCCACCCTGACAACCGCTCTGGATGCAGAGCTTCGGCACCATGAAGCGAAAAAGTGGCAGGAAGAGAACAGGGAAGCTATCGACGCATTAAATCGCTTTCATGATGAGCACGGCTGTTTCAGTGATGAATACCGGACGTTTTAACCATGCAATTCACCGTATACGGTAATACCGGGAAAAGCGCCATTTACCCGCTGTTGCTCGATGTCACGAGCGATATTATTGGACAGTTGAATCGTCGGATAGTGATCCCGTTGCTCCCTGTTGAAAAGTATCCGGCAGGCCGCCGACCGGATCGCCTTGTCCCTGTCGTCAGGCTGACGGACGGCAAAGAGTACGCCGTAATGACGCATGAGCTGGCAAGTATCCCTGTCCAGGCTCTGGGTGCGGTGTTTTGTGATGCGTCGCAGTACCGTGCTCAGGTAAAGGCCGCCATCGATTTCCTCATTGACGGCATTTAGTCGTGGCTGTCGGGAGCCTGTTCCAGTTCGTCTATCGTGCGAAACAGAAACCTCTCCCGGTTTTTGGCGTCAAACGGAACCGGAAGACCGTTCCTTACTACCGTCCTGATACTGTCAAACAGCCTGATGAGAGTGGTTTGGGTTTTGTCGTCCGGCATAACATACATCGCGTAATGCCAGCGCCCGGCGTCACAGGCCGCCAGATGACTTTTAACGATTATGAATTCCCTTTCTGCCAATACCACAAGAATAACCACCAAACCCAATTTCTTACATATCGTTGAACTTCATTGGTCTTTTTTTAATATCATCTTCCATTCCACCTTCTTCAGACACGATATTTTTGTCCTGCTTAGGCCGGGAATATCTGGTTCTGAATATTCAAAATGCCTATGGGTTGATCAGTGCCCTCGACGTAGCTGTAGACCAGCACGTCTAGCACCCACTTTCCCGGTGCCTGCGGCGTGATACCCATTGCCGCCGCATTGGTGCTCATCGCTCTAGACAGTGTTCCCACTAGGCCAGAAGCTTCCCAGTCGGTATCGACATTAAACTCAACGAGAGGCGCCAGTACCAAGGGATTCCGGTAACTGAGGCTTGTCTTCGTGGGATCAGTTACACCGTCAGATGACTGCCAGTAGGTCGCTCCGATCCGCATCTGGCGTGTTGTGCCTGGCAACGCCTCAGTCTGCGATAACACCAGCGTCTCGAAGAAGTTGCTGAGGGCATCTGTCAGGTTCGCACCTGGCATCTGCTCCGTCTCTGTATGGCTGAGCAGTGGCGTGATCCGGGTAGGGAATTTGACCACTGGCGTGTTGTAGACAAACAGCGGGTTGATCGTGGCACCCGCTATCAGGTTGGCATTGCGTGACACAGAGGTGCCGCCGCTGGCGTTCTGCAGCAGCAGCAGGTTCAAGCGGTAGAATGCGTAGTCGAACTCCAACTGCTCCGACAGGAATACCTTATCGGTGCCCAGTGTGAAGGATAAGCGCGTGCCTGCCTGAGATGAATTCAGCCAATTCGATGTTTCATCCGTGTGGCTGGCAGGCGGCACATACATCAACCCCGGCCACAACAGCTGACGGTAGACCTTGATCACGGCGTTCGGGGCTGTACCGGATAGTGTCAGTCTGTAGGTCTGGGGCGCCTGGAAGCTCTGACCCAGGATGGACTGGCTGGCCTCCGAATCGAACATTAGCCAGTCCGTATTATCGCTGCTCCGGGTCCGAGACATGATCGTTTCGTCACCGCTGAGTGTGAAGCCAAAACCCTTGAACTCCGTCGCGAGGGCTGTCGGAACTTTGCCCGCATTCAGATCCGTTTGGTAGTTGGCGTCAGTCGCGAACAGGAAGTCATCAGCATCGACACTGAAGTCGGTAGCTTGACCAAGCCTGTCCAGCGTAATCCCGCTGACAATGCCGTTTCCGCCACGGCTCAACGTTGACATCAGGTACTTGAAGCTCTTCTCCGGAAGCCCGGAGCGCACGTTCATGGCCTGAAGTCCCATCCAGGCGTTCTGAAGCCGGGTTGCGAGATCAGCAAGCGCAGATACTGCATTCGCTGCGGCCGGGCTCGAAACACCCCCGATCGTGTCCGGAAGTTGTGCTAGGTCAGCAGAGATGGCTGGCCATACCGCCGAGAACGCCGCGAGGACCTCAATCACGCTTTCGTACTTCGGCGCTTCGTCGTATCCGAGCTGATCATTCATGTCATCACTGGTCTGGTTAAACCGGACCTCCAGCGTCAACGCATCCTGAGCGGCATAGCGGCGCTGGGTCGCGAACCCATAGTTCCATTGGGCAATGACCTTGATAGGATCCGACGTGGTCGTGGCGTTGCCCGCGGCCTGGTTGGAGACCAGCGTTGGCTCAGGATATCCGCGCAGTAGCACCGGAACCTGTACCTGTCCGACCTCACCGTCTGTATCCGCCCCGTTGACGATGGGAATGATGAAGTTGAGCCAAGACGAGCTCTTGTAGCCCTGGATACCGTCGACGGAGTGAATGTCGATTTCCATCTGGCTGACCTGGTAGTCGAGGTTCAGCACCACTGACTTCTGAACGGACGGATCCTTGACCCCGAACAGCGTCGTAATACGCGAACCGGTCGTGGACAGCGCGCCCTTGGCCGTCGCAATGCTCATCTGAGGTACATTCTGGATGCCGCGCGGCGGTGCCGAGCTGTTCAGCGTATAGCCGCCGGGCAGCGTGCCCGCATCGATCTCCGCCAGACTGTCGGCGAAGACCTGCTGGCCACCAAACTGGTTAGCGATCGTCGCTAGCGTGTCCGTTGTGCTGGGGGTATAGGACGTCTTGTTAACGGTCACCGTGCTGCCCGCGGCGAAGAAGTCGGTTCGATCTGCGTTGGCGTTGATAATATTGTCAACCTCAACGTTCATCCAGTTTGCCGCATAGGTGACGGTATAACCGCTGGTGGGCACAGGCACGACAAAAGGCGTGATATTGATCGCCGTGGAGCCTTGGAACAGCGGGCCGTCATTGCTGGCCAACGTCATGCCTGCGGGAAGCTCGCCAGCCTGGACCGCGAAGAACGCAGCGATCGTCGCAACCGTGTCCGAACCGGTCGTCGTGTAACCGTGGGTTGCGCCAGTATAGCTAGCGGTCAGGCCGGGCCTGATGATGTTGGGTACGAACTCGATGATCTCGGCCAGATAGCTCTCGGAGACCTGCGCCTGGGCCGCTAGCGGTGCAAAAGGCCGGCTCGGGTCAGTCGCCGCACGGGCACCCTCACTATCATCGGGGGTCCGGACAATCCCGGCGACCAGCTTGCCGGACAACTGCGGTGCTGTGGTCGGGTCGCTGCCCGCACCACTTCCCTGCACATCGAGGTCGACCTGCACAAGCGTTTGCACCGAATAGGCGGAACTCAGCGTAGTGAGAAGCTGCTGCTTCAGCGTGGTTTGTGCTTCGGTCAGGCCAGTGGTGTCTGTGCCAATGATCGGTGCCACGATGCCGGACATCCCGGCAGCGATGTCAGCCTTGGCACCGATGACATTGGCGATGTTGGTTGCTACGGATGTATCGGTGGAGCCGGGTACCGCGTAGGCCGGAGAGAGCAGCAGGTCGATCGCTGCCAGGAACTCTTGGTTCCACGCATCCGGGTCGGCCGCACGGAACGCCTGCTGCTTGCCAGTCCAGCTCAGTCCCTTGTCACTGGAATAGGTGGGTACTTCGACGGTGTTGTTCCAGGCGACCGTGGAAAGGGGCGTAACACCAAAGTACCGGATACTGGATCGGTTGACCTCGTAGGTAATACCCACGCCTTGATTCGAAAAATTCACCACCCACAGCGTCTTGCCGCCCGTCGACGATGACGGATTCGCGTTGACCGCCAGCTTCAGCGACGGTTTCTTGATCTGCGTCGTGCCCTGCGTTTGGGTAGCAGCTGGGCCCGTCGCGATCTTGAGGCCCGGGAAGGCGGCCTCGAAATCGAAGCCGAACTGGGTCAGCGACGCCTGGCTCGCATCTCCGGAACCTGCAAAGGGCTGTGCCGGAATATCCGTGCGGGCGGAGATCACATGTGGGGCCCCGGCAAACGCAGGCGCCAACAGAACCGGATCGCGGCTCATCGTCAGCGTGACGCCGAGGCTGAGAACGGCTTTGGTCTTCGCAGGTGTCACCGCCGCAGACACGGCAGTGTCCACCGGCGGGGCCAGCAACGTGCGCGCCCCCACGCTCACGCCTCCTGCCACGGCACCGACATCAGACACACCGAGTGGCTTCAGGTTGTCAATCTGCCGGTCTGCATTGATACGGGTAGTCAGCAGGCCAAAGGTGTCGTTGGCATAGGTCGGATACGTGGTGCCCTCAATCGTGACGCTTTCACCCTTAGGCAGGAAGCCGGGCAGAGATGCACAGGCCGCAGCGAGCACGCCGGTCCCGACATTGTACCGAGCTGCCACGTCCTTGAGCGTGTCACCGCTGACCGACGTCATGGCCGGGGCGACAAACGCCGCACCACTGGCGATGATGCCAGGCAGCGCTGCGATCTGGGACATGAAGACGCTGACGGTGAGCCCGAATTCGGCGGCCAGCATAGTCATCGTGGTGGTGACGGTCGGCGTGATCTTCTTGCCGTTCAGATCGATCTCGGTTGGTGCAAACAAGCCGGGCACGTCGCTGTTGTAGAGCGCCAGACCATCGAGGCTCCAGCCCGGGTACTTGGCCACCACGTCGTTCATGGTTTCGGTACCCGTCGCACCGTAGACGCTGGCACTGATAGCGGAGCTGTCCGCCATGTAGGGGATCGCGAGAACCGCCGTGTTCAGGAACGGAACATCGGGGTTGTTGCTGAGTACAGACCCAACCGAGGTTAAGCCCTCCGCCGCGATATCGGCCAGCGTGTTACCCTCGGCGATCTGCACCGTTACGTTCTCGATGAAGAGCGCGGTGTGAACAGCCCAAACACCGGGGACTTCCGCGTTGCCTGCGAGGAACTGTGCTTCGAGTGAGCCGGTGCCACCGGCGGGCGCACCGAAGTCCTTTGCCAAAGTGGTTAATGTATCTGACGTGTTGGTCACCACGCTCGATATGCTGAGGGGCGTTCCCACCGGCCAGATGTTGTCGAGGAACTCATTGGCACCGGCGACATCAAGGACCGACACGACAGCGGTCTGGTCGCCGCTGTGGCTGCGGACCTGCGCCGTGAAATCGGCTGCGGCGTCATTGAAGGTGCCGCCTGTCGGGATCTCATAGCTGTACTGGCCTGTGGTGTCGGAATAGCTGAGCGTCAGGCCCGCAGTGAGAGCCACGTCGGCGTTCGAGGTGACGAGTCCGGGCACATCGCCGGGCCCATCGACCACCAGTGTGCCGATCTGAAGCGCAATCGCGCTGAGTGACAGATCAGCGGATCCCACGGAAGCGGTGCGAACCGCTGTGTTGACCATCGCATCCTGCGCAACGGGCACTGTGGCATTCTGATCTGCCAGCGTAGCCAGATCGACGGCACCCTGCGAGGCTGTCACGATGGCCTGCGGTGTGTCGCCGGACAGCACGAGGTAATTGCTGGGGATCGTAAGGCGGGTACCTTGCCCCCAGAGCAGGTCTGCCCGGGCTGCCGCATTGTACTGCCCGACATCGCTGGAAGAGGCCGGGTAGCCCGTCGATGTTGCGCTGAGCGGCGCATTTATCAGGGCAGCCACGTTTTGGTATCCGCTAGTGCCCAGCGTGACCGGCGCGACCTTCAGGTTCTGCGCACCTGTCATGAAGACATAAGCCGAATTCGCGACACCGAGCAGCCGGATGCGTGCGGTCTCACCTACGTTCTCGGCATCGCCAATACTGCCCAGCGTCGTGCTGAGCCAGCCCGTCACATCGGGCTGCTGAAGTTGGTAGGAGACGGTCTGATAGGTGGCGAGCGCGCTACCGGCTCGAACGGCGGCCGCCGTTGGCTGATCTGCGCTGGGCGCTCCGCCGATCATCTGGAGCGGTGTGCTGTCCGGCAGGAACTGGGTCGGCGAAATCGAGACCGCTACCGTCAGATTGTCAGTACCGGTGACCGGCGGAGCAAACCGGTAAGCCGTCGTTGCCGATGGCCACGCAGTGATGGTCACCATCTCATCGGTGTAGCCGAGCGGCTGCTCGATGGTCGCAAGCGTCGAGTTATTGGTTCGGTTACCCAGCACGTCCTGGAAGAACAAGGCAACATCCGCAATGGCCCCCGCAGATATCCCAGCATAGGGGTTCAGTGACGGAGGCGGCAGAGGCGCACTGTCGAGGGCATGGTTAACCTTGGCGAAGGCCAGAATCGACATAACCTGCTGGTAGTCCCAGGGGTCATCGTCATTCTCGGTGGTCGGGCCCGCAGGCAGACCCTCATTGCTGGCGTTGAGGGCCACCGTGTCGTCAATCTGGAAGCCCAGCAGGTTGAACAGTGTGTTCAGTGCGGCCTGATCGGTTTCGTTGGCCGGATCCTTTGGCTGCGGGTCCGTTCGGGTGACGTCGAACCCGATATGGCCCTGCGGCAGGGTTGCCGTCAGGTTGAGCGTTCCGCCGCCAACCACCATTGGCTGACCAACCGCCAGTATGACGGCCTCTTGGTTCGCCTCGGCGATCAGGGAGATATCGACGCCTTGGGACCGGGCAATGCTGCCGAACGTGTCGCCAGTCTGAACTGTATAATCGGCCTTACCCGGAATCGTGAGCACTGAACCGACGGCCAGCAGGCCTGGCATGTTGAGATTGAGCGTGGTCAGCGCTTCCGGATCGAGGAAGTCATATTCCCGCGAAATAGAGGCCAGTGTGTCGCCGATAGCAACGATCTGCACCGGGTTGCCCGAGAGCTGAAGGTCGTTGCCGGGTTGGAGCCAACCCATGGTGGTCGCCTTCTCGGTGGCTATTGCCGCAACTGTCACGCCAGCACGCAGGGCGAGGGTCAAGAAGCTGTCTGTTGCCAGCGCGGCAACCTGACCAGAAACGCCGGAGACCGTGGTGCCGGGCACCATGGAGCTGACGACGGTCTGGTTCAATTCCGCCAGAGAAACTGGGGTGAGGCTGACCCACGGCGAATAGCGCTGGGCAATATTGGTCAGGGTGTCGGTGACCGTGACGTCGTGCGTCAGGGCTTCAAAGAAGATGTTGTGGCTGCCCGTGTCGACGTTGTCACCGATCAAGGCAATGTTGTTGTACGCGTAGGCAACCGGGCTTCCCGCGACCTGATTGTCCGTCACCACGATGATCTGGAGGGTCGCCTGAGTGCCGCCGGAGAAGAGGTTTGCTGGCAGGCCAAGCGTGCCATCCGTGGTCTCATAGCGCAGATAGTAGCCGCCGGATTTAACAACACTGCACTCCCAGAGCAACTGGAGGAAATCGAGCGCGCTGTCTGGTTCAAGAGTGGCAAGCGGCGAGTCCAGCAGGCCCGTATTGAGCATCCGGATGCGGGTGCCTTGCAGCGTGGTCTGCGGTGCGCCGTGGCTCTCCGTACTGAGATTGGTCTTCAGAATAAAGCTGCTCGTGCGATTGACCTTGTCGGAGACCAGCGTGCCGCCTGAGGTCGAGGCGTTCGTCGTATCCTGGTCAGCATAGGCAACATAGAGGGTCGCGGTTTCGTTGTTGCTGGTCAGGTATTCCCAGAGGGCCAGCAGCCGCTGCATGCCCGCCTGATCGGCTCCGGCCACCATGTAGATGCCATCCGGGGCGTTCGGGACGGTCTGGATGTCGATGCTGATCGAGGTCGCGTAGCACGCATTCTCAAGAACGGTACTCTTGATGCTGCCATCGGGTTGGGTGGTACCGGATTTCGGCTGATAGAGCAGGGTGCCTGTCGGACTGGCCGCAAGAGCCGATATCAGGGCATCCGGCAGTGTCCAGAGGGAGGGCTGCACGACCTTCTGGCCGGGCGGCACAATGTCGACCGGGATATCCGGCGTCTTCCACATATTGACGGCACCGACGGTCTGGCTGTCCGCGGTGTACGCGAACTGTGGCAAAGCGATCGATTGGAGAACGTTGGGCTGGAAACTGAGGGTCTGGAACGCGGTGATCTGCGTGATTTCCTGCGGCAGCAGCGGCATGTCGGCAGCGCCGGTCTGAACAGCGACCCAGGACGCACCGGAGCTTCCGATCTTGATGTCGTAGCCGGTGGTCACCGTGCCCAGTGGGTATTCCTGACCGATCATGGCGTAGAGCGGATAGGCCGCTGTCGCAGAAGGTGCAGGTTCGCCCGCAAACTGGGGTGCCGGAGCTCGAAGACCGCTCATCATAAAGCGGCTGGTCATGTTCAGTGCGTCTGTGAACATACCCATCGAGGCGAGATTGTCGGTCAGTATGGAAAGTCGCATGCCTGGGATCGCGACGATCGCGAGCTGAATAGTGTTGTTCTGCGCTGCTGCAAAGAGGCCGGTCACCTGCGCGATGCGATCGGTCAGTTGCTCCAGCGACAGGTCATAGGCCTGAGCAATGCCGCCCAGCGTATCAGTAGCGCTGACCTGATGAACCACGTTCGGCGCGGTCAGCGATGCCCGGGCGGCCAGCAAAGACGCTGAGCCCATGGCCGTGCTGGCAGCGATTTGAGCTGCGCTCACCTTGTACTGGCGTTCGATACTGCCAAAAGTGGTAGCGTAAGGCACATTGATGATCTGGCCGACGGTCAGCAGAGCGGTTGTGCTGATCTTGCCATTCCACTGCTGCAAGCTCTGGAGCGCGCTCTGCTGGGACAGGTCATCCGGTGCGAAGAACTGCTCAGCAATAGTGGTGAGCGTGTCGCCAGTGGTGGCGGCATAGAGCAGAATGAAGCTGTTGCTGGTTGGAACCGTGACGCTGGGCAGTGTGACGGTCTGACCGATGTCGACCCCGATTGCGGCGTTGTTTCCCATCAGGTCGGGCAGAGTGAGGCCCGGGTTAGCGGCGGCAATCTTATCGAAGGTGTCTCCGCTGACCACGGTGTAGGTCACGTTCTTGGCCGTGCTCGACGGGATGGAGAGCGTCTGGCCCGTGGTCAGGGTCAGGCCGGGGTTCGCGGCATTGAGCGTTGAGGGATCAAACCCGGTGACACCACCGTACCAGTAATTGACGAGGGCGTTGTAGCTGTCCCCCGCCCGGGTGGTGGTGGTCAAATTGCCCAGCGGCACTGACTGGCCCGGGTTGATAATGGTCAGGCTTTCCTGATTGGTGTTGATCAGTTGCTCGACCGTGACACCAAACTGGGCTGCCAGCGAGTTGATGTTGTCCGTGGACTGCGCGGTGAAGGTGATGTCGCCGAGGGCCAGGGGGATCGCCGTGTTGAGGACGTTCTGGGCGGCTTCATTTCCGGTCGCTACCATGTCTGCGGTGACCTGGAGTGGAATCAGCAGGGCGGTGCCCGTGGCCAGCGGATTGAAGTCAACGGTAGGGTTGGCTGCTTCCAGCGTGCCCAGAGCAATGCCGAAGTCAGCGGCGATCGACGTGCCACTTTCATCCGCTATCACGGTGTGAAGAATGCGCATTGCCGGAATCGTCAGCACTGTGCCTGCGGGCAGATTGCTGAAGTCGACACCGGGGTTGGCGGTCTCAAGGTCGGCCTGGCTTACGCCGAAGCAGGCGCTGAGCCCGGCTAGGGTATCACCGGTCTGGCTGGTGTAGGACACTGTGTTGGTCGGGATGAAGACGGTTTGACCGGGTTTCGGCGCGGTCAGTGTATCATCCGGGTTGGCAGCCTGAAGCTCGGCTTCTGTTGTCCCGAACAGGGCGGCGATCGAGGACAAGGTATCGCCGGCCCGCACGGTGTAGTTGTTGGTGAAGAGGTTCGCGATCGAAGTCAGGGACGCGGCAGCGGCCGCGTTCTGGTCCAGAGTGAGTGACAGGTTGGCGAGCAGAGTTTTTGCCTGCTGCATCAGGCCCTTGGCAAGCATCTGGAAATAGTAGCGGAATACGATGACCGCCATGGAGTCTGGTGTCGCCCCCAGTTCATCGGCCAGCAGGGTCGGGCCGGTCTCGCGGGCGGCGAATTGAGCGGCCAGATCAGCGAAATACTGCTGGATTGTCTGCTCGTAGTCCCCTTCGGGGATACGATCGGTCAGGAAGTTGATGCTGAAGTCCGGTGTCGTCATCGACAGTTCCGGGATCATCGCCATCAGTGCCATTGGCACTTCGGTACCGGGATCCGTGGTCGGGCGGGCGGCGACGGAGAACTGGATATTGTTGCTGGTGAACAGGTTTACCAAGGCTGGGTAGGTGAAGACCGTGGATGCCACGTCTTCGGCTGACAGGGCATCGAGGATCTCGTCGATAAGGGCCGCAGAAACGGTATCGTGGACATGACCGACCGAATCAACCACCCAATCCGTGACAAAGTTCAGGAACTGGTTGGTGCCGGATGCCGGATCACTGGACGTTTCCATGCCGAGCAGCAGTGCCAGTACCGGGTTCATCGTGGCGCCGGGGAAGGCTGGAGCGCCGGGGAAACCGAAGTCGCTGGGGAGCGCCTGTGAGATCAATGGGATTGCAGTCAGGTCGACGGTGGTCGTTGACGCTGCCAGGCCAAAAGCCGAGCGTCGCAGCAAGAGACCACGCTTCTGGAGACTACGGGCAGGACGGCTGCGCAGCTTGGCGTAAGGTTTCTGGCGCAGAATCCGCGTACGTGAACGGTAGGCGCGGCGATCCGTCAGTTGCGGATTTGTCCCTGATCCTGATGCAATCAGCCACGGTGTCGCCGTGTCATTGCCGATCATGAAGGATTCAGTAATCGTTGCAGAGAAGCTGAAATGAATACGGATGAAGACGATCTTGATAGAGACGCGGACACTGACGCCTGCACTGATCTCGATCAGAATGGCCTTGTAGCTCTCTACATCCAGCGAAACCGAGGCATAAACCGTGAGGTTGACGCTGGCCTGAATGATGCCGAAATCGACGGTGGCATAGACGATACCCACCACCGCAACGGTGCCGCGCAAATGAATATAGCGTTCCGGTGAGAGGTTGGCCGGGGTCGGGTTAAACCAGGCGAGCACGCCCTGCACCTGGCCGCCGACGGTGATGCTGATGCCACCAGAGAGGATGCCCAGCGAAATCGTCTTGCCGACACCGACCTGAAGCGCGAGGCCGAGTTCCAGCACCGGCGAGAAGGTGCCGTTGGTGATCGTGGGGACACTGGAAGACGTGGTCCCGTTGAGGACGGCAAAATAGAAACCACCGAACCCGATGAACGGGAAGACCTGGACGGATCCCGAGCGCGAAAAATCGGTCAGGCTCGGCGGGAAGCCGACATCGATACGGAAATTACCGTTGGTATAGATATCGACGGTGATGATGGGCAGCGTGATCGAGACTTCGCCCATTTCGATATGCCGCATAGCATCGGGCAGCGTCAGCTCGATGTGATAGACACCGATACTATCCGAAATCTTCCGGTACAGGATTTCGAAGCGCAGGCCCGCCAGTGAACCGGCCCGGCTGCCGGACAGCTGGATCAGCAGGCCGTACAGGTTCGGGTCGTTGAAGACGACACTGAGTTGCACCGTCGACATTGCCGTGAAGCGGGTGCCGATCAGCCAGTTCGAGCCTGCGTCATAGGTCAGGCCAGGCAGTTGTGTCGCCGGATTCTGCTGTGGATTTCCCGCGGGAACGAGCGCTTTTTCAAGGGCGGCGATAACGCCGTCCATTGTGGCGGGCGGGATTTCGCGTAGGGCAAGGCGCTGGCCCAGGCCCAGATATTCGAGGTCAAAGGTCTGGGTACCGGTGCCCGGTACGACGGGTGGCGCTTCATTCAGGGGATCCCAACTGAGCGGGGCCGCGCCGTTTTGGCCGTAATCCTGCCCCAGGAAGTTGCCACTCAGTTGCAGGTCGAACTTCGCCTTGCCGTACTGACGTGTGTAGATCAGGACGAATTTGGTCAGCTTCATAAAGCCAAGATCGACATCCAGGTCAATGTCGACCTCGATTTTCTTGGTCTGGAGATAGACCTTCACGGTCAGATTGGGCAGGCCAATCTTCTCAAGCACGTCCCAGGGGGACGACAGTGAGATGTTGCGTCCAGGAGAGGCGAATTCCAGCAGGAACGAGAAGAGATCGCCGACATTGCTGTTGTTGAGGCTGACCGCGACATAGGTTTTGACGTTGTCTACTTTGTCCTGGTGGTAGGTGACGGTCAGGCTCTTGTAGCTAAAGCTGATGTCGGTGGTCGTCGGGTCGAAGACATAGGCGACACCCAGTACCATGCCGTTGATGTCGACAGTGCCCCGTACATAGCCAGAATACTGGGCCGGGGATTGCGTGGTGACCCGGTTGGATTTCAGCATGAACTCGGCATAGATGGACACCGGCAGGATATCCAACTTCCACACAACGCCGACATTCACCATATAAGTGTTGTTGCTGGTATCGAACTGGCAGTTCAGAAAGTTGATCGTGATGTCTGGCACGGCATCGGCCGCCCACGGCAGCAACTGGCTGGCGACATCGGCGATTTTCATCGGGGTGGTCGGTGACAAGGAGCCGGTGAGCAGCCATGCCCCGCCGTTCGAACTGTTGTAAGCGCGAGCGTAGAACTGGGAGCCCAAGAACACGAAAGAGGTCGTGAGTTCCGATGTAGTGACTGCGGCGGATTTGGTGAGGGTCACGCCAAGACTGTCGATCTCAATGAGGGTCAGGCCGCTGCCCAGATTGATCGACCAGTTGGAGCCAGTGAAACGCGCGTCACCGGTGAACGCGTAATAGCCGGTGTTCACATCGACAGTACCGCTGATGGTGTCAAATTGACAGCCGGACTGCGGGATCCCTGTTATTCCGACGGCACGGAGCAAATCAGTGACATCGATAGCGCTAATATTATTGAATCGCCCAATGAGCGTTGGGACTGTGACGCCAGCATAGAAAACAAGCGAATCTACGCTGAAGAAGCTGAAGTGTCCTCCGACATTAATCCTCAAGCTCAAGGCGTCAGATGGATCCATTGAAAAGCCGAATTCAATACTTTCCAGATTGGCTGCATTGAGTGGCAGCAATGAAACGCCTACTTTCTCTGCAACATTGGTGCTGATCACGTTGGATGTGGCGCCGCCGTAGGACAAGGAAAGCGAAATCTGATTGGCGCTGAGTGTGCTACCGAGTGGAAAACGGGGTGGGATGAACGCCGCTAGCTGCGTTCCGACGAACAGTGCGGCTAAACTCGATAAATCAGGGATATTCAGATCCCAGTCTTCCGCCGAATTGAAAACAGGCCCCGTGCCCTCGTTCACGGGCAGCGGGCTTGACATCGGAACCGGCGTTGCTGCGAGTTGGCCCGCCGGAATTTCGCCAATCAGCGCCCCGGCACCGCCCGTCGACGAACTCGTCAGCGTGATACCCGCTCGGAAGGTCAACAGACCCGCTTGTGCCGATGCCATCACCACTTGGTTGGCGAGTGCAAAGTCCGGTGGTGTGGTACTCGGATTGGCCCAGCGGGTGATCGACCCGGTGACCGGCGTGAGTGTGCTGACCCACAGCCTGGCGTAGGCTTCAGGCGGTACCGGCACACCGGAGAAGATCAACGTGCTGCCCGTTTCCGTAGAGGCCGCAGTCATCACGGCACCGGTGAATGCATACTGGCCTGGCACGTCATCGACGATCTTCGGAAAGGCGACGCCGAGAACTTGGCCATTGCCCAGCGTGACAGCCAGGGAAAGCTCGGCCGTGCCAGTAGCATCGACACTGAAGATCGCGGTAGCAGCCGGGTTCTTGAATCCCATGAAGGTGCCGGTCAGCGTGCCGACCAGCGTGATCACGGTTCCTGGCGGCGTCGCGCTGGTGAGCGTCATTTGGAGGCTGGCCGTCGGAAACAGCGTGGCGTCGCTGAGAAGGGCCGTGAGCGGTGCTGAGTCCAGCTGATTATTAGCGGGTAACGACAGCGTGGTGTTGGTGGCGTTGAGGTAGCCGTTAGTGTGGAGGCTGGTCCAGAGGTCCTGGATGTTCATCGGTGATCCTCCAACTTCTTGATGGTGTGTTGCGGCGCGATCAGCACCGTGTCCCCGTGCGCGGTGGCTTTGAGGCGTTTCACCCCGGTGACGGATTTTCCGTTTCCGGACTTCTGTCCGGCCCCGTTTTTGAGATAGGAGGCGTACCAGCCGAGGGCTCCGCTGGTTTGAGCGTCGGGGTTGCCAAACATCAGCATGTTGATTTGTCCGTTCGGTGGGAACGTCAGGCTCAGGAACGTCAGGGCGATGTTCTTGAGTTGCAAGATGTATGTCGGTGGCGAGACCAGGAAGCTGACGTCACCGAACGCGAGTTTGAGCACGCCTTGCAGCGAGATGGCACGGTCGCCGCCGCTGACCCCGGGCATGCTGAGACCGATATAGTTGGTGGCACCGTTCGCATTAGGTGCCCACCCCAGCATTAGGGATGCCGTGAATCCGGCTTCTGCCGCGAGTGCGCCCAGCGAGCCCAGATCAAGCTCGAACTGAAGACCGAACCAGGGGGCGATGAGTGGGCTCCCTTGGAGCGGAGAGTCCACGGGCATAAAGCCCATGCTGTCCGGCGTGACATCGCCGGTACCTTGTACCAGACCCATCAGTTTCATCGGGAAGTGC
This sequence comes from Dickeya chrysanthemi NCPPB 402, assembly GCF_000406105.1. NCBI lineage: Bacteria > Pseudomonadati > Pseudomonadota > Gammaproteobacteria > Enterobacterales > Pectobacteriaceae > Dickeya > Dickeya chrysanthemi. Next base: position 3,097,478 of record NZ_CM001974.1, on the reverse strand, counting down.
GCGGCCAGGCTCAGCGCACGCACCTGACTGGCGCCCTGGTCCAGCAATATTTTCGTGGCGTCGAACACAAAGGTTCGATAGGTCGGTGACGCCTGATCGAAGGTCATGTCGATGGAGAGGGCGGAATAGGAAAGCCCGCCGCCGATCCCCTGAATGTCGATGACCGCTTGTTCGGGGCCGTAGGAGAAGAGATCGAAGCTGGGCTGCGGCAGAAACGAGACCGAGCCGTTCAACTGGAAGCGCGAGTTGACCGTGGTGTCGTCCGGGTCATTAGCACCACTGGTGACCGTGATGAAGGACGCAGTCTCAATGTTGACCATGTAGAGCGTGCTGCTCGACATGAGATACGATGTCGCACCGTTGGACGTGAAGGAATAGCTTCCGACACCGCCGCTCTTCTGGTAGGTGCCATACAGCACCAGGTTGTTGTCGTTGGCATTCTGCTGGTTCGATTGCTCACCGAAAAACTGATTGATCAGCAGTTCGATCGAACTGGAAAACGAGGCAATGCTTGAGTTTGCGATCAGAACCTTCAGTGACAGCACCTTGTAGTCGTAGGGCTGGTTGCCGCTCAGTGGTGCTGGTGAGCTGTAGTCGATCAGACCGAAGGCCGAACTGGCGGTTGTCGTGTACCGGGTGATCCCGGTCTGGACCGGGGTCACCGTGATGCCGAGATGATGGGCTTTGAACTGCGAGGCATCAATGCCTGCCGCCAGGCCCTCAAGCTGTGGTGGTAGGCCGGATAGCGGCACCTCGCCGTTCAGCACCAGGATCCCGTTCCAGTTCGGATCCCGCATCACCGTGTTCACGAAGTAACTGAGGTCAGTATCACCGGTATTAAACCGCACCAGTGTGTCATCAAAGAAGTCGCTAACGATTTTCTGCGTGGTGGCGGTCGAGGTATTGAAGGCATCGCCTTCGGTCCACTGGGCGGTATCCGCGATGATCTGGGTCAGCTGTTTCCGGCAGAATTTGAAGATGACGATGGAGTTGTGGTCAGCCCAGCGCCACGGCGACAGATCGAACTCCCAATCCGCGACAAACAGACTGAAGTCGCCGCTGTAGGTGCGGATGGTTTGAGACCATGTGTTGTATTGATCGGTCGTCAGAACGCCTTGCAGCGCCGTATTCAGCGCGGTTTCGTCCGGCCATTTTCCGGATGTCGGCGTAACGCCGGTAACGAGCGGGGCGATCGCCTTGATGACGGCCGGATCCGTAATGACCTGTTGCAGCACGAGGTAACGTTCCTGCGTCAGCACGTAGGGAAAGCTGCCACAGGCGGCAAACTGGTCACCGGCCATCATGATCAGGGCCAGTTGGTTTGTCTGGAGCGCGTCCTTCAGCGCACCGGTGACCGAACTCAAAACAACGGTATCCGCGCGATTGGGGGGCGGCGTCGATGGTGAGTTACCGAGCGTCAGGTGTCCCCACCCCAGTTCGCTTCCAGCCTGGGTGAATTCCAGTAGCAAGCCTTGTGGGGTGGTTCCATACGGTGGTGCAGGCAGTGTTGCGCCCGAGCCTAACCGTGTTGTGTTGGTCAGATTGACCAACTGTTGGATCAGGGCTTTGCGCCGGGGAGCCCAGGCCTGGAGCTCAAATTGGGCGATATCGTCGCTGGCCAGGCCTGCGCCTGCGGTGACCGCGGCATAGGGCAGAAGCGGGAAGCAGGCAATCCCTGCGCCGACTTCTTCGGACTGGGTCAATGCGGGCGGCAGGGTGCCCAGTTCGACCGGCAGATAGTTGAGGAAAGGGGTGGCTGCGTTGCCAGGGCCATTGTGGAGCACCGAGCTATCGGGTTGGGCGAAGTAGGTGGAGCCCTCAGCGACCGAGAGGTAAGCCCAGGATGTCCGTCCGGCATCCGTGATCTGACCGAAAACACGTTTGGTGTCGTTGGCGCTGGTGCCTGTGGCTGCCTTGATGGTCGGTGCGAAAGCGGGCTGGTCCGGTACGAAACTCAGGGTGCCTGCCGCGTTGACATCGAGGTATTCCACCGCAGACAGGCCGCACATTAGCGTGGCACTGAGGTTCGGCGCAGCGCCCGGACCTGACGGCTGTTTACCTGTCGGCACGGACACCGTGAAATCGCCACTAGGCATCATCGCGGTGATCCGATTGCCTGACAGTACGACGGGCACGCCGCTGGCGTCGACAGCGAGCAGGCGATCTGTAAACACGAGCGCTGCGCTATCGGTGGGCGTCAGCGAAACGGTATCGCCGACGGCTGTGCGATAAGTCGATGTCAGCGGCGTCTGGCTGGCGGCGAACCCGGCGAAGCTGCGCTGATGGTCGAATGGGGCCAGCGGATCCAAGGTCATGGACAGTGTGATACCGGACGTACCGAAGTTCAGGAATTTGTGGGCGGTGCTTTGCGCGTATCCGCCCCCGACCGGCGCGGTATAGGAGCGCAGGCCGACATCCAGTTGGCTCGCGATGCTGTCGGTGACCGCGACCGAGAACTGGAAACAGCCCGATGTCTCGACGGGGCCCAAAACATTGATCGCCCCGCCGCTTAACCATGGCAACTGACAGGACTGACGGGAGCCATAGGGTGTCACAGACCAGCTATTGCCGCTTCCGGAAATCGTTAAGCTGAGGCCATCTCCGGAAGCGGCAATAACAGAGCCTCCATCAATATTAACGGAGAGATTAGCGCCCTGAATCAGCGCAGAGCGGCTGGTGGTCACCTGGCCAGCAGCGCGGGTGCCGTAGATTACCGTGCCGGAGAGTCCGGCGATTGGGTTCGAGATATCCTGGAACCAGGCGGCAAACGCACCGGTTCTGGCGCTGTTGGCGAAGTAGGTCTGCGCTGCGGTGACAAAAGCGTCGATGTCTGTGGTTTCCAGTCCAGGTATAAAGACAAACCAGCCTGGACCCGAGATCGCCTCCGTTAGAGAAAGCGAATCAGGTGTGCTACCGTCTGGAGGGATAAGGTAAGCATCGACAAAAATATGCGCGTCCAGAAATGACTCTGGAAAATAAAGGTATGGAGAAACATCACTTCGGCGCAGCATTGTGGCCTCCAGATAATATCTTGGTTATTTGGGGGTTAATTGTCCCAAACTATCGTCCCGGAAACGCCCATTGCTCCGGTTCCAACGAAATTACGATCTGCGTCATAGACAGTGACGGGGAAGCCATTAGGATTAAATGCAACGCAGTAAACCGTGACGTTGCCATTTCCGTCTAAACCCATAGAAAAGGGCTGCGCAGACTCCACTGAGGCTGAAAATTCGACAAAGCCGTTTGCGTATTTTTGTCCAATCGTCGCCTGGAGTGATGGCATAGTAGAATGTCCTGATGTTCCATTCGTTGGGCTGGATAACGTGATCCAATTACTATTGCCAATTTGCAAATACTGCTGCTGAAATGTTTGCAAAAATGGCGTGTAGACGGTTTGTATATAATAATTTCCGGTCTGAGGGGCATTGACGGCTATTTGCCAGTTCCCGTCACCTCCCCTACGGAAACTCAATATTTCTGCCGGAACATTCGGAACTGAAAAGAAAGGAATATACATATCGACAATTGGCGGATCACCGTCCGTTGCCAAATCACTCGAGGCGCCGCCAGTCGGTGGTGGATAATTGAGGCAATTACTTGGCACATTGAAGTCTGTCGCAAATACGTTTCCGCATGCGAGAATGATGACAAGGGAAAGAAATACAGAAGAAATCGTCTTCATTTAAAATCGACCTCCCAATACACAGCCATATGATCAGATACTGTCTGTCTCCAAGTGGTTCTTGCCGCCGACGTTGTTGGGTATATCGAGCAGGTATTTGCGCCTGTGAGCGATATTCCTGTAATGATGATATGGTCATAAGGGCTAGATGGGGCCCCTGCGGGTGTTAGGCTGGTTGCGGCGTTAGTGGGGCACGCCGCTGGCACGGTCGCAGGATTTCCGGTCGGATCAGCCCAAGAAAAACCAGTGGTGTAGCTTCCATTACTGCTTGTAACGCCCAAGTTCCAGTCCCCACCTATAATGACAGGAAAGCCGTTGGTGGGAATGGCGATTGGCGAGCAAGTTATATTTTGCAACGTCTGAAAAAAAATACCCGCAGCGGAGGCTTCTGCTTGTCTGGGGCCAACGGTTTTTCCAAAAATGGAATGAATGTTGGCAAACCAGGCATATTTATTTGTTGTGCCGACTTTCACCGCCATTAAAATTGCATAAGGAGGGCGACTAAACGAGGCAGTAGGGGCGTTGTAGTAACAATTGGCGAACGTCATTTTGGATTTTTTATAAACAAAACAATATGCTTCTTTGTAGCTGGTTTTGCCGAGCATGGTTAAAGAACAGTCGGTTCCTAGCCCTGTACCCAGATTTGTACAGGGCACAGCCAACTGCATGACTTCTTGTAAGAGCAGAATATCTACGCTCCCCATTAGGTTGGCTATTTCAGTACATTTGTTTGTTGTGTTTGTGGCGGACCCCCATCCCAAATGGAGCGTATTAAGCGAACCGACGACGAAATCGGCTGACCTGACACTTGCTGATATTGTCATCGCAAGGAGAAAAGTGGCCAGGATTACTGAATATTTGCGTAACATGATCACTCTCCATCAAGCCATGCTGATGACGTCGCCCTTCAGGAGCGGCGTATCATATTGATCCCCTGCCACCCCGGTATAGACCGGCGGCTGCGACGTATTTGGCGGCAAAAAGAGGAAGTTGGCCTGATAGTATTTGACGGTCGCGGCTGTGCTGGGTGCGCCGGTGTTCTGAAGCCACCGCTTCAGGGCCAAGGTAATGTCCGAGTTGATGTAGTTACTGCTCAGATATTGCGTGGTGGCCGGATCAGCGAACTGTGCGATCAGGTTTCTGATCGTCGTGCCCAGCGGAACCGTGAGGGGCATGCCGTTGAAGCGAACCGAGATTTCTGGGATCAGCATCACACGACTAGTGAAGTTGATACTGACGATCGGCTGATGGGCACCGCTCTGCTTCCCGCAACCGGTGCCGCCGTTCAGGATATCTTGGGTCGCCGCCTCGAGATCCGCGAATGTGTCAGCGCCGACGATCCAGGAACTGAGCTGTTGCTTGGTGCCGCTGTTGTCGAGTGAACCAGACCCAGCGATCGTTGTTGGGAAGATGATCCGCAGGTGGCGCCTGCCATTGCCGCTCAAGTTAAGGTCCATCGGACCTGCTGCGAGGATGGGGCAGGTCGCCGCCGGACTGGTGTTGTAACCCGGCAAAAACGAACCGGAGAAGGCATCGAGCGTCAGTGTAAGATCGGACTTCTGGCTCACGCGAAGCAGGCTACTACCGGTGTTCGCGAATGCGTTGAAGCCGTATCCGGGCCCGCCCGGCGGGTCGCAATACTGGTATCCAGCCCACTCGATGCGCAGCCCCATGCCCGGTGCCAGATCGACGTACTGGTTAACTGGGTCGAAATTGTAGAGATAGCTGAGCACCTCGTTGGTGCGCAGCGGCATCGACAGTGCAACCCGGTTCAGTAGGGTGGCAGCTGCCCCTGGAAGCAGACCGCCGCTGGTCGATGTTGCAGGAACTTCAAGCGCCTCGACCTGCTGGCAAAACTGCTTGAACGCCGTGAGCAGTTGAGCGCGCGCTGCCTTATCTTGGCTGTAGACGTTGGCCGCCGCTACGCTCACCACGGCAAGGAACGTGGTGTTCGAGTAGCTGGATGCCGAGAATGACATCTGGAAGACCGTGTTCGCTGTGCTTGTGATCCCCGGCGTTGCCGCCGTTGTGTTGGGCGCGCAAACCGCAATCACATAGATCAGGAGTGGGGTCGTATAAACCGGTGTCCCGACGGTAACGGGCGGAACCAGAAAGGGGCCTTCGGTTCCGGCTGGATAGGGGCCACCGGAGGGAGGAGGCGGCAGCGTAAGAGAGAAGCTGTAAGAGCTGTTAGCCATGCGCTGAAGCTCCTTAACCTGTAATGTTGGTGATGGTGTATTGCGCTGTCGGCGCGTTGGTTGCGACGCCAGTGCCATTGGCCTGGATCGTCAACGTGTCGCTGGTGATTGACGCGTTGATGATCAGGGCTGCCCCGGCTTTCCGATCCCAGGACGGAATCACAAACCCGCCATTTGAGGGGGCAAAGGTCAGACTTCCGCCGATCGCAGCGAAGGCGTTATCAGCCTGGTTGAAATAAGTTAGCTGGTGTCCGGGCGCTAGCTGGGTGCCCGGCATTGGTATCCCGTCGCCATCTTGCAACCAGCTACCCGCCGTCAGCGTAAACGTTTGCAGGTTCAAGGAGGAATCACTGGCATTTACCACGACCAGCCTGGCGACGTAATTATCGGTGGCACCCGTGTTCGGCATTTTCTTCCCTCCGAAGAGAAGAAAGGCTGGCTTTGGCCAGCCTTTCAGTAGACGACTGCGATCAGGCGCTTGTCGCCATCTCGTGCATCTTGAGACCAAGTGCAGCGTTCATAATGGTCACCTGCATCGTCGCGTGGTTAGTTGCACCACCGGTGATAGATGAGGCAACGGTCAGGCCGTCGAGCGCGATGGATGTCACACTGCCAGTCAACGGGCCGCTGGCGGGCCAGTCCCACTGTGGTGTGATGGTGCCGCCGTTCGCGGGTGCCATCGGGAGGTTGCCGCCGAACGCCTTCAGGGTGTTATCAACACCATTCACGTACGACTGCTGGCCACCGGACGGGATAATAGTTCCAGGAACCGGGGTGGTCTCCCAAGCACCGGCCCCCGTAAGTACACCGTATGTTACCGAGATGTCAGCGCCGCTCGCATTAACGATCACGAGCTTTAGATCACGTGCAAAACTGCTCATTTTTTGCCTCACCTATGTAGATTACTGGTCTGCCCCTTCGAAAATTAAATCTCGTTTAAGGCGAATAATTACTTAGCTATGTAGATTGCTGGACTGTCTCTTCGAAAATAAAATTTCGTTAAGGCAAACCATTACCTGACTATGTAAATTTCTGATCTGCCTCTTCGAAAATAAAATTTCGGCTAAGGCAAATAATGACTTGGCTATAGAGATAACTGATCTGTCTCGTTGAGAATAAAATCTCGTTTAAATCAATTCATTCCTTGGCTATGTGTATTTTGGGTATGCCTCTTAGAGAATAAATTTTTTTAAGAAAAATGATGACTTGGTTACAGAGATATCTAATCTGCCACATTGAGAATAAAGTATCGGTTAGGGTAAGTAATTTCTTGATTATGTGTATTTCCGGTCTACCCTTAAAAAATTAAATCTCGCTTAAATAAAGCAATGAGTTAGTTATGTCGATATCTAATTTTTATCTTCGAAAATAAAATCTCAAAAAAAGGAAATAATGACGTATTTATGTAGCTTTTTGAACTGTTCTTTCGAAAATAAAAGCTCGTTCCAGGAAAATAATTACTTAGCTATGTGATTATTTTTGCTGTCCTTCGCGAATAGAATCTCGTTCAAGGAAAATGGCGGTTTAATAAACATAAACAATGAAAATGGAGTCGTCAATAAATAGTAGTCACCGTTTTAGCGTTTTTCCAGAACTGTTTTTCAGATTGGGCCGCTCCCCCCGTTTTTGCTCACGGCTTGTGCGGATGATGACCGCCAGGGACGACCCACTCCAGATGATCAGAGATGTCTTTTATCTGTTGCCAGATGCAAATGGCTGTCGGGAAAGTGGAGCGAGATGGGGGCGCGGGGGGGCGGACGATTTCCTGGACTCTCAGGAGATAAAAATATGTTTACTGAAGCGGAAAAAATTAGCGCAATTGAACTCTACTACAAATACGGTAAAAAACTCGCCCCCGTAGTGTGTGAACTGTAAAAGAAATCTCCGACGCTGGATCCGTTTATGGGAAGCGAATGGCTGTGTTATTGAAAGCGTACGCCGTAAGCCCCGTTACTCTGCTGAGCAAAAACAGATAGCTGTCGAACATTATCTTAACTACGGGTGCTGCCTGGCATTTACCTGCAGGATGCTCGGGTATCCCTGTCGTGATGTACTGGCTCGCTGGATTGATGAACTTCACCCCGAAAGACGTCATATTTTTATCAGCACGATAAATCAGAATGTACGGCATGGCCGCACGCCAGGTAGTGGCGGCTTTTACCACCTCGAAACTGTTGCTCAGCGTGGTCGGCTCGCCACCGCTCTCTTCCTCCAGCGCCTGCGGCTGCTGGCCGCTGTGGGTCACCACCACCACCTGCCAGGCCAGATTAAATTCCTGTACCAGCATCTCGTCTTCGTGACCCTGCACGTAGATGTTGCCGACGGAGTCGGACGTGAAGGCACCGGCGGTGATGTTGCCCTGGGTTTTCCCTTCGATGCTGATATAGCATGGAGTTGGCATGGTCCCCC
>NZ_CM001974.1:3073663-3089089 GCF_000406105.1 Dickeya chrysanthemi NCPPB 402 | reverse complement strand
TGGTCTTGCTCCTTGTTGTTGAACGGTTAGTGTGACTTCACCGTTCATAAAGCAATGACCATGCCAACCTTTATTGCATTGTTTTTAAATGGAAAAGTAATATCGTCATTTTCCCTAAGTCAAATTTGAGCAAGAAATTGCGCAGATTTTGCATTTGTTCTGATGGTGGTTGTTTAGTGAGCGGGTGTCATCCATTTTTATGTGATATTTATCACATAATGTGCTCTGTGCGATCGCCGGATCCTGGCGGAAGAGTGTGCGTCGGGGCGAGGCAGACAGGATAAAAAGGGCCGCGCGTTTTACTCATGACATCATCATCAGGGGAGGTGACGCCCTGAGCTGTCATTTCAGTTTGGTCAGTGATGGATACATTCTTTTTTAATACGGCAAAACAGGGCAGGGAAGTCATCGAAATGCGACTTATTGGGCTGGCGTGATACTTTTTCGTGAAATTGTCAGACTTGGTTTTTTATGCAGTGTAGCGAAAAGGATATTCTGAAATGGTTTTCTGAAAGTATTCTGAAATGCAAAGGGCTGCATACGCAACCCCTTGATAAATTTGGCTCCTCTGACTGGGATCGCCTTTGCCAGCAACTGGCTAATAAGTAAGCTAAACCTGAAATCCTCTCCTGTCAAGACCACCAAAATGACCACCAATAATGATCACTAATAGCCTTTGTTTTTCATCACTGGATTGCTAATGTAGTCCCTCCTAAATTTAGTCTTACCGAGTAATAGAGTTCTCTGATTAAAATACAACCAATAGATGCTCATCATGAAGAAAGCGCGTTTCACTGAAACTCAGATCCTGCGGGTTCTGAAAGAAGTTGAAGGGGAACGGCATGTGAAGGATGTGTGCCGGGAAAACGGTGTATTGGAAGCCAGCTATTACAACTGGAAATCCAAATATGGCGGCATGGAGTCCTCTGACATCAAACGGATGAAAGAGTTGGAAGAAGAAAATCGCCGATTAAAGCAAATGTACGCCTCCCTGAGCTTATATCATGAAATTCTTAAGGATGATGTTGTTTCAAAAAAACTTTAACGGTGTCTGAGAAGCGTGAGCTGGTGCGTTATGTCATGACGGAACATCCGGCCAGCGAACGACGCGGGTGCCGGATTATCGGTATCAGTCGAAGTCTGTTGCATTATTGCCCGAACACAGCACGGGATCGGCCTGTGGTCGAGGCACTACAAAAACTGGCGCATCAGTATCCGGCCTATGGTTTTGGGCTTATGTTCAATAAGTTACGTCAGGCAGGCTCCCTGTGGAATGCAAAACGGGTTTACCGGATCTATCGATTGCTAAAACTCAACTTTCGGCGTAAAGGGAAAAAACGCTTACCTAACAGGCATCCACAGCCGTTGGTTATTCCGCATAGAATGAACCACTGTTGGTCAGTTGATTTTATGAGTGATGCCTTGAGTGACGGGCGGCGATTCAGGTTATTTAACGTCGTCGATGACTTTAATCGGGAAGCGCTGGCCATCGAAGTTGACCTAAATATACCGGCTCATCGTGTTGTGCGTATTCTGGAGCGATTAAGTGTAGAACGAGGCTACCCGACTTATATACGAAGTGATAACGGGCCAGAACTCACTGTAGCGGTCTTATCCGAATGGGCAGAGAAGCATGGAGTGATACTTAATTTTATTCAGCCCGGAAAGCCGATGCAGAACGGATTTATCGAGCGATTTAACAAAACGCTGCTTACAGAAATACTGGATATGTATCTGTTCAGAACATTGTCTGAAGTGCGAGAACTAACAGAAGGCTGGCGCACAGAATATAACGAGGAACGCCCACATAGCTCACTGGGTGATATGCCACCCGTTATCTATGCAAGGCAAAAACTGGCTGGAGATCCTCATTGGCGGTGGTACTAAAAACTGGAGGGACTACAGAAAGACCGCAGAAATATGGAAAAGCGTATAAAAATCGCCAGTCAGTAGCTTAACTGACTGGCATTACTCACCGGAAGACGTGTTTTTATTTCAGGTCTAGTGGTTTTTATAATGCTCAATTATATATTGAAATGAAGCTATATAATGTGAGGTTTACTTATCTAAAAAATTACATAAATGATTAGCTAATGCCTTCGCTAATATTGGCGGTACAGCATTACCAATCTGTTGGTACTGAGCATCTTTAACCCCACAAAATACAAAACTATCGGGGAAAGTTTGTAAGCGAGCAGCCTCACGAATGCTCAAAGCTCGATTGTGAATAGGGTGAATCCACATGGATTTTCTTACATTTACTACTGTTCCCGAAGGCTCATTATATTTTAATCTCAAATAAATTGTGTTTTGTGTTCGTGAACTATCTGAGTAGGTAGTCTTAAGCTCTAATGGCAAATCATGAAAGTTACAACCTTGTTGAATTACTTTAAATCTTTCTAAAGCATGTGGCGTAGTTTCTGTAGATACGTGATTATAAAGCATATCAGAATTACGAAGTTGTTGTCCTAATTCACTAATAGAGTCCTGTGCTATCGAAAGCTTAATACCAATATTACCTTCATTAACAGTAGTTGCCACTTGGATATTTTCAATATCTTTTATGGCATCCTCAACAGTTCTAAAATGGCCTTCTGTGAAAGTACCTTCGGGTAAGGTTATATCCTGGGCTATCTCTTTTTTAACGCCCATAATGACAAAGCGCATACGTTTTTGTGGGGCTCCGAAATGGACCGCTGACAAAACACCTTTTGTAATATTATAACCGTTGTCTTCAGCACCAAGTATTGACTCAACATAATCAACTACGGCCATAGACATAACATTTGCAACTAATCCATTTTTTATAGTGTATTCTTTTACATCTATATTGTTGTTATGAATCTCCATAGCTTTAGAAAGCATCCTTTGAATCATAATTACTGGTTCAATTGTATTGCATAAGTGAACGGTGCTTTTATTTGTTTGAATACTATTGAAATACTGAGTGATAACTATCCCTGCAAGGTAATTATAATGCGTAATAGGATCGTTTGGTTTGTCTTTATGTTTTAAAATAAGTTTTTCCGCAAGAGAAAGTAATCTCTTTTTATGTTTCTCTAGGGTGGTTTTTAGTTTGTTTTCGTTATTTCTAAATTTATATACAACATTAAGAACGAAATAATTTTTTTCATTCCATAAATACTCTTCTAAGCTAATTTTGTTGCTAACAATATTAATAACGCCTTCAAATATAAACGGCTTGTCTAGAAGTTGAATTTCAGCTGGTATTGTTTCGATGCTGTATTTTTTGATTATATCGTTATCTTTCTCATCTACGTAGAAACGGTGAACTTTTGATTGGAGTAGGCTTACATTTTCCATTACAAAAGCCTTCGGATTTAAATTAAGGACAGCCTGAATAAACTTTTTGACAAGTGAGTTATTTTGGCTAACTGCATGATTTTTTTGGCGATTAGCACTTGAAAACCCTTGACAAGGCGGTCCACCAATCACTACATCAACCTGCCCAAGTTCTGCTTTTATTGTATCTGAAAGTGCATGTTCAACATCGCTATACATAGCAACATTATCACCGTGATTTCGTTGATATGTCTGCCGGGCACTAGAGTTCAATTCGAAAGCAGCTTTGATCGAGAATCGTTCTGTCTGAAGAAAACCATAGCTGAGCCCGCCGGCACCAGCGAACAAATCTACTATACTATATTTCGATTTTAACTTAACCTGTTCGCTCATTGTTTGAGTCCATCTTCCCTTATATCTTTAACTCTTTGAAATATATATATTTAAGGCTTGTATCTCAATGTTCAAAGAGCATAGCGTACGTAAAAACACACCCCAAGCACGGGATATAACATCATATTCTCGCATTTTTTTTCTGAATTTTCAATGTACTTATAATGAATCCAGCATTATATGTCAGCTAATTTGACCATTTCAGTCTGTAAGATTTTTTTCATACTGTTCGCTTAAGCAGTTTTCTATTTGGTCTGAAATATTATAGGAAATACTCTGAACACTATCCCAGCAATCTTCACGTTTACACCACTGAGTAACATTTTCTACACTGCGTGAATGATCTGTTAGCTTATAATAGACCTTTTCAGACAATTCTGTTAATGCTTCTTGGACTGCATTAGGTACGGTCTGTCGTGTCCATATAGAAATTAAATCCAAATCTTGGGTTTTAAATTTTTTTATTATCAACTTATGCAGTAAGGCAATCGTGTATGTTATAATGTTGGCGCGATATCCTTGTGAATACCATGATTGATGCGGTATCATTCTTTCCATATATTTAAACATTAACATTAGTGCGATAGTTTCTTGAAAGTATTTATCCCCGAATTGTAATAGCTCTTTTTGTTTACTCCACTCTTTAGTTGTTTTATCCGCAAAATCTGTGAAATTAGTTTGTGCACCACGGCTTACAATATGTGGAAAACCAGCCCAAGTATTTCTCACCTTTGCAAGGTCGGTCTTAGTAATTAATTGATTTTTAGGGTTTTGTAAAAGAAATTTTTTCTTCTCGGCTCGAGTTAAGCGCATCTGCTTTTGAAGATACTGTCCTCGTGTTCGTTCATAGAACCATTTAGTGTCAAATTGAGAGCCATTGATTGCTCTTGCGTATAGTTGTTGAGAGCATCTTTCCATGCACACATGAAATGGGTGTGTTGAAAAAAAATCAGCATCGCTTACCTTATTTTGACTGTTAGATGAGCGTGATATATCTTGAATAAGCTTTGTTGCATCTTCTTCAGGAATTTTTTCAATAACGGTAAGCTTCATTTGTACGAAAATTGAACTTAGATCGTACTTATCTTTATACCTTGTATTTGATAAAGAGGCTGTCGTTTGTCCTCCATTTATTATCTGAAAGTCTTTCGCTGCTATAAGTCGTTGACCATCAGGAGTAAACTCAGTCGACACATTCATCGCAGTTGCCGAAATACCATTATTATAGGCAAAAAATCTTTCAGGAGATTCAATGATAGTTGTACGAATTTTTTTATTAACTGCAACCTTAGTAGATAGGAATGAACGGATATTTCCCTCTAAAAGTAAACTGCCATATTTGTCATAGATATCAGCCAAGACAGACCCTGGAATAATACAGAGATAACTTTTGAAATCTTTTGTTATTGTTTCACTGGCATTTAAATAAGGAATGCCATTAGGTGTATACTCTTTGAAATCAATTTCAACAACATGTCTTCCTGAATCAGAACCACACATTTTAAATAAACGTTCAATACTCCATATTTGACATTCAGTGGGTATATCATCGATGTCTTCTGACTCCAGATTGACAATATTTGTACTGATGATTGAGTTTGAAAAAATAAGAAAGCGATACTTTTGTACCTCAAACCTTTTTTCCTTTATCAAGTCTACTAGATCCCAGCATGGTCTACTCATTTCTAACCTATGATGAATAGAAGTATTTTTTGTTTCGTGTACGAAATTTAGCAGACGATTTTGCAATTTTTTTGCTTGCTTTCTCGATAATATTCGTTCACTTCCAGAACCATCATAATCTGCAATTATAAGATTCATTGTTTTGTCGAATTCATCATATGCATAACCGTCAACGCGAAATTTTTTATTATATTTACCAGTACCTTCGAAATAAGATGCAGTAAAATCTAGCAAAAATTCAGCTTCTTGTAGGTAATGAGCAAAAGCAGATACAAAAGACGCACAGGATCCATCCCCTGTCACCGATGCATTGACTTTTACCTCTTCCAAAAAGTCTTTTTTAAAATCCTGTGCGTCCATATCTCATCCTTTTAACCATTTATCCAAAGAAGGCAGACTTAATGCGTAATTTAAAGAAACTACTTCATTTGGCACGTTGTTTTTTATAATCCTTGGAAAGGAGTCATTGACAATATATCTCTGCATTTTTGAGAAATGGTATTTTGTCTCTGAATATTCTTGTAAATCTATATATCCATAGGAAGTAAGCTTTTGTTGAAATGTTTCTAGTGCTTCTGTATGATATGATGATTTTTTTCTGATCCGATAAACAACATCATTCAGAGAAATTGCATCAATTCTACTTGAAGCAACTTTATCAATTCTCATAATCACGGGCTCTCCTATTTCATTACAATCTAATTGCTCTAATGATGAAATAGTAACACTTGATGCTGAAATTCCAACGGCCTTAATTTCATACCATCCTTCTGGATACATAAAATCTTGGTCTGTAGCTTCTGGACCTGACCAACCTTTAATAGCATATAGCTTAGAATTACAACCCTCCATGTATTGTTCCAAAAAGAGTAGTTCACCTAAAAATCCTTTGCGCATATGCTCATCCATTACCCCTTTTTCTTGCGACTCAAGTAGCTTGGTCCACTGCCTGTAACGACTTATGACCAAAGTTAGAGCTTCCTTTTCGTCTGTCGCTAAACGCGAATTCTCTATAATGTCACAGCAAAGAATTGCGAAAACATCCTGTTGTGCATTTCTCAATAGCTCAAATGTTAATATCCAGCGGTTATCTATTTCTCGACGACGACGGCTTACAAGCATTGACTTCGAAGATTCGATAGCATTGATATCCATATTACACAATAATAGTAAAGTTCGCTGACTAATTGATTGATATCCAATATGCCATTCAAGATGGTGCTGGATATTAATCTGTAAAAACCCTCCATCCTTATAATCAATATCTTCCCATTGTTGAAGGAGTATTTCAGGAGTCAATTCCATTCATCATCTCCTTCATCTTCAATGAAGTCATTGTAGCCACGAAGCTCAATTGGGTTGACCATATAATTCGCTGTTTTTTCCTCACCATTTGCTGGGATCCCTATTCCCAAAGCAAAAAGGTGATCAGGGACTTTTATATTATCTTCAATTTGACTACGTGTTCTATCAACTTCAATCACATGAAGGATTAAAATAGGGTTTCGTGGTATGCAAAGATATGCTTTATCAGGAATATGATGTGCTTTCGGATTTTCCATCCTGAATTTTTTTTCGGCTGCTTTCTTTTGTTCATCGTTTAAGCCAACTTTTGTCGCACCACCAGCTCCTACTCGTACTTTTGTTCCGCTAATGCAAATCTGGGTGCCAGCAGCCTTAACGGTACGAGATTCTGGCATAATTTCAATTATGTCATCACCACAACTGAGAGCATAGCCTTTAATTCCACTTCCTTGCGCTATATAAACATCCCAATTACCTATATTCGAATCATCTTTTATAGAATCGGCAAGTGCAACACCTTGAAAGTTAAGTTGCCAAGGGTGTGTTTTAAAATCTCTAAGTAATTGTTCTATCTCATCTTTGTGAACTTTTCCCCAGAAAAATTTCTCATCCTTTC
This sequence comes from Dickeya chrysanthemi NCPPB 402, assembly GCF_000406105.1. Taxonomy (NCBI): domain Bacteria; kingdom Pseudomonadati; phylum Pseudomonadota; class Gammaproteobacteria; order Enterobacterales; family Pectobacteriaceae; genus Dickeya; species Dickeya chrysanthemi. Next base: position 3,081,789 of record NZ_CM001974.1, on the reverse strand, counting down.
GTTCAACTCTCACACCAATATCGGATAACCGATTAACAAAATCTTTAAAAGTTTCCTCGTTTAAATTTAGGGATTTTGTATCGGCTTTCAAACGGGGAGTTTCAAGCAGTCGCCCTGACACTGTAATGGGCCGCTTGACATATGTTGCAGCTCTCATTTTGTTTTTTGCTGTAACTATTAGAGATGTAGGGTCTTGGCGAACCTTTAAACCAAAATCCATCGGTGTAAGGTTTGCATTTTTCATACGAGCAACTTCAAGTTTTAGTTCTTCAGCGGCCGCAGTTATATAGCCATACCAATCAATTGCTTCTGAGCTAATCCAAATTTTAAATAAATCATCATAATTAGGACGATATCCAAACCATCTTCCCATTTGCAGCAATGTATCATACATAATAGAGCGACGATAAAAGTAACTAACACATAATCCTTCAAGTGTTAGTCCCCTAGATAAACTGTTTCCACCAACGGCTATAACACGCAGTCCATCATCTTTATGATTGAAATAATCAAGACTGGTTGATCCACTTTTTTGGTTAACGGCTCTTACATCAATTGGTGCAACAGCTCTGTAAAGATACTGTGTTAAGAATTGATACCATGGCATCGGGCTACTAGATTTATCGGCTTTAATGGCAAACTCGTATTTTACCCAAACAGCTTTTAGATAGGCAATGTTGGGAATGTTATCACTTTCTCTTTCTGATAAACTAGCATAGTTTTGTAAGTCTGAGCGTATTTGTATTATCCATTCACTAGCTAAATCACGGATTTGATTTTGAACATTTGTGAAACGGCTAGTGTGTATCATCATAGAGTGATGCTTATTAGCATCACCTCTGATATCGCGAATAGCAGTAGTCAGTAAAAAATATGCTATTGCTTCTATCATACTAGGCGGTAACTCTGTAACAAGATGCTCTTTCTTATGATTGAATGGAAAAAATGAATTCATTTCTGAAGAGTAAATTGGCACAAGAGCCTCGTTATATTTTGCTGGGGAATATTCATCACCTCCAAATATATCTTCTGCACCAATATAGTTAGTTGGTGGTGAAAGAGTATAAATAAAATCACGAGGGAACAAGTCATCACCTGTCATTTCATCCGCACTTTCAGGATCAATGAATATATTTGCATAGGGCGTTGCCGTAATACCAATGTAAGATGCCTGGCTGAACAATTTCAGCAAGCTACGTATTGCTTTATTTATAGCTGTCGGATCTTTTTCAGAATCGTTTGTATTTACGGATGCATTATCAGCTTCATCATCAATTAGAAGTAAGGACTTATTGATTTCTCCCCTTGCATCAGTATTATTACTTTTTAACCATCGGATAAGATTGTTGAGGATACTCTTGTTTTTCTTAATCACAAAAACAACAGTGTTGTTTACGCTTTGTAATGAAAGACTTAATTGACGTAATATATTTTTATCAAAATCCTTTATAACTGAAGTAAATGATTCTATCCTTTTTTCATGTCCATATTTACCGACACCAACAGGAATATTCTCAATATCTCTCTTCGGATTTAAAAGATATTCACTCTTCCTTCCTGAAAATTCTGCATCAAGACGTTCCTGCGTTTGCTGACGAAGATTCTCCATTGTACCAGCAAGAATAATTATTACATTATATCCAGTATCTGCAGCTTTATTACATATAGCAGTGTAGTTGGCTGTTTTTCCTGACTGTACATCTCCTAACACTAGACCTCTTCTTTGAAATGCTCCACTGCTTTTAGGATCACCAAGTAAGTCAACAATTTCATCAGATACCCGATCTAGGCTACCGGTAACACGTGAATTCCATCCTTTAGCTTCTTCGAGATACGTTTTGTATCGTTTCCAGAAGTAAAAATCTAAATCAGCTCTCCGAGCAGGAAGCCACGACTTATGATGATGTTTTTTACCGGTAATAGCTATACCTGAATCCATCTTCACAACAATTTTTTCTTTAAGTCTTCGCTTAATTTTTTCGAATTCATCATCAGTGACAGGATATAGAGGCTCAAGTAATTGACGTATTTTCCCCGCAATATTATCGAATTGAACTTCGGTTGGAGGATAGTCAGGGTATTCTTTATTAGTGCTGGAAGATATCATACCTTCCAGTTGTTCTATATTAGTTGCTACCATTTGAGTTATCTCCCTTGTAGCGATTAATAATCTGTGGGTAATTTATAAAAGGATCTGTAATTGCGAGTTGATCTAGCATGTCATTTTTTCCTGCCTTTGTAGAAATTTGTTCTAACAATCCATGCAGCATCAATTCAATTTCTTTATCAGTAATATCTATATCATTCTTGATTTTTTTCTCAGACGTTAAGTCTAGATATAGTTGATTGAATGGTATCCCTACCTCAATGGATTTGAGTAGATTTTCAAGGTTCCGTTTGATTTGAGGTATTGTATCAGAAAATGTTTTAATTAAAGGATGATCGCGGTTTATATTGTAATATACGCCCCCATCTTTTCCTTTAAATCGATGCCAGATATGTACAATTGAGTCATGAGTTTCCCGTTTTCCACGAAATTCCCATGTCCTTTTACTTTTCTCTGCAAGACCTTGAATAATAGGCGTTAGTCTATTACAGACTATTTCTGGCGGGATGGCCGTTGATTTCTTGATATCAAGTGTCCAAAGGTTGTCTAGCTCGTTGGGGATATCAATTTGTACTCGAGCTAACTTAGAGCATTCGCCCTGACGCATCATACGAAACCAAGTGCCCCAAATAAGAAGTCGCTTATTTCTATAAACATAGAACCCTTGACTTTTTCTGAGACCATCTTTCCCGCCAAGAGCTTCTATCTCATTATTTTTTAGATCAGAGGCATGTGGGAGTATATATGGACGTATAATGATTTTTGAACCTTCGCATAGTATTGATTCATCTGACATGATCTGTGTGTTTCGTTGAGAAAGAAATGGATCCGCAGGATTAATCGGAAAATTATTCATTCTTAATTGTATTTTTTTAAGGCCTGGCTCTCCACTAATATAGCGGTGAAAAACCAAGGAAAGATGTTTTCGCATATCATCCATTTTTTTTCCCATAGCACGTTCAAAATCAATCTCTCCAACTTTAAGTCTATCAAGATTTTGCCATACAACGAGAGTGCCAGATTCTATTTCTTTCAACTTTTCAATACGTGGAATTTTATTTATTTCATCATCTGACTCAAGAATTAAAAGTGACCAATCTTGGGTTGTAATGACATGGTCAATATCCCAACGTCTTGCCTCAATACTTTCCCGTTGCTTGCTGACCACTGTTAGGGTTCGACATTGAGAAAGTGATGCCGTTTTTAAACCAAGGCCAAAACGTCCTAAATCATTTTCAGTACGTTTTGCATTAGGATTTTGGCTACCATAACGCATTGCAGTGTTAAGCTCTTTCGCATTCATTCCACAACCATCGTCTATTGTGGCTATATATGAATTTCCTGTAGGGAAGAAAAAAATATCAATACATGAAGCCTGTGCTGAAATACTGTTGTCAATAATATCAGCCATTGCTGCTTCTAATGTATAACCAATCGCACGAGTTGATTCGATCAATGTCGGTGCGTACGGTGGCAATGATATGCTCTTCATGCAAAGCCCCTGTATAGGATTGAAAAGTAGTATTTTTTATGACACAGAGATTATTTTCAATTATAAATGGCAGTTTCTTCGCTGAAGACTATATCTGGCCATCGAGTGTTGATTTTTTTGGTATTTATATGTAAATTTTGCTATGGCATTTTGAATAATACGGTCTGTTCTCACGATGACTATGATCTTTTTATCTGAACTTAAATGACTATTTTTCTTATAAAATAGCTTCGGAAAGCCTAGAGATCAACTCTTTATGAGGGAGATGGGCCGGATGAAAAAATTTACCCCAGAATTTGGTCTGGCCGAGGCGTGCCGCCGCCAGACAGTCATAGTCACGACTATAAGTGATATCCACTGATTTCCTTAGAACACGTTTCAGCCAGTTTCAAAAGATAATTCAAAGTCTTAGAATGATATATCAGACAATTCCATCTGTTTGAAATTAGCCTGAAGTGTCACGGCGTGAGTGCAAATCACTGCTCACTCATTGCAACAACTATCAGAAACACTCTTGAGTTGTATCGTTAAGAATCCTGAAGGCGTCAGTAGTCTTTTTGCTCTCCTAAATAGTTTCTCATATTACCACTACACTTGCGGGATGTGGTGCCCCGTTAGCATGGGCCTAGCACAGTGAGAGGTGAAGCATCAATGTGCGATAATGAAATGGACACCTCTCTATACTGGCTTCAGTGAACCATGCTGTAAGTGCAAACCAACAGCAAAATGAAGAGGTGTCCCATGGAACAAATTATCGGAATTGACCTGACCTGCTCCCCATTGATTAACACACGACGATGTTAGTAATGTCTTCATCAGCAACATGAGGACAACCCCATGAAGAAGCGTTTTTCCGACGAACAGATCATCAATATTCTTCGCGAAGCCGAGGCGGGTGTTTCCGCCCGCGAACTTTGCCGTAAGTACGCCATCTCCGACGCCACGTTTTATACGTGGCGTAAGAAGTTTGGTGGCATGGAAGTACCTGAAGTAAAAAGGCTTAAGTCACTTGAAGAAGAGAACGCCCGCCTCAAGAAGCTGCTCGCCGAAGCCATGCTGGATAAAGAGGCACTACAGGTGGCTTTGGGCCGAAAGTACTGACGACAGACCAGAAGCGGGAAGCCGTGACAGTGATGTGCAAAGCGACAGGTCTGTCGCAACGGCGTGCCTGCAGGCTGACAGGTTTGTCCCTGTCGACCTGCCGTTATGATGCGCACCGCCCGGCTACTGATGCGTATCTGTCTGCACGTATCACCGAACTGGCAATGGAACGCCGACGTTTCGGTTACCGGCGTATCTGGCAGCTTCTGCGTCGTGAAGGCCTTTGCGTTAACCACAAACGGGTCTACCGCATCTATCATCTCAATGGCCTGGGCGTAAAACGCAGACAGCGCCGTAAGGGTCTGGCGACTGAGCGGCTTCCGCTTCTTCGCCCGGATGCGCCGAACCTGACATGGTCGATGGATTTTGTCATGGATGCACTTGCCAGCGGCCGCCGGATTAAGTGCCTGACTTGTGTGGATGATTTCACGAAGGAGTGTCTGACGATCACTGCTGCTTTCGGTATTTCAGGCGTTCAGGTCACGCGTATTCTGGACAGCATCGCGCTCTTTCGTGGCTATCCGGCGACAATAAGAACCGATCAGGGCCCGGAATTTACCTGCCGTGCGCTCGATCAATGGGCCTTTGAGCATGGTGTGGAGTTGCGACTTATCCAGCCAGGTAAGCCAACGCAGAACGGATTTATTGAGAGTTTCAACGGTCGCTTTCGGGATGAATGCCTGAATGAACACTGGTTCAGCGATATTCTTCATGCCCGGAAAATCATTAATGACTGGCGGCAGGACTATAACGAGTCCAGACCTCATTCATCGCTGAATTACCAGACGCCGTCTGAATTTGCAGCAAGCTGGAGAAATGGAAAATTAGAAGGTAAACAAACCGATATTACTAACTGATCGTTGTATCTAATACTGGGGGCAGGTCACAGTAACTCCTCGTAGGCGCAGAATGAAAAGAGTTGACAAATATACCCAATAAAAAATACTGTATGCATACACATGGAAAAGTTATTGCGAAGGTGCTAAAAACTGGAGGGACGACACTATGGCATTAGGTGAGGTCCGAAACTCGAGACCTCTCAGAAGATAGTGCTGTGTGGGGAGGATTGTTGATAAATATGCGCAATATGTGCAAAAACGAGATGGTAATAAGTGAGATAAACGTTGGTTGTGGGTATTAATGGTGTGGGTTTAGTTGTGATTTTCTCCATATGTAGTAACTTGTTTAAAAAAAAACAAGGATTTTATTCATGTCTCAAAAAATCACAGCAATTAAAGAACCCGTCATTGAATACAAAGACAAGACTCTTCATTATCGTATCGGGAAAGTGGTTGGCGAAAACGTCGATCAGACGCTGCAAGAGATGGTGGCTACAGCCCTAAGCCGCCTATCGGCTGTTAAGGATCGCTATCAAACTGTAAGCGTAGATAGTCATGACGGTGAAGATGGCGATGTCCAACAGGCACGCCAATTCATGAACAATAAAATTGAAAGATGGAATATACTTTTCAACGAGTTAGTTCGCTATAGCGATGGCACCAATAAGAGCATTATAACAATTGATGAGAATGCTTCATTTTTATCGATCGATCAAATAGCTCCGCCGGCATCAGATGATGGTAAAAGACGTGAGTTTTTAGATTCCATAATGCATATGGCATTTTTAAAAAACCATGTTGTTTTGATTCAATCCCCTATACTTAGAACAAGAGAGCTTGAAAAATATATCACATGGTTATTAAAGGCAGCTGGCGTAATTAACAAAGGTTCTGTAATGCTCAATGCTGAATTACCTAAACAGCAAAAGAGAAAAAATAATGAATAATAATATAAAGAAGGTCAGGATTGGTACTCCGTTAGTTGATACTTTAGGGAATACCCCTATTGAAAGTGCAAGAGCCTTAGTAACGTCTGAAACGATTAAAGCTAATTATATCAAAGTAACACCAAAGGGAATGGGGCTTGATATTATTAAAGTGCTATTTACAGATAGGGAGCGTGAAAATTATGGGCTCACAGATGAAATATTTTCTGGAGATGCAATAGATAAAGGTAATATTAATGTTTCTGTGGAGATTAGCTATAATTACAAAGCAAAAAAAACATCTCAGGTAATAATTAACAATATCAGCCAGGCACTTAGACATAGCCATCCAGAGGATGTTGAGTTAACACTCGATAAAGTTGGAAAGATAAAAGGCGATAACTTAATCATTAGCAGAAAAATAAAATTGAAGTTTATTAACGGCATAGCTGATCCTGAGGAGTTATATATAAAAATTCGCGAGTGGTTGATTGAACAGATCCAGTTGGGCGAATTAGATGCTGAAGCTGAGTAATATTTTTAGGGCTATTCTTTTTCTCTTTATCTTTTTTTGCTCATTTTTTTATTTCTCAGAGCCGGAAAGAATAGAGAATCTGAATGGCTGGTTACAATTGCTCGTTAGTGGAGGGGTTTTAACTCCTCTAATTACCTATGCATGGAGTTTGAAAAGTCGGTTCGAAAAATTAATTGATAGTGATGGATTGAACTCTGTTGAGACTGGTAGGTTAAGTGGAAATATATCTTCATTTATTAAAAAGATATGGTTATGGATGATTTTTTACATACTCAGTGGCGCTGTTATATTTTTATTCAATGTAATCAAGGATGATGTTGTTCACTCACGTTATTTGGGGGCTTTGTCTGTTTCATTTTTATTTGTTGCTCTTTTATCATCTATTTCTCTTCGTGATTTTGATGTCTCGCTATCAGAGTTAAAAGCAGCTATCATAGTTAGACGGAAGAAAAATGCAGAAAAGGAGGCTATGCTTAAACTACTTAAGGTAGATGATGATTTTAGTAAAAAAGAAAAAGATTATTTCAAGCATTACAATAGTGAGGAGTGACTTTTAAAGTTTAAATGAGAATTAACTTTTTAATTTCCGCACTTAATTACTCAATAATATTTACCCTCGCTTTAATCAGCGGTTTTTTATGCCTAGCATTAAGAAATAAAAATAGTCTACGATCCGTAACAAAAAACTGAAGGGTTTTATTGAACAATAACTGAGAATCGCTGAACACCAGAGAGCTAAATAACTATTTAGCTTTGACCTCTGTGACCCAGTAGCTCCCACAGCTATGAACACAACAAAACGTCCATTTCTCATACTTAATAGCAATTTCATCCTGAGTAGGAATTGTTTTCTAGGTCAAGTTGTTGTAGTTCGGCAAGCGTATAAATGCGAAAAACATTCCGATGTCGCACTTCCAGCGGGATAGGTTGATGGTTAACGATGACATGTTTGATGCTGGCGAACAGTAGTTCAAGAGCGCGTTTTTTCTGCGGGTCCGGCACGATATAGAAAACGTACATCCAGTGCTTGTGGGTACGGGCCAGTAAGTGGCTGGCGATAATCGACTGGTAGCGGGCTTTGGTTTTCAGGCGGCGCTCGGTTTCTACTGCGATGACCTGTCCCCCC